>JACOST010000030.1:0-300000 GCA_016178705.1 Deltaproteobacteria bacterium | reverse complement strand
TGACCCATCAAGCGCGTCTCCGACTCGATGCCGAGCAGCTTCGCCGACGCGCCGGTGGCGATGATCAGCGCATCGCACGTGTAGGGCTGCTTGCCCGCGTTCAACGTGAAGGGGCGGCGTGACAGATCAACCTTGGTCACGTCGTCGAACAAGCAGGTGGTACCGAAGCGCTCGGCTTGCTGCTTGAACTGCTCCATGAGTTCCGGCCCCATGATGCCGGTGGGAAAGCCGGGATAGTTTTCGACATCGGTCGTGATAGTAAGTTGCCCGCCCGGCTGCGAGCCCTCGAAGACCACGGGCGCGAGGTTGGCGCGCGCGGCGTAGAGCGCAGCGGTGAAGCCGGCGGGACCGGATCCAATGATGATCAATTTGTGGTGTGGCATAGAGGAGAGTCTATAGTGGCGACGCGACGGACAGGCAAGACAAGCGTGAAGCGCCTCTCGCACGTCGACGCGCGCGGACGGGTGCGGATGGTCGACGTGGGCGCGAAGCCGATCACCGAACGTGAGGCCGTCGCCGGCGCGACCGTGCGCATGCAGCCGGCGACGTTGCGGTTGATCACCAGCCGGCGCGTCGCCAAAGGCGATGCGCTCGCTGCCGCGCGCGTGGCGGGAATCATGGCGGCCAAGCGCACGGCGGATCTCATTCCGCTCTGTCATCCGCTGGCGATTCAAGTCGTCACGGTCGACTTCGCACCGCGCGGCCGCAACGCGCTGGTCATCGAAGCGCGCGTCAAGGTCGCCGGCCGAACCGGCGTCGAGATGGAAGCGCTCACCGCGGTCGCCGTCGCCGCGCTGACGATCTACGACATGTGCAAGGCGGTCGATCGCGCGATGATGATCACCGATGTGTGCCTACTCGAAAAAAGCGGCGGCCGCAGCGGGACGTATCGGAGGAGATCGTGAATCGGGTTCGTGGTTCGTGCTCGTGATCGGAAGGAGTACGAACACGAATCACGAACACGACTACACGACGCTCCGCCTGCGCTCCGGCAAAGAGCGGCCGGTGCGGCTCGGGCATCCGTGGGTGTTTGCGGGGGCGATCGCGAATCTCGATCCCGCGACCGTGCCGGGAACGCTGGTTCGGCTGGAATCTGCCAGCGGCGAGTTTCTTGGCATCGGCGCTGCGAATCCGCGCTGCACAATCGCGGTGCGGCTGCTCACTCGCATCGATGAAGCGATCGATGCCGCCTTCGTGCATCGTCGCGTTGCCGCCGCGCTCGATCTGCGGCGCAGTGTGATCCCGACTGACACCGACACGTATCGTGTGATCAATGGCGAGGGAGACTTCCTGCCCGGCGTCGTGGTTGATCGCTACGGTGACGTGCTGGTGCTGCAGTGCCTCACCGCCGGCGCGGCCGCGTTGCAGTCGCCGCTGATCGCCGCGCTGGTCGACCTAGCGCAGCCGCGCTCGATCTACGAACGCAGCGCGGGAGCGGTGCGGCGCGAAGAAGGTCTGCCCGACGTCGAGCGCGTGCTGCACGGCGATCCTCCAGCCGATCGCTTGCGGGTGCGCGAACACGGATTTCAATTTCTTGTCGATGTCCACCACGGACAGAAGACGGGGCTGTTTCTTGATCAACGTGACAACCGCGCGCTCGCGCGCCAGCTCACTCACGATCGCCGCGTGCTTAACGCGTTCGCCTACACCGGCGGCTTTGGTGTGTATGCCGGCGCGGGCGGCGCTCGGGAAGTCGTCTCGGTAGAAAGCTCAGCCCGCGCGCTCACACTCGCGCGTGAGAATTGGGCGCTCAATGATCTGCCGAACAAACGCGCCGCCTTCGTTGAAGCTGATGTCTTTCGATACCTGCGCGAGCCTGGCGAGCCGTTCGATCTGCTCATCCTCGACCCGCCGGCGTTGGTGAAGCAGCGCAAAGACGTTGCCCGCGGCGCGCGTGCGTACAAGGACCTGCACTTGCAAACCTTCCGCCGCGCCGCGCCCGGCGCGCTGGTGTTCTCGTTCAGTTGTTCGACGCATGTCGACGCCGTGCTGTTCCGCCAGATCGTCACCGGCGCCGCCGCCGACGCTCGTCGTGCGGTTCGCGTGCTGCGCCACCTCGGCTCCGGCGCCGATCATCCGACCAGTGTCGCGCAGATCGAGGGTGAGTATCTGACGGGGTTGTTGCTGCAGGTGTCGTGAGTTCGTGAGTCGTGAATCGTGAGTGGTGAGCCGTGAGTCGTGAGTGATCGGAACCAACCCCGGTTTCCGCATCCAGCGTCCAGCGGCGTTCATCCATCCGATACTGCTTCTCGACGGCCGGTGCGCCGCGGCGGTATACGCCAGCGATGACGAACACCACCATCAAGCACTGGCCGCGCGGTGATCGGCCGCGCGAAAAATTACTCGAACGCGGCGCCGGCGCGTTGTCGAACGCCGAGCTGTTGGCGATCCTGCTGCGCACCGGCGCGCGCGGGCGCAGCGCGCTCGATCAGGCGCGCGAGTTGATGGAGCTGTGCGGCGACGATTGGCGGCGGCTCGCCACGCTCGGACCCGGTGATCTCAGGAAGCCCGGCTTCGGCACGGCCAAGATCGCGCAGACCCTCGCCGCCGTGGAGATCGCCAAGCGCTTCGGTGAACACGAGTTCAAGCCGGGTGAGTCGCTGCGCGGCAGTCACGACATCTACGTGCACTTCCGCGAACGGCTCGCCTCCGAGCGCCGCGAACACTTCTACGCCGTGCTGCTCGACAACAAGCACCGCAAGATCAAAGACGTCGCCGTCTCGCAAGGCTCGTTGACGGCGAGCATCGTGCACCCGCGCGACGTGTTCGCACCGGTGGTGCGCGAGTCCGCCGCGGCTGTAATCTTCGTGCACAATCACCCGAGCGGCGATCCAACCCCGAGCAAAGAGGACATCGACATCACCCGCCGCCTGCGCGAAGTCGGTGACCTGGTCGGCGTCCGCGTTCTCGATCACATTGTGATCGGTAACGGACGCTACGTGAGTTTCGTCGATGATGGGTATTGGTAGGACGTGAGACGTGAATCGTGAGTCGTGAGACGTGAGTGGTTGGTATGAAAGCGGTCGGTATCACAACGCACGGAGATCTCGATGTCTTCAAGCTCGCGCATCAGTTGGTGCTGCGAATCTACCAGACAACGCGATCGTTCCCGCGCGAGGAAATCTTCGGGTTGGTTTCACAACTGCGGCGCGCCGCCTCCTCCGTACCGGCGAACATCGCCGAAGGTGCAGGCCGACTGAATCGTGCGGAGTACCGCCGCTTCGTCGGGATTGCGCGCGGCTCGGCGGTGGAGGTGGGTTACTATCTGCGACTTGGCTGTGATCTCGGATACATCTCGCAGCCGGACTATGATGACCTGCGCCGCGAATGCGAGCGAGTGTGTCAGATGCTAACGCGCCTCACCCAAAGCCTCTAGCCGACTCACGCGTCACGACTCACGACTCACGCTTCACGATCAGAACGGAATATCGTCGTCTTCAGGCGCTGGCGCGGCATCTTCTCCCGCGGGAGCGCTGAAGTTATCGTGCGTGGCGGTGGTGGTGCGGGTGCCGCCACCGCCGCCGAGGAAGCGGACGTCGCGTGCGGTGATCTCGGTGATGTACTTCTTGTTGCCGTCCTTGTCGTCGTAGTTGCGTGTGTGGATCGATCCTTCGACGAACACCTGACGGCCCTTGGCGAGATACTGCCCGCAGGTCTCCGCCTGCTTGCCCCAGACCACGATGTTGTGCCACTCGGTGCGCTCTTGCTTCTGGCCCTGCTGATCGGTCCACTTCTCAGTGGTGGCGACCGAGAACTTGCACATCGCGCGCCCGCTCGGCGTAAACCGCACTTCCGGATCGCGTCCGAGATTTCCGACAATGATGACTTTGTTGACCACAGTGCGCGGACCGTAACAGCGGCGGCGCACGCGTGTCAAGGTCATCTCGCGTGTTCGTGACTAGTGGTTGTTGGAGAGGCGGTTGGGCATGAGTCTCGTTCACGACTCTCGGCTCGCCGCACCCAGCCGGTCATGCCGAGGGTTTGAAATTGCTCACGAGCGGCAGCGAGCAAACGCTCCGCGCGTTCGTCGTCGCCGGGAGCCGTACGGCGCCGATACATCTGGGCCTCATCGTAGTCGACGATTGCGCGTAGTGGGCGCGTCCCTTGTTCGTCGAGAACGCGGCGGGCCGCGGCAAACCACTCGCTGGCTTCGTCGTATCGGTGTTGCAGCGCGCAGAGCTGCGCCAGGGCATGGCGGCCGTCGCGCATTGGATAGCGAAAGTCGGTCGCGATCACTTTTTCGCGCAGGCTGCGCTCGATGACATCGATGTGATCAGTGCGTTGGAGCCGCCACAAGACATCGGCCGCATCGCACACGACCATCGTGTAGTTGGGCGCCCAACCCGGGGCGCGTTCGATCGGCGCGAGTTGCAATGCCAACAACTGCAGCGCGTCGTCGGCGCGGTCGCGTTCGGCGTAGCGATGCGCCGCCACCGCACGGATCAGGACCAGCGCCCAGGCGTTCTCGACGGCCGGCTGCTCCATCAGCCTCTGGACGTGGCGGATTCCGTGCTCCCCGCGTTCCCCCCGCGCGCGCTGCATCTCCTCCTGTGCGGCGGCGAGATTGATCATCGGCACGGCCGGTAGGGTCAGGCGCGCCGTCAATGCCCGCCCACGCGCGTAGGCCGCCTGCGCTGCGTCAAATTCGCCGAGCGCGTTGAGACAGCGGGAGAGGTAGGCGTTATACAGCGCCGCGTCGGTGATGCGGCCCTCGCGTTCGCTGCGCGTCGCCCACGCCTCCCACAGCGGCACGCAACGACGGAACTCGCCGGCGCTGTTGGTCGCTTCGGTCGGATCATCGGGAAACTGACTGAATCGATCGAGCACTTCGCGGCGAGAGTGCCCGCCAACAAATCCGGTGATCCACAGGAAATCGTGCTCCCACGTCGTGAACGCCGCTCGCAGCGGCGCGGCGGCTGCCGCTACCTCGCGCCGTTCGGGGGAGTCGATGACGATGCCGGTGTAGTCCGGCTCGCGGGTCTCGCGGCGGATGATGTCGAACACCTGCAAGCGCACCCAAGTGTCATCGCGGCGAGTGCCAACATACGTCAGCCCGTGCTGGGCGACGGACGAAGCCGCGCGCGAAAAGCCGGCGGCCATCAGCAGCACCGCGGCCCGCGCCAAGTAATCCGCCGCTGCCTTCTGACCCTCAGTTGCCGCGAGGTGTTCACCGGCTTCGCGGATGGTAGTCAGTGCCGCGTCGGGGTTCAGCGCCCAGGCGAGCGCAATGCCCAGGCGGCTGAGCACGCGTCCGCGCTGCGCGTCGTCCGGCGGCAACAGCTCCAGCGCGGTGCGCAGATGGATGACGAACTCATCGTGGGCGTAGGCGGCCTCGGCGCGATCGGCCGCCGCCAGCGCGTGCACGACGCCGCGCTCCGCACCAGGCAACACGGCGCTGCGCGCATACTGATACGCGATCTCGCCGGCGTGCTCCGCGGCGCGTTGGGCGTAGACGCGCTCCATCATCTCGGCGATCTGGCGATGGAGGCGCACTTGTCGTGAGGGGCTCAGCTCGGTGTAGAGCGTGTGGCGGATGAGTGCATGGGTGAAATCGTAGGTGTCAGCCTCGCTTCCCGGCCGCAGCACTTGCGCCTGCAGCGCTTCGTCCACCGCATCAAGCGCCGGCGCCTCGTCGAGGCCGGCGACCGGCGCGACGATCGAGAAACGGAAGCCGCCGTTGCACGCAGCAGCGACCGCTAGCAGGCGATTGGTATTGGCCGATAGCCGCGACAGGCGGCGGCCGATGACTTGGCGCACGCTTTCGGGAATGCCCATGTCAGCGATCGACAGCGTCGTGTTCCAGCGCTCCCCCTCGCGGAAGATCTTGCCCTCTTCGACTAGGTGCAACAGCACCTCGCGGATGAAAAATGGATTGCCGTCAGTCTCGCTGCTGATCGCGTTGACTAACTCCGCGGGTACTTGCTGATCGGCGACGATGGCGAGCAGCGCGCCGATCTCAGTGCTAGCGAGTCCCTTGAGCGGAATGCGGTCGAATGTGGTTTCGCGATGGAGCGCGCTCAACGCATCAGCGAGCGGATGCTGGCGGTCGAGATCAACGTCGCGATACGCGCCGAGCACGAGGATGCGCTGTTGGGGAGCGAAGCGCGCCACGTGGCGCAGCATCGCGATCGTGCCTTTGTCGGCCCAGTGCAGATCGTCGAGCACCAGCAACACCGGCGATCGTGCCGCCAACGCGATGAGGAACTGCACGACCGCGTCGAGCAGGCGAAAGCGCTCTTCGTCGGCTTGCAACGCCGCCGGCTCCGGGATGTCGGGCAGCACCTGCCGCAGCGCGGGCACCAATCGCGCCAACGGTGCAGCGCCGTAACTGAGGTCGGCGCGCAGTTGGTCGGCATCAGCGGTGCGGCTGTAGTCGGCGATCGCCTCGGCAAACGGACCGTAGGGCGGCGCCCAATCGCCTTCGAAGCAGCGTCCCCACAAAACGGTCGTGCTCTCGTCACGCGCGTGTGCGGCGAATTCCTCCAGCGTGCGCGTCTTGCCGATGCCGGGTTCACCGGCCAGCATCACCAAGCTGCCGGTACCGGCGCGTGTCGCAGCGAGCGCTTGGTGCAAGCGCGCGACTTCCGCGCTGCGGCCGGCGAACGGCATGCGCGTCAGCAGCGCGCCCGGATCGCCGGCGTCGTAGCGGACCTCGCAGGTCGCGGTCGGCGCGCTGAGACCCTTCAAGTCGATCGACCCGAGATCGCGGAAGGTAAACGCCTGCCGCCCGGCGAGCAGGTGCGACACCACCGAGCTGCACAAGATCTGTCCCGGCTGCGCGCGATCACACAGGCGCTTGGCGACGACCACGGGCGTGCCGAAGTAATCGGTTTCGTCGCGCAACGCTTCGCCGACGTTGAGGCCGACGCGAATGGCCAGGCGTTCGCCGGCGGTCGGTCGCCGCGCGGCTTGCTGCATCGCGATGGCGCAGCGCACGGCGTCGGCGGCGGACGGGAACGCCACCATCAGCCCATCGCCCAGCCACTTCACCTCGTGCCCGCCGTTGGCGGCGACAGCTTCCTTGAGCAGCTTGTGATGCGTCTGGAAGATCCGTTGCGCGCGCTCGTCACCGGCGCGCTGCAGCAGCTCGGTGGAGTTGACCAGATCGCTAAAGAGGAGGGTCGTCGTCATGATGCGACCGGGGCGGTCATTTGGTGAGGAACTGTAGTCTCTCCATCCCCGTCGCACAATCGCGCCGCCCCGCCAAGGCCTAAGACCCGGCCGGCCGTCGTCAAAGGCCCCACAGGGAAATTCGTCATACCGGCGCAAGCCGGTATCCAGGCGGGGCGTGTGCGGGTGATCCTGGATTCCGGCTTGCGCCGGTATGACGAGCGGGAACACCGCCCCAAAATCGCCAGGGATGAAGCACTATCCAACTCGCGCGTTGACTTCGCCGACCGGGCGCGAGTATTGCGGAACGGTTCACTGAAGGAGGCGCGCACGAAGTCGATGACCTGGAGCGCTCTGGCGCTCGTGATCGCCACCGCGGGTTGCCATCGGACTAGTTCGACCGCGCCCGTGTTGTCGCCGGCTGAACGCATTCACGCCACCACACAAACAGTTGACGACGCGCGCCTGCGCGCCGCCGCCAGCGAGCCGCAGAACTGGCTCACCCATGGCGGCACGTATGCCGAGCAGCGCTTCAGCCCGCTCGATCAGATCAACGCGGCGAACGTGTCCACGCTCGGCCTCCTGTGGAGCTACGACACCCACACCGACCGCGGCCTCGAAGCCACGCCGCTGGTCGTCGACGGCGTGCTCTACACCACCGGCGCGTGGAGCGTCGTCTTCGCCATCGACGCGCGCACCGGCAAAGAGATCTGGACGTACGATCCCAAGGTTCCGCGCGAGACCGGGCCGAAGGCCTGCTGCGACGTCGTCAACCGCGGCGTTGCGGTTTACAAGGGCAAGGTCTTCGTCGGCACACTCGACGGCCGGCTCGTTGCGCTCGACGCGGCAACGGGCGCGCTGGTCTGGGAAGTCGTGACCGTCGATCAGACGCGGCCGTACACCATCACCGGCGCGCCGCGCGTCGTCGAAGGCAAGGTGATCATCGGCAACGGCGGTGCTGAATTGGGCGTGCGCGGCTACGTGTCGGCGTACGACGCGGCGACCGGCGCGCTCGCGTGGCGTTTCTACACCGTACCGGGCGATCCATCGCAACCGTTCGAATCGCCCGCGCTGGAGCAGGCGGCCAAAACCTGGAAGGGCGGCGAATGGTGGAAGGTCGGCGGCGGTGGCACGTGCTGGGATTCGATGGCGTACGATCCGGAGCTGAAGCTGCTCTACGTCGGCACCGGCAACGGCTCACCGTGGAGCCGTTACGTGCGCAGTCCCGGCGGCGGCGACAACCTGTACCTCTCGTCGATCATCGCGTTGCGTCCCGACACCGGCGAACTGGCTTGGTACTATCAAGAGACGCCGGGCGACACCTGGGACTACACCGCCACCCAGCACATCATTCTCGCCGAAATTCCGGTCGATGGAACAATGCGCAAGGTGATCTTGCATGCGCCGAAGAACGGCTTCTTCTACGTCATCGATCGCGAGAACGGGAAGCTGCTGTCGGCGGAGAAATTCGTCGAAGCGACCTGGGCCGATCGCATCGATATGAAGACCGGCCGGCCGGTGGAGAGCACGATCACCAACTACCGCACCAAGACCACCACGGTGAAGCCGTCGCAACTCGGCGCCCACAACTGGCACCCGATGTCGTTCAATCCGAAGACCGGCCTCGTCTACATTCCGGCGCAAGACATCCCGGCGGTGTTCGCGCTCGACAAGCAGTGGAAGTACGAGCCCGGCCGCTGGAACACCGGTATCGATTTCACCCTGACGAAGGAGTTCCCGCGCAGCCTCGCGATCGGCTATCTGCTCGCCTGGGATCCGGTGAAGCAGCGCGAGGCGTGGCGCGTGCCCTACAACGGACCGTGGAATGGCGGCACGCTCACCACCGCCGGCGATCTGGTCTTCCAAGGCACGGCGGACGGACGCATGGTCGCCTACAAGGCCGACACCGGCGCCAAGCTGTGGGAAGCGCCGGCGGGCACCGGTGTGGTGGCGGGACCGATCACATACACCATCGATGGCAAGCAGTACGTTTCAGTGATGGCCGGATGGGGTGGAATTTTCGGGCTCTACGGTGGCGATGCCGCCGCGGCGACGGGCGTGCGGAACGTCGGCCGCGTGTTGACCTTCGCGCTCGGTGGTACGGCGACATTGCCGCCACCACCACCGCCGGCAGTCGAAGCGAGGGCGATGGCGGCGCCGCTGCCGGTACACGCATCGGCGAAGACGATCAAGAAGGGCGAAGCGCTCTTCAGCCGCAATTGCATGACCTGTCACGGCGCCGGCGCAGTCGGCGGTGGTGTGCTCCCCGACCTGCGCCACCTCAGCCCCGAAGTGCAAGCCGGCTTCTCCACCATCGTCCTCGACGGCGCGCTGAAAGGTAAAGGCATGCCCGCCTTCGGCAAGTGGCTCACCGAGTCCGACGCGCAAGTAATCCTGGCATACCTCCGCAAGCGCGCAGCGGACGAGGTGGCGGGGCGTTAGTGTTCTGCGCGACGAGCGTTGCGCCGCTTCCCATCCGAGGCCCAAGGAATCCTCTCCCCGCCTCACTGCGGGGAGAGGACGAAGGTGAGGGGTTCCACCGAGTAGATCTCTCGTCGAACGTGGCCGCGCGTTGACAGGCTGCTTTGCCGTCCATACGCTGCGTGGGCACGGAGGGATCGGACGATGCGCTATACGGTGATTGTAGAGAAAGGTCGCGAGTCGGGATTCGTTGCGAAGTGCCGGGTACTGCCGGGCTGTGTGTCGCAAGGCCGAACGCGCAAGGACACCCTCAAGAACATCCGTGAAGCGATCGAGGTCTACGTGGAAGCGTTGCTCGACGACGGCTTGCCCATCCCGACCGAAGTCGGTCGTGAAGCCGTGGAACTCACGGTCGCCGCGCGGTGAGCAAACTTCCGCGAGGGCTCTCCGGGTTACAGGTTCGGCGTGCGCGCTCATCCGCGCCGGCTTTTCCGGACTCATTGAGACGCTCCGCACCACTCCGGCAATGGCACTCGGAGTGACAGTGCATGTCTGGACAATCGGCGAGTTGATCGATTCGGAGATGCCGACACCTCTGAGGCGCCAGTCACGCCGCCTGCGCCCATGGCGCCGAGGCGCACACCGGAGCCGACGTTGCCACGCGACAGGGCTTGCTGGCGGACCGGCGACCGTTCAAGCTGCGCGTGATTCAGGGGGTAGCAAAGCGACCCTGAAGTAGGGATGTTCAATCGCGGGCTTGAATATGTATCCAAAGATGATCCAAGCGAACGTCTGTATCCGCATGTGCTTCGGCTGAGGCAGTTCCCAGGTCACGGATGATTTCCGCAAGAGTTTCAGCAGCCATAGACGCAATCGTTTCGCCTTCATAACTCGCGGTCGCCTTACCAACCTTGCCTATGCCGTTCAGGTCGAAGGCGCGAGTTACGCGGTTGCGAATGGGCGAGGCCGCCGCGCTATCGCCGTTCAGGGACATGCTCATGCTTACGTGCCACTTCTTCATTTGCACAATCTCCTCTGGCGTGTGCCGCCGTCAAGGCACCGCGCCAAGCCTGTCCGCGTTGCGCAGTGCGAACCTCGCTCGGCACAGATTGCCGAGCGAAGATACCAGCCCCCGAAGAGGTGCTGGCCCTCCCGAGATCAACCAACTAATAAAACCGATAGCGAGGTCCGCCCTAGTTGGACGGTAGGATGACGTTAATGGTGCAGGCCTATCACAAAGCGACCGAGTTTCTCAAGGCCGCGGAGTTTGGCGCGCGGGTCGTTGCCGGAGAGCTGCGAGTGTCTGAATTAATGCAGTATCGCTGATTTCGTTTCGTTGACTTCATCAACCTCCGCCGTCTATCATCAGCTCACGTGGCGGCGCTGAGGCGGATGAGGTGTAACGCTTGTTTCAACCAACCCTTCTAACCGACGATATCCATTTTCTGAGTAGCGCATCCGAGGGCCCGCCATGATGGCCGACGGCTCCGGGCCGTTGCGCGTTGTGCCGCTCGGCGGCCTCGGCGAGATCGGGCTCAATTGCTTGGTGCTCGAATGCGGGCAGGCCGCCATCGCGATCGATTGCGGGCTGATGTTTCCCGAGATGCACATGCTCGGGATCGATCTGGTCATTCCCGACTTCGACTACGTCCGCCAACTCGGCGAGCGCTTCCTCGGCTTCGTCATCACCCACGGGCACGAGGACCACATCGGGGCGCTGCCCTACGCGCTGCGCGACCTCAACGTCCCGGTTTACGCGCCGCCGATGGCGGCCGGTTTGGTGCGCGAGAAGCTGCGCGAGCACAAGCTCGACGGCAAGGTCGATCTCAACGTCGTGCAGAACCGCCGGCCATGGCAGATGGGGCCATTCACCATCGAGGCGATGCACGTGACCCACTCGATCGTCGACGCGGTCGCGCTCGCGGTTCGTACTCCTCTCGGCACTGTCATTCATACCGGTGACTTCAAACTCGATCAGACCCCGCTCGACGGCCACCGCAGCGACTTACCGCGCCTCGCCGAGTACGGCGCCGAGGGCGTGCTGTTGCTGCTCTCCGACTCGACCAACGTCGAACGTGAAGGCACCACGCCGTCAGAGCAATCGGTGCGCGGCGCGATCGATCGCATCGTTCGCGAAACCCCGGGGAAAATTTTCTTCTCGACCTTTTCGTCGCACGTGCACCGCTTGCAACAGGTGTTGGAACTGGCGCAGGTCAACGGCCGGCGCGTCGTCGTGGTCGGCCGCAGCCTGACCAACAGCATTCAGATCGCCACCGAGCTTGGGCATCTGCACTATCCGCCGAGTCTGATCCACGAAGCCAGCGCGCTGGCGTCGATCCCGCCCGAACAGGCGCTGGTGCTCACCACCGGCAGCCAAGGCGAAGCACTGTCGGCGCTGGTGCGCATCGCGATGGACGATCACGCGCAGGTGAAGATGGGACCGGGCGACGCGGTGGTGTTGTCGTCGCGCATCATTCCAGGGAACGAGCGCACCATCAGCAATCTCATCAATCACATGATTCGTCGCGGCGCGGCGGTGCATCATTCGCACAGTGCCGAGGTCCACGTGTCAGGGCATGCGAGTCAGGAGGAGTTGAAGCTGATGGTGGCGCTGACGCGTCCCACATACTTCGTGCCGGCGCACGGCGAGTATCGCCATCTCGCGCACCATCGCGGCTTGGCGCAGTCGATGGGCGTGCCGCCCGAGCACACCTTCCTGCTCGAAGACGGCGATGTGCTCGAAATCGACGCCGCCGGGGCGCAGATGCGCGATCCGATCACCGCCGGTCGCGTGTTCGTCGACGGCAAAGGCATCGGTGATGTCAGCGACATCGTCCTGCGCGACCGCCGCCATCTGTCGCAAGACGGGCTGGTGCTCGCGGTGCTCGCGCTCGATCAACATTCCGGCGAATTGATTAGCGGACCCGATCTGATCACGCGCGGCTTCATCTTCGAGGACGACAGCGAAGCCTATCTCGACAAGGCCAAGACGGTGGTCAAGGACGCCCTGGCGCAGATCACCCGCGAGTCGCGCACTGATTCACTCGAAGTGAAGGAAGAGGTCCGCAAAGCCCTCAAGCGCTACTTCGCGCGCACCCTCGACCGGCGGCCGGTGATCTTGCCGTTCATAATGGAGATGTGAAATGGCGCGGGAACGAGTCGGGGCACGCCCGCCGGTGATGGTGACGGCGGGGCGCGATAGCGAAGAGCCGGACGCACCGGTCGCTCGCTCGCCACGCAAACGGAAGTCGGCGGAGACCAACGAGCCGTTGGCGGCGCGCGTGCTCGACGAGGTCGTCGCGGTCGTGGTGCTGGCGGCGGCGATCTTCGCGCTGGTGAGCTTCCTTTCGTATCAACGCGGCGCGACGACCGGAAACTTGGGCGGCCCGGTGGGCTACGGTCTCGCCAGCACGATGTTGCAGATGTTGGGGCTGGCGGCGTACCTCGTGCCGCTCCTCCTCCTCGCCGTCGCCGCCACTCTCTTCCGCCAAGCGACGCAAGATCTGTCGATCGCCCGCGCCGGTGGCGGCTTGGCGCTGGTGTTGGTGGTGGCGATCGCCGGCGGCGTGTTGCGACCGGACCGCGACGTTGCGACCGCCGGCGGCTGGCTCGGCGGATTTGTTGCGACGCTGCTGCACGAGACCCTCGGCACCGCGGGCGCGTTGGTGCTGACCGGTTCGCTGCTCCTGGTCTCACTGGTGTTCACGACCGGAATCTCGCTGCGCACCGCCGCCACCGCCACGCGCCGCGCTGCGATTGGTGGCTGGACGCGCATCGGCGCCGCATGGGCGCGGCGCGCCGAACGTCGCGCCATGGCGCCGGCGGCGTTGCCGCGGACGAACGTCAAGCGTGACGCCACGCCGCCGCGCGACACGCCGATAATTCTTCTCAAGGACGAAATTGATCCCGAGCCGGAACCGGAATCATCCACGCCGGCGATCTCGGTCGTGCTGCCTTCGCCACCCGCGGCGCCGAAGGCGGCGGAGAAACCGAGTCGCGCGGTGGTGCAAGAAAAGTTTCATTTCGCCGCAGACGGTCGTTATCAGGTCCCGTCGGCCATGTTCCTCGATGCGCCGCAACGCAGCGGCGTGCGCGTCGATGAAGAAGCATTGCGCAGAAGTTCGCAGATTCTCGAGACCAAGCTCGCCGACTTCGGCATTCAGGGCAAAGTCACCGCCGTGCGCCCGGGGCCGGTCATCACCACGTTCGAAATCGAGCCGGCGCCGGGGGTGAAGGTGAATCGCATCGTCACGCTCGCCGACGACTTGGCGATGGCGCTGCGCGCCGTCGGCGTGCGCATTCTGGCTCCAGTTCCCGGCACCGCAGTGGTCGGCATCGAGGTCGCCAACGCACGCCGCGAGCAGATCGCGCTGAAGGACATCATCGAAAGCGAGGCGTACGAAGCCGCCACCTCGCCGCTGACGCTGGCGTTCGGTAAGGACACGGCAGGCACACCCGTGGTCGCCGATCTGGCACGCATGCCGCATCTCCTCGTCGCCGGCGCCACCGGCACGGGCAAATCGGTCTCGCTCAACGCGATGATCATGAGCATCTTGCACAAGGCGAATCCCCGCGACGTGCGCTTCGTGATGATCGATCTCAAGATGCTCGAGCTGTCGGTGTACGAAGACATTCCTCATCTGCTCGTTCCCGTCGTCACCGATCCGAAGAAGGCGGTGGTCGTGCTCAAGAATCTGGTCGAGCAAATGGACGAGCGCTACCGAATGATGAAGGGATTCGGCGTGCGCAACATCGACGGCTACAACCGCGTCGTCGATCGCGAAGAGCAGGAGCGGCAAGCCGGCGTGATCGAGTTGGAAGAACTGGTGGAAGCGGACGAGGACGACGCTGCGACGGCGGCAGCTCCCAAAGTGCCGGTGCGTGAGCACTTGCCCAAGATCGTGATCATCATCGACGAGCTCGCCGACTTGATGATGACGATGGGGCGCAACGTCGAGGAGCCGATCACGCGGCTGGCGCAGAAGGCGCGCGCCGCCGGGATGCATTTGATCTTAGCGACGCAGCGGCCGTCGGTCGATGTGATCACCGGCTTGATCAAGGCGAATTTTCCCGCTCGCGTGTCGTTTCAAGTGACGGCACGGGTCGACTCGCGCACCATCCTCGATCACATCGGCGCCGAGCGCCTGCTCGGCGGCGGCGACATGCTCTACTTGCCGCCCGGCACCGCGCGCGTGCAGCGACTGCACGGTGCCTACGTGTCCGAGACCGAGATCACCAAGGTGGTCGACTTCATCAAGAAGCAAGGCTCGCCGCTGTATGCCTTTGGCTTGCTCGAAAGCGACGAGGAGGAAGACGGCGAATCGCAAGTGGATGACGAACTCGACGACGCACTGTACGATCAGGCGGTGCGGTTGGTGACCGAAAGCCGGCAAGCGTCGATCTCGTGGGTGCAGCGCCGGCTGCGCGTGGGATACAACCGCGCTGCGCGTATGATCGAACGCATGGAGCGCGAGGGTGTCATCACCGCGACCGAAGGCGGCCGACCGCGCGAAGTGCTCGCCCGCCGCATCGAGGAGTGACATCGTGGTTCGTGCTCGAGGTTCGTGGATCGTGTTCGGAATGGTGCTCCTCTTGACGAGCACGAGCCACGAGCACGAATCACGAGCTGAGTCACGAGCCGAGGCGCCCGTCGCCGGGCTCGTTCAGAAGGTGCAGCAGCGCTACGATGCAACGACGGACTTCACAGCCGATGTGACGCAGGAGATGACGGTGGCGAGTCTCGGCAAGACCCTCACCGCACACGGCACACTATCTTACAAGCGTCCGGGCAAGCTGCGCTGGCAGCTTGGTGATGGGAACGGTCAGGAGATCGTCGCCGATGGCGACACGTTGTGGCTGTACCAACCCGCGGAGAAGCAAGTGCTCAAGGCACCGTTTCAGTCGGCGTTCAAGGCGTCGACGCCGATTTCATTCCTGCTCGGCGTCGGCCGCATCTCCGATGACTTCGACGCCTCGCTCGACGAGAGTGCGGCGCCGCCGACGGAGTTGACGTGGTTGAAGCTGATCCCGCGTCAAGGTGACGGAACGCTCGGCTGGCTACGCTTGGGTGTGGCCCCCAAGACGTTCGACATCGCTGCCGCTGAGATTCACGATCAGCTCGGCAACGTCACCAGCCTGCGTTTCACCAACCTCAAGCGTGGCGTTGGCTTGGCCGACAACCTGTTTCATTTTCAGGTGCCCGAGGGTGTCGATGTGGTGGCGGCGCCGATCGGGTTTTGAAAATCGTGAGTCGTGACGCGTGAGTCGTGAAGCGTGAATGGTATTCATGGAGACATCCACTTGGTCAGCGCTGATGATGAACACAAATCACGAACCACGCTTCACGATTCACGCTTCACGACTCACGAGGAACTCACATGCCTTCATTTGATGCCGTGTCGCAGGTCAATCGCCAGGAGATCGAGAACGCGCTCAACCAGGCGCGCAAAGAAATCAGTCAGCGCTATGATTTCAAGGACACCAACACGACGATTGAGTGGGAGGAGGACGAGCTGCGCATCAACTCGACCGACGACTTCAAGGTAAAGGCGACGGTCGAAGTGCTGCAGGAGAAGCTAGCGCGGCGACAGGTGCCGCTCAAGTGTCTGGTCTACGGCACCATCGAACCCGCCGGCGGCGGCCGCGCCAAGCAGACGATCACCGTGCAACAGGGCATCTCGACCGAGAAGGCGCGTGACATCGTCAAGCGCATCAAGGACGCGAAGCTCAAAGTGCAAGCGCAGATTCAAGCCGATCAGGTGCGCGTGACCGGCAAAAAGCGTGATGACCTGCAGGCGGTCATCACGCTACTGAAGGGACAGGACTTCGGGCAGCCGCTGCAGTTCGTCAATTTCCGCGACTGAGAGTCTGTGAGGATATCTCCAGAGTGGATTCGGGCGGTCGGCTGGGCGGTCGAACTAACAAGTTCCGGTTCCTTTAGGCAGCTTGTTCAACGAGTTCGCGTGGAACCATCACCTCGCGCGTGCCTAGTGATTCGAGTTCCTTCAGCAATTGCATGGCTTCCGCGACGCTCTTGATCTTCGGCCAGCCCTCTGCAAGCCATGCACGCATCAAAAAGAGCACGTCAATCCCGACATAGTCGTGCCGGTCGGGTTGGTCAGGCTGGTACGTCAGGGAGATCTTGTCTTGGTCGCCCCTTTTGTACCGTCGCAAGGCATCGAGCAGACGGCCGACGTACTTGATCTTGAAGCCAATGCTTGCGGTGCCGGACGAACTGTCGAGTGGGAAGAACAGCGTAACGTACTCATCGATGCGACGCGCATACGATTTCCGTTCATCAATATAGAAGAACACGCAGTCTCCCTTCGCTGAATACGCGCCGGCCGAACGAAACGATCCAGAAAGCGCCCCCAAATTGCCAACCAGCAGTTCGTCCGACGTGATCTCGGATCTCTTGAAAAATCTCGTCTCATGTCTGACGGGCAATCGCGGATCGTCGGGATCTGCTTCAACCCAATCCCAATCAAACACGTAGCCGTCAGGATCAGCATAGACCATGTACACATATCTGTCCGGTACTGTCCCTGCCGCCCCACTCTCATTCCAACTGCGCGACGGTTTCCCACAGTATGCATGCCCCCAGGGAGTTTTGTCGTTCTCGTGCCTGATCCCCTCCCAGACGCCGGTAGGTGCTCGCACTACCTCGCGGGCGCAATCAATCAGTTCATAGTAGTGATGGCGAGGAACGAGCCCTGCCATGACATCTCTGGCATCTTCGGGAGCAATTCGTAAAATCCTGCCCTTGCGAATTTCGTCTTCCCAAGGGAATCGATCCAAATGGAATGCAACGCAAGCACGCGAGACGGAGTGCCCGGCAAGCGACTTATCTTGAGCAGTACCGGCAAAGAGCTTCTCAAGAAACCCGCGATCACTGTCAAGATCGTCCAGTGGCAAGGCGCCGCCCTCCAATCCAAGGGCAAGGGGAGTGCGAGCCTTACTATCTATCGTGAATCCGTCACGAATCATGACGGCCAACGTCCTGACGATCTTCTGCAAGGCGCGAATCGCAATGTCCTCTTGGGCCAGCTCAAGAGGAGCGACTGAGTAAAACAACTCCGGATCGCTCTCATAGACCCTTCGCGCGTCGGACAACTGCATTGGTCGGTCTGCTGGTAGGAACGAGCGCAACTGCTCCAGCAGTTCGCGTCGTGGCTCACTTCGCATGGTGGCTCCCTCCTCAATTCTCGGTATCGACGCCCGCGCCGATCTCGCGGTAGTCGGGGTTGTCTGGCGCATCGTTGTGGAGGTACGTGAGATCCAGGTCGGTTCTCAACCCAAGAGATGCGGGCCGTTCTATGCAGGGGTCGAAGTATTCTGAGGGCACGGTCACATCGGTGTGGTATTGCCCTTCGTACACGCAGAAGTTTTTCGTTTGAAGATTGCGCGGTGGCGGTGAAAACGGACACCGCAAAGTTGCAGCAACCTCACTGAGTTCGAACAGTCTTGTATTCCGGCCCGAAATGCCAGGCGTAGTGTCGTCAATGAGCTGCATCGCGACCTGGAGTGCCCATAGAAGCCCCCGAGGGTCGGAGTCGTCGTACTTCTTGATCGCTCGCTGGCACAGCGCCATGTGCCCGACTGAGTTCATTGAAAACGCCATTCCGCCGGGGATGCGATGATCCTTCCACCACCTCCCGTCGCCATGGGATGAAAAGTAGTTCACGCCAACGCGCCAGCGCCTGCGGAAGCCAGCGGCCTCAAGGAAAAGAGCGTCCTGCTTGACCTCGTCGGGCTGAACTTGTGCGCACAGGTATAGGCTTGCAAGCTTGAGGGCCAGCCGCTTCGCTGCCAGGTTCGGAAGCGCAACCGTGATCCTCTCGGATAGGGCGACAATTACAAAGGCACTTCTCTCGCCCCGCAGTGCCGTTTCGCGCCACGCTCGCCGACAACTCAGAATCTTCCGCTGAACGGGAAGGTCTGAACCGAGAAGATCATCGTCCGTCAGAAAACAGAACTCCACTCCACCCTTTCTGGCCGCCATCTTGCCAAAGATGCAGGGCTGATGCTGGGCCAGCCATTCAGAAAGAATATCGCCGCGCCGTTCGTCAGATGCGGCACAAAACAGCTTATCGCTGCACCGTTGAACCTCCGGTGTGAATCCGTGCGTCACCCGCCATGGATCGTCCACCAGATCATCCATCAAGAGCGAAACCGACTGCTCCCCCGCTGAGTCCGGTTGCATGCTGCTGCGGTCCGTTGTCCACGTCGAGGCACGGTCCAGTCCCGACTGACCATGCCGCGCGTTTCTTGTGCCCGTTGGGTTCAGGGCTGTCAAGCAGACGAAGCTAGCCCTATACGACCGTGGACATCGCCGTTTGTACCCCAGCGGTACGCCGCTCATCCCGACGACGCGTAGCGGTGGTACAACCCAACCCAATTGATCCGGCGCTAGTCCGCAGCTCACCCTCGCCCTCCGCCCGGCGCTCGGGGAGCTGAATAAAGTGGAGGCTCTCTTTGTAGTCGCTTCGGCTGGTGCACGCAAGAGTCTGGTAGTGGGTCAGTTGAAAATCTCCGGTAGTGTCCCAATTTCCCGCCCCGAGTGTCCTAGTTCGGACAGTACTGGTCCAAGCCAAGCCAGGTCCCACCACACCCCTGAGGGCGGAGCGATGCTCCGCCCTTCCGCCGCGCTCGGAACCGCCGCGCGCGCGATTTCCTCACAGACTCTGAGCGGCAGCCCACACCGCTCTACGCGCCGGCGGCCGGCCGTTGCTTGTACGCCTCGTACCAACGCGTCAGGTTCTTGAATGACGCATCCAACGGCACGCCGGCAAACTCAGCGAAGCCGAGGGCGGCGCACAGCGTGCAATCGGCGATGGTCGGACGTTCCCCGGCGACGAATGGCCGCGACCCGATCGCGTTGTCGAGAGCTTTGAGATTCCCCGCCAAGCGCGTCCGCGCGTTCTCTGCCGCGTCGGCCGACTGCTTCAGCCGCCCAGCCATGAATGGACTGGTGTTCTGGAAGACCGTCGCCACGTTGGAGAGCACACCCAACTCGGCGATGCGTTCGAGCGCGCGCACGCGCGCGCGTTCCAACGGCGTGCTGCCGATCATCGGCGGGTTCGGATGCAGCTCTTCGAAGTACTCGATGATTGCCAACGACTCGGTGAGGTGGGAGCCGTCGTCGAGTTCGAGCACCGGCAGGCCGCCGAGCGGATTCTTCTTCAGAAATTCCGGCGTGCGGTTCTGCTGGCTGATGATGTCGACCGCCTCGATCGGCACCTTGATGCCCTTCTCGGCGAGATAGACGCGCACCTTCTTTGGGTTCGGCGCGCCGGCGAAATCGTACAACTTCATGATGACACCTCCTGAGTTGGAATGCCTGGCAGGGTACGCCGGCGCGTTGGCCAGTCAATCCTGATGTGACACAAACAAACTCACTGCAGAGCGCGCCGAGGGCGCCGAGCCATAGAGCCCGAAACCACGAAGTCTCCATGACCGGCGGTCGCCCGAAGGCGATGAAATAGGATTGTCGTAGGGGCGCTGCTTGCTGCGCCCCCCGCCGGGCCGAGCAAGCGCGGCCCCTACGGCTCCCTGCCCCCAGCGACAATTTTCGAAGGAGGAGCCAAACGAAATTCAGTGTCAATGAAGGGAACGAAATTCTCGGATACTCTTGTGGCGCCCTCTCTCTGCGTGCTCGGCGTTCTCGGCGGTGAGTTTTCTGTCGGCCTCAGGTTCGAGCGAACCTTCACCCTACCAGCAACGGGAAGTAGCGCAGGCTTTCCATCACGACGTCGGCGGCGCTGAAGTCCTGATCGGCGGTCCAACGAGTCGGCACGGCGATGCAGAACATGCCGGCACGCGTCGCCGCAAGCACGCCAGGGCCGGAGTCTTCGATCGCCACACACGCGGTCGGCGCCACGCCGAGTCGCGCCGCGGCGCATTGATAGATGTCGGGAGCCGGCTTGCCGGCATGGACCTCGGGATCTTCGCCGGAGACGCGGAGTGAAAAGACATCGGCAAGACCGAGCGCGGTCAATAGCGCGTCGATCACCGCCGGCGTCGATGACGACGCGATGGCGAGCGGAACGGCGTCGTCGCGCAGGCGCCGCGCGAGATCGACCGCATCGGCAATCGCCGGCACACCCGCGGCAATCTCTTGCAGGCGCGCCGCAGTGTGGTGCTCCAGCAGCGAGTGGAGGGAGGGCCGCAACCCAAAGCGTCGTCGCCAGTCCGTCCACGTCGGCCCCTCACCGAGGCCGATGTAGGTCCGATAGTCGGCGTCGCTGATGGCGGTGCCGTAGCGCGCCAGCACGCGATTCGCGGCGCGAAAATGAATCGGCTCGGAATCCACCAGCACGCCATCGAGATCGAAGATAACCGCCTCGATCTCGTGCAAACGCTGGACACGCTCGTGCATCTTCGGCATGGATGGATGTCCCTTCGCGCGTGGCGCCGGTTGTAAGTGGAAGAAGTGAGAGGATCAAGCGTGTCCGGGCGGACAACCGAGTTGCTTTCGGCGCCTCTACTGACGGCGCTCATGAGCGAACTCGAACAGTTCGCCCGTCCGGTGCAACAGCGCGGGCGCGACTACGCCGCGATCGGGCGCGTCGGCGCACTCACCATCCGCGGCGACCATCTCAGTGCGACCGTGCGCGGCAGCGACCTCTACGTCACCGGTTGGGAATGGGACGATGGCGACGGCTGGATGCCGGAGTGTTCTTGCCCGGTCGGGCCGTATTGCAAACATGCCTACGCAGTCGCCTGCAGCGTGCTGAACGCCGGGCAGGGGCAGGGTGGGTTTGCCGATCCGCGATTGGCGCGACTGCTGCCAGCGCGGTCGCTCGCGCCGCCCCGAGTGTCGATCGCGGACGCGGCGCCGGCTCGAAAGGTCCAAGCCGTCCGTTCGGCTGCGTTGGAGAAGCTGCGGCGCGCGCCGCAGATTTGGGAACGCGAGTACGCGCTGCAGCAGTTGTTGGTCCGTGCTCCCGTGGCTGGGCTCGGCCCCTATCTTCCGCCGCTGGCGGAGAGCGTGCGCGAAGAGGATCCGGATCTGCGTTGCTGGCGGTTGGCGCAAGAGATCGCGCGCTATGCCAATGGTTGGCTGCCGCGCGAACTGGAGCCCTATCGCGATCGACGTGACTTGGCCGCTCGCACGGCGGAGCGGGCGCGCGCCACGCTCTTGCGCGAGTTAGTCGGCTGGGCCGAACGGCGGCGCACTGTGGCGCAGCGCCACCTGCGCTTGGCCCTGTCGCTCGCGACCACCGCCGACGGTGAACCAACAGTGACCGCCACCGGGCTGCTAACCACCTTGCGTTTGACTGACCAACCGCGCACGCAGCAGCAGCTCCAGCAACTGCGCAACGAGTTGCGCGGCTCGCCGGAACTGCTCGCACCCGACGAAGCTGCGTTGCTCGAATGGCTGGTCGACGCCGGCGTCGGCTCGGTGAATTCTTACGATCGCGTCGCCTACGGCATCGGCCGCGAACTGAGCGGCAGCGCGCTTAAGGCTCTGGTGACGCGAGTGTCGGGCTCGACGTTGGCGACGTGGGCCGCTGATCTCGATCCAGCGCTCGCCGCGCGTGGCGGCGTGTCGACCGGTTCCCCGGTACGGCTCAGCAACGCCACGGCACGTGTGCTGCCGGTGTGTGAGGCACGCGACGACCAAGCGTGGGTCGACTTCGCCGTGCTGTGGCCCGACGGCCGTCAACGTCGGCTCGACGACGTGGTCTACCTCGGCGGTCCGACAGAGTGGGCGCGGCACCATCCGAGTCTGGTGCTGGCCGACGGTGAGTTCTCCCTCGTGAGCGAAGAGCCGCCGCGCGCGCTGCTGGCTCAGTATCGGGCGGCTGGTGGCCTGCCGCTTCCCGAATCGCACCGCCGACCGGTGCTGACCACGCTCGCGACGCACTTTCCGCATTTGCGCGAAGCGCTCGCACCGCACACCCACGTGCACGTGGTTCGTCCGGCGATCGCGCTCGATCTGCGCGACGACGACTGGCTGCAAATCCGCTTGTTCGCGCACAACGAACCCGAGTGGCGCCCCGGACAGCCGGCTGCGGCCGATACGGTGCGGTTCGAATACACGCCGACCGATGGCTGGGTGCGACTACGTGCGGCGGAGATCGGGGCCGCGCCGGTACTCGCCGCATATCAGGCCATCGCTGAAAGCTCGGATGCTGAAGCACCGCCGGGTGCCGCACTCGACGCGCGGCCAACTCCCGCGATCATGGCCCCGGTGAACATCTGGATCGAGGCACCCGACCCCGAGGCCGTTGAACCCGCGATCGTGTGGCTCGCCAGCACGACGGCTGAGCCCGGCACCAAACGCGGCCCGGGCGGCCGCGCACCGGTATCGTGGGACGACCGCGGCGTTGGCTGGTGGCTCCTCCTCAGCGCGCGCCGCATGGAGGCGTTCGCGGACTGCTGGGACGCGCGACCCGACGGAATAACGTTCTTCGGCACCGATCGCCTGCGCCGTTTGCTGAGCGGACAGGAACGCGTAACGCCGCGCATCCAGGTGACGACCAGCGGCATCGATTGGTTCGCGGTGTCGGCGCAGTGGGAGAGCGAGAGCTTGCAGTTGTCCGACGCCGACCTGGCAAAGTTGCATAACGCGACCAGCCGCTTCGTGAAGTTGCCGTCGGGCTGGGTGCGGCGTGACGTGGCGGCGGTGCATGAAGAGACGCTGCAAGTGCTCGCCGATCTCGGCATCGAAGCCGGGCAGGGCGAGCAGCGGCTGTCGCTGTGGCAGTTGGCGAGTGCAAAGGACGCGAGCCTGGAGGCGTTGCAACGCCTCGGCGCCGATGCGCAAGCCATGCGGGCGATCGCCGACTTGCGCGAACGAGTCGCGCGCTTCGACGGGTTGCCATCCATCGCGCCGCCCGCGGGTCTGACCGCGGAGCTGCGCCCGTATCAGCAACAGGGCCTCGACTTTCTGGCCTACACGTCGTCGCTCGGAATCGGCGCGGTGCTTGCCGACGACATGGGGCTCGGCAAGACCGTGCAAGCGTTGGCCTGGCTGGAACATCTGCGCGTGACCGAGCCCGACGGCGGGCCGAGCCTCGTCGTCTGTCCGGCGTCGGTGATGCACAACTGGGTGCGCGAGGCGGAGCGCTTCGTTCCGGGTCTGCGCGTGCTCTTGCTGAGCAGCGGCGAAACCCGGCACGCGCTGCGGCGCGAGATTCCGCAGCACGATCTGATCATCACCAACTACGCGCTGCTGCGGCGCGACATCGCGGCGTGGCGCGAGATCGAACTGCGCGCGGCGATTCTCGATGAAGCGCAGAACATCAAGAACCCGGATGCGGTGGGCACCAAGGCCGCGCTTGAGTTGCGCGCGCGCCATCGGCTGGCGCTCACCGGCACGCCGCTGGAGAATCGCGCGCTCGATCTGTGGAGCATCATGCACTTCGTCAACCCCGGCTATCTCGGCAGTCGCGGGCAGTTCGGCAGCCGCTTCGATCGCCTCGATGCACCTGGGCACACGCGCACGCTGCTGGCGGCCAAGCTGCGTCCGGTGTTGCTCCGGCGCATGAAGCGCGAGGTCGCCACCGATCTCCCGGAGCGCATCGAGGAGCGCCGCGATTGCGAGCTGACCCCGGGTCAGCGCCAGCTCTATCTCGCCGAACTCCGGCGCAGCCGCGCGTTGGTCGACGAACTCAGCGAGGCGCCCGGCGGCGTCAAGCAGAACAAGATCGCCATACTCGCGGCGCTGACGCGGCTGAGGCAGATCTGCTGCCATCCGGTGCTGGCGCGCGGCAAGGCCGATCTCGGGTCGGGAAAGTTCGATGCGTTATTCGAGTTGCTCGAACCATTGCTCGCCGAGGGACACAAGGTGCTGCTGTTCTCGCAGTTCGTGCAATGCCTCAAGCTGCTCAGTACCGAGATGCGGGGGCGCGCGATCGCGCACCATATGCTCACCGGTCAGTCAGTGAAGCGCGAGCAGATCGTAGCGGCGTTTCAGAACGATCCCGATCCGTGCGTGTTCCTGATCTCACTCAAGGCCGGCGGTACCGGCCTCAACCTCACCGCGGCGAGTTACGTCGTGCTGTTCGATCCGTGGTGGAACCCGGCGGTGGAAGCGCAAGCGATCGATCGCACGCATCGCATTGGGCAGGACCGCACGGTGATCGCCTACCGCATGCTGACGCAGGGGACGATCGAGGAGAAAATCTGGGAGTTGCAGCAGCGCAAGGCGGCGCTGGCGCGCGATCTGCTCGGCGAAGATGGATTTGCGCGCTCGCTCACGCGCGACGACCTGACCTATCTGCTCGCCGACGCGTGAGCCCGAGCTACAACGCCTTCACCGCGGCCAGCACCGCGTCGCTGTGACCGTCAACCTTCACCTTCGGAAAGATCGCGCGGATCACGCCCTTCTTGTCGATCACCACCGTGGTGCGCTCGACGCCCTTGAACTTGCGGCCGTAGAGCACCTTGTCCTTCCACACGCCGTAGGCTTGCACGACGTGCGTGTCTTCATCGGCGAGCAGAGCGAACGGCAGCTTGTACTTCGCGCGAAACTTGGTGTGCGCAGCGGCGCTGTCTTTCGACACGCCGACGATTTGCGCACCGGCCTTCTTGAACGCACTGAAGTCATCGCGGAAGCTGCACGCCTCTTTGGTGCAACCGGGAGTGTCGTCTTTGGGATAGAAGTACAACACTACGGCGCCGGTGCTGAGCAGCGACTTCAACGAAACCGTCTTGCCGTCCTGATCCGGCAAGTTGAACGCGGGCGCTTTGTTACCAACCGCAAGCATACGCCATCCTCCTCGCGCGCGGAGTCCTAGCATGTGCGCGCAATGAGACAAGGCCACCGCTTGCGCCCGGCCGCGCACGATGTGAAAGAACCGGCATGATGGATCGCATCGACAATCGAGTCACGCGTCTGCTCGGCGTTCGCTACCCGATCATCCAAGCGCCGATGGGATGGATCGCCCGCGCGCAGTTAGCGTCAGCGGTTTCCAACGCCGGCGGGCTCGGCATCATCGAGACCTCGTCGGGCGAGCTCGATGCCGTCCGCGGCGAGATTCGCAAAATGCGCGACCTCACCGATCAGCCCTTCGGCGTGAATATCGCGCAACTGTTCGTGCGCGATCCCAGCATTGTCGAGTTCGTGGTCGAGCAGGGCGTGCGCTTCGTCACCACCTCGGCCGGCGACCCGCGTCAGTACACGGCGAAGTTGAAGGCGGCGGGGCTGACGGTGTTCCATGTCGTACCGTCGTTGAGCACCGCGTTGAAAGCGCTCGCCGCGGGTGTCGATGGCCTCGTCGTCGAAGGCGGCGAAGGCGGCGGCTTCAAGAATCCCCGCGATGTGGCGACGATGGTGCTGCTCCCGCTGGTCTGTTCCAAAGTGAGCGTGCCGGTGATTGCGGCCGGCGGCATTTGCGACGGACCGAGCATGGCCGCAGCGTTCGCGCTCGGCGCCGAAGGGGTGCAGATGGGCTCGCGCATGGTGTCGGCGGCCGAGTCGCCGGTGCACGAGAACTGGAAGCAGGCGATTCTGTCGGCGGTCGAAACCGATACGGTCTTCCTCAACCGCTTCAGCCGCCCCGGGCTTCGGGCGCTGCGCACCAACAAGACGACGGAGTTGGAGCGCGCCGACCACGTCGGCATGGACGTGTTCGGACGCGCGATGGATCTGTACTTCGGTGGCGACATGGAGGCATCGATCGCCCTCGCCGGCCAAGTAGTCGGGCGCATCGATGCGATCAAACCGGTGCAACAGATCGTCGACGAGACCGTCGCCGGTTTTCACGCGACCATCGCGCGGCTGAGCGCCGTGAGCGAGTGACCGGCGCGCGCCGTTGACCCCGCGCGTTGCGCAGCGTACATGGCTGCTCGTGTTCGCGTCCGAAACGACAACCCGCGGGATTCGCATTGCCGTGCAGTCGCAATACGTCCCCGAGCGATCCAGTCCCGAGCAGCAACAGTGGTTCTTCATCTACACCGTGCAGATCACCAACGTGGGCGGTGAAACCGCGCAACTAATGAGTCGGCACTGGATCATCACCGACGCCAACGGCTCCGTGGAAGAAGTGAAGGGGCCCGGCGTCGTCGGCAAACAGCCGCTGCTGCGGCCAGGCGAAGCGTTCGAGTACACCTCGGCGTGTCCGCTGACGACGCCGTTCGGTACGATGCACGGGACCTACCAGATGGTCACGCCGACCGGCACCGGTTTCGATGTCGAGATCGCGCCGTTCGGCCTCGGCGAACCGCACGCGATCAACTGATCTCAGCTTACCGATCCTACCAATGTCCGATGCGGTACTGCGGCGATGCGACCGCCGACTCGTCCGCGACCACCAACTCTGACGCCGGCGCTTCGACCGGTGGCTGGTGCATTTCGGCGCAGATGCGGCGGATGTACTTGGTGTGCGAGTACTCGTGGTTGATCAGCCCGCGGAACAATTCTGAAGCCGCGATCGCTTCATCGTCATCGTGAATGGCGCGGAAGCGCAGCGCCAACACCAGTAGCGTGCGTTCCCGCACCGTCTGCATGTAGGCAACGATCTCCGCTCCCGACGGGAGGCGGATATGGCTGTTGTTCGCGTTGTGGGCACCGAAGAGGTCGCGAAACTCAGCCGGCGCGAGGGGAGGCTTCTCTGCGGCCGGCGCGACGTGTTCATCTTCCACCAGCGCGATGTGGCCGAAGTGATAGCTGACGCACACGCCGTCGGCTCGCGGCGGCAGCCACCATAACTCGTCTTGCGAAAGCGGCCGGACCAAGTCGTACAGGTGCTGCCGCGCGGCGTGTAACTCGTGGCACACAATGCTGTAGGTCGGTGTGGGCACTGCCCACGTAGTAGCGGCTACGGCGCGACAGGTCGAGCCCGCTCGGCAACGAATGACGAGACCCGAGTCACTTGACGTGAGCGCGCGACCCGTAGATGGTCACGCCCGGAGTCACCGATGCCTGCACCCAGCCTTCCCGGTCGTACGCGGCCTACCGAGATCCGTCATGTGCACGAGCGGGCCCTCGTGCGCATCACCTGGAGCGATGGCCACGTCGGCGAGTATCCGTACGCCTTTCTGCGCGGATGGTGCCCCTGTGCGGGATGCCAGGGGCACGGCAACGATCAACATTTCTTGAGTGTCCCCGACGCCGTGCTCACGGGTATCCAAGCCGTAGGCAATTACGCGCTGAGCTTCACCTGGGCGGGCGGGCACGACACGGGCATCTATTCGTACGCGTACCTACGCAAGTTGTGTCCCTGCGCGGAATGTATCGCCGCACGCCCACTCACTCCGGCTCACGACTCCTGACTCCTGGTTCCCGATGACTCCTCGTTTCACCGATCGCATCGCCTACGTCACCGGCGCCGCCTCCGGCATCGGTCGCGCCACTGCGCAGGCGTTTGCCGCGGCCGGCGCCAAGGTGTTTGCCGTCGACGTGAACGAGGCGGGTCTGGCCGAGACGCGGGCGGCTATCAAACAAGCCGGCGGTAACGCGGCGAGTAGCGTGTGTGACGTTGCTTCGATGGAATCGGTACGCGTATCGATTGACGATGCGGTGCGCGCGTTCGGTGGCGTGGACACTCTTATCAACGCCGCGGGTGTCGGTCGCGCACTGCGGCTCGAAGAGATCGACGAAGCCGAGTGGCAGCGGGTCATCGGCGTGAATCTCAACGGCGCATTCCACACTACCAAGTCGGCACTGCCACACCTTCTCGCGCACCCGCGGCCGGTGATCGTCAACGTCGCCTCGACCGCCGCGATGCGCGGCCAAGCGTACGCCTCGCACTACGCGGCGTCGAAGGCCGCCCTGCTCAACTTCACGCGCTCGATCGCGCTGGAGTTCGCCACCCGCGGCATGCGCGCCAACTGCGTCTGCCCCGGCTCGGTGCGCACCGCGATCATTCAGCACTTCATCCCGCGCGACGATTTCGAGCCGCAGCTCATCAACTACATCCGCACGCCGGTGCCGCGGCAGTTGTTCGAGCCCGAGCAGGTCGCGCAAGTGATCGCCTTCCTGGCCTCCGACGAGGCGGGCATGATCAACGGCGTCGCCTTGCTCGCCGACGGTGGTACGTTGGCGTGAAGTTAGTGTCGTGTCTCGCAAGTCGATCGATCTCGACACCGGGGAATGAATTCCCCGGCTGAGTCGAAGCAAAGTCCCCGGGGGACTCCGGCAAGGCGTTTCCAGTCGGCTTCAGCCGACTTTGATCGACTGAGCCCGGAAATTCATTCCCCGGCTTCACTGTCGTTCCCCGTTTTGTCGACCGTCTCAGAGGGAGAGGGCACCTTCGCTGCCCCGCGCTTCATTCTTGTCTGCGGTGCGGACAGATTCGGGACACGACGCTAGCGCGCCACCGTGCGCGGTGGCGCCCCGAGCGGCGCCGTGGTTTGCCACTCGAAGGTCACTGCCCGCTTGCTGATGCGCCAGCGATTGGCATCGCGCGCCAGTTCGTCGAAATACTTCATGCCGACCGTGAACAGTTGCGGTTCGGGGGCGCCGTCGATGCGGTGGTAGCAGATGGCGTAGGTCTCACTGCGAGCGCAGTCGCCCGTCAGGTCGATGAGTTGGTTGCCCATCGTGTGCATCGTGCTGGCGAAGCGCGTGAGGGCGTCGCGGATGGCGGGGATCACTTGCTCGATCGGTGCCGGCGGCACGAACAGGTAGTCTGTCATCGCCCCCGGCACGAAGCAGGCGGCGACCAGTTCCCACTCGCGCCGGTCGATGCCGCGCGCGTAGCGCAGGATCACATCGCGGATGTGGGCGCGGTCGAGTAATTCTTGCACGACGGCATCGCTCGGGCTCGGCATCACACTCTCCTTCGCTCGTGGCTCCTCATAGCGTTGACAAAGCGCTGGATTCAACCTAGCCCAGTGGCCAGCGAGGGAGATCAACATGGCGACCGCCAACTTTACGCTCCTCGATGAAACCCGTGCAGTGCAGGTGCCGGGTACGCTCAGTGACGCGCAGGTGCGCATTGCGCCGGTGGCGTTGCAGTCTGCGCTCGGCTGGGAACTCAAACCACAAGGCTTGTGCAAGGATGACATCTGCGTGCCGACCAGTGGCCAGGTCGGGCTCGTCAGCAACGACGGTGTCGACCTCGCGGGCTTCGCGAACGCCGTGCGACGTCCGTTAGCGATGGATCTCGACGAGCGCGTCGCCTGTCTCGGTGTGTCCGCCAGCGATCGCTCGGCGCAACTCGCCTCGCTCACCGCGCCTGACTTCACGCTGCCCGATCTCAACGGCACACCGCACTCGCTGTCCGACTATCGCGGCAAGAAAGTTTTGCTCGTCGCCTATGCCTCGTGGTGAGGCTGCCGCTATGACTTGCCGGTCTGGCAAGGTCTGTACGAAGAACTGAAGGGTCACGGCTTTGTGGTGATCACGGTGGCGCTCGACAAGACCGCGGACGATGCGCGCCCGTTCATCGAGACGGCGGCACCGACGCATCCAAGCTTGATCGACACTGACCACGTGGTGGCCGACCTCTACGACTTCGTCAACGTGCCGACGGTAGTGTGGATCGACGAGCAGGGACGCATCGTGCGGCCCAACGACGTGGCGTTCGGCAGCGATCAGTTCAAAGATCTCCACGGGATCGAATCGGCGCCGCATCATGCCGCGTTGCGCGCGTGGGTGACGCGGAACAAGATCCCGTTCACCCCCGAGCAAGCGCGCGAGCGGCAGATGTTGCCGACCAACGAGGTACAATTGGCGCGTGCCGAATTCACCCTCGCGTGGCACTTGCATCAAGCGGGCAAGACCGACGCGGCCGAGCGCCACTTCGTGCGCGCCGGCGAGCTGGCACCGCACGACTTCACCATCCGCCGCGGCTCGATGCCGATCCGCGGCCTCGACCCGATGGGCGCGCCCTTCGCCGAGCTCTACATGGAGTGGCAGCAAGCCGGGCGACCGTACTACGTGCCGCTGAAGTAGGAGCGGACGCGATTGAAGTCCCTCTCCCTCTGGGAGAGGGTCAGGGTGAGGGCAAGTCATGCACGCAGATTCAACCCAAGAGATTCCACCCGACTTCAGTTTCAACCCGTTCGATGAAGCCACGCGGCGCGATCCGTTTCCGCTCTACGCGCGAGCGCGACGCGAGCAGCCGGTGTATGCGCACACGGAGTTTCCGATCGTGTCGGTGTTTCGCTACGCCGACATCCAGGCGATCTTGAAGGATCCGGTGACCTGGTCGAACAAGTTTCCGCCCCCGCCCGGCATCGACCCGACGATGTTCCCCGAACCGAGCATGCTCGGACAGGATCCGCCGCAGCACACGCGATTGCGCGGCTTGGTCAACCAGGCGTTCACGCCGCGCATCATTCGCCGACTCGAGTCGCGCATGCACGAGATCGCCAACGAGTTACTCGATCGCGCGCTCGAGCAGGGCGAAGTCGACTTGATTCAGGCGCTCACCTATCCGTTACCCGTCACGGTGATCGCCGAGATCATCGGCGTACCGGCGGAAGACCGCGAGCAGTTCAAACAATGGTCGGACGCCGCGGTGGAGAACTTGGGCAATTTGCTGTTCGTTCCGCCCGCCCCCGAACAGATGGTCGAGTTTCGCCGGCGCTTCGATCAGATGCGCGGCTACTTCATCACGCTGGCCGAGGAACGGCGGCGCCAGCCGCGTGAAGATCTGCTGACGGGTCTCGTGCAGGCCGAAGTCGAGGGCTCCAAGCTGACGCACGAGGAGATGCTGCAGATGCTGGTACTGCTTCTCGTGGCCGGCAACGAGACCACGACGACGCTGATCGGCAACGCCGCGCTGACGTTGATCGAACACCCGGAGGCGCTGGCGCGCCTGCGCGCGGAGCCCGATCTGCTGCCGTCGGCGATCGAGGAAGTCTTGCGCTACTCGTCACCGGTGCAGATGGATCCACGGGTCGCCACGCGCCGCGTCGAGCTCCACGGCCACACCATCGAACCGGGTCGGTTCGTCGTCAGCTGGCTCGGCTCCGCCAATCGCGACGAAGAGATGTTCGCCAACGGCGAACGCTTCGACATCGCGCGCGAAGAGAATCGCCACCTCGCGTTTGGCTTCGGCACCCACTACTGCCTGGGCGCCAACCTCGCCCGCCTCGAAGCCCAAGTCGCCATCGGCACGCTGCTCAAACGCACGCGCAGCTTCGAGCGCACGACGAGCGAGCTGCTGCCGCTGCATCCCAGCATCGTCTTCCGCGCGGTGACGAAGTTGCCACTGCGCCTTTATCCCTGATCGCCAAGCAGCCGCGCTTCGAGACGGTGGATGCTCGCGTCGCTCACGCCGGCGGCGCGGGCGTAGTCGCGCATTGAACCGTAGCGCTCGCGCACGCGTGCGAGCAGGGTGATCATGGTTTCGGGTTGCGCGTGTAGGGTATCGGGCGGCAGGGCGCTGAGCATGGTTTGATAGCCTTCGCTCGCCATCAAGCGCTCGATGATGGCGTCGAGGTTCTCCTGCGTCGCGGCGTAGTCGGCGACGATGATCTCGTCTTTGACCCCGAGCACGCCGAGCAGCACGGCCGAAATTACGCCGGTGCGGTCCTTGCCCGCGGCGCAGTGATAGACCGCAGGCGCGTCGGTCTCGGCCAGCGTGGTGAGCACGCGCGCGATGGCGTCCTTGGCGAACTCGGCGAGGAGGACATAGCGATCGGCCAACGTGTATGCGGCGGACTCTTCGCCGCCGCGGCGGGTGTCGCCGTCGAACAGCGGCAGGTGATGGAAGCGGATCGGCTCGCTGCCCAATGGCCCGCGGCCATCGCTGCGGATTTCCGCACTCGAGCGCAGATCGATCACGTCGCCGATGCGCAGCTCGTCGCGCACGCGCGCGATGTCGGCCGCGCTGAGCAGGTGCAACGCATCGCTGCGAAACAATTGACGCCAGCGAACGGTGCGACCATCTACCGTCGGGTAGCCGCCCAGATCGCGAAAGTTGAGGCAGCCCTCGAGCTCGATGACGCGTTGCACGGCGAGACCTCACGCGGGGATGGGCAGCCCGAGCAAGTGGGCCAAGCGACAGCTCGGGATGTTGTTGACGGCGAAGTTCGGATCGGTCGACAATCCCGCGGCCGCGGTCAGATGCGCGACGCGGATCATGATCACGGCGAAACGGAATGCCGCGAACACTTCGTAGTAGGACGCGTGCTCGACGGGGCGCTGCATCAGCGCCTCGTAGCGTGCGATGGTTTCCTCGCGGGTCGGAAATCCTTCCAGGCGCTCGATGCCGAGGCCGGCGCTGTGGTGCCAATCGAGGAAGAGCCACCACGCCAGGTCTTGTTCGGGATTGCCGAGGGTCACCATCTCCCAATCGAGGACGGCGACGCAGCGGCAGTTGTCGAACAGCATGTTGCCGATGCGCGAGTCGCCCCAACACAGGCTCACCGGCTCGTTGCTGGGCTGATGGTCGCGGAGCCAGGCGAGCGCGGGATCACAGGTGGGATGGGCGGCGCCATTGGTCGCCCAGTTGAGGTAGTGGTCATAGTAGCCGAGTTGCTGCGCGAGCGGCGTGCGGCCCCACCGCGGCGCGTCGAGGAAGCCGAAGCCGGCGGCGCGCCAGTCGAGCTGGTGGATGCGGGTCATGACTTCGAGGCCGTCCCACCACAGCGTCGCGCGCTGCGCGGGGGTGAGCTCGGTACAGACATCGGCCGCGTGGTAGCTCGGTTGATCCGGCGGCACGATGCCGGCGATGCGGTCCATCACGTAGAAACTGCTGCCGAGCACAGCCGGGTCGGGCTCCTGCCAACGCATGCGGGGCACCGGCACGTTGGTCGGCGCCAGCAACTGCATGACGCGATACTGCAAGCCAAGATCGTATTCCGGAAAGATCTGCGTCGCCGGCTTGAAGCGCACCACCAACGGCTCGCGGCGCTCGGCGCTGCCGTCGCGATAGGTGAGATCGAACAACAGCGTCTCGTTCGAAAAGCCCATCCCCGGTGCGTGCAAGTCCGAGACCGCCAGGTCACGTGCCGCCGGTAACTGGCGCGCCAGCCACGCGGTCAGTTGCGTGCGCGTGTGCTCGAAGTCTCGTTGATCACCGATCGCCATGGAAACATCCCGCCGCGCGCACAAGAGAGAATCGAGCGGGAAAAGTCAAAGGCGTGAGCACGGACTCGCTTGCGCCGTCGGGCACCTCGGTGTATCTGCCGCACACTTTGTGGAGGCGCTGCCTATGACGCTCAAACGCATTCTGGTGCCGGTGGACTTTTCCGACACGTCGCTGCAAGCGCTCGACTATGCCATCGAATTTGGCAAGCCGTTCAAGGCCGAGTTCATCGTGGTCTTCGTCGTCGAGCCGGTCTACTACGCGACGCCAGCCGACCTCTACGGGCCGGTGGCGGGCTTGAACGTGCTGATCGACGAGCAGCGCCGCATTGGCCGCGAACAGTTGACGCGCCTGGCTGCCGATTTGAAGAAGCGTCGGATCGTGGCTCGCACGATCCTGCAGACTGGCACGGCGTACCAAATCATTGTCGACACCGCCAAGCGTCTGAAGGCGGATCTGATCGTGATGGCGACGCACGGGCGCAGCGGCCTGTCGCACGTGCTGCTCGGCAGCGTCGCCGAGCGCGTCGTGCGCAGCGCCGCGTGTCCGGTGTTGACCGTGCGTGGAGCCAACAAGAAAGTGCGCTCTCGCCGAGGTGGGCGGCGCTAGTGTTGTGTCTCGAAAACGTTCGCACCCCAGACAAGGATGAGGCGCGGAGCAGCGAAGGTTGCCTCTCCCTATGGGGGCTGTCGATTTTCATGCGAACACGCCCTTCGAGACGCCGCCAGAAGAAGGCGGCTCCTCAGGGCGAACGGAAAATGCCATTCAGATCAAGACGAATACCGTTCGGGCTGAGGAGGCCCCGTCTTCTCAGGGGCCGTCTCGAAGCCCTGCTCGCGATTTATCGACACGCCCAGAGGGAGAGGGTGACGGTCGTTGACCTGATGAATCCTCCGATCTCATGAATCGCAGCGCTAAAGACGACGCCCACGTCACCTTCACCGGCGTCGACATGGCGTTCGACGATCGGCCGGTGCTACGCGGCCTGTCGTGCCGCTTTCCGCGCGGCCAGATCTCGGTGATCCTTGGCGGCAGCGGTTCGGGCAAGACCACGGTACTGCGGCTGATCGGCGGTCTCGTGCATCCGCAGCGCGGGAGCATCGTGGTGGCGGGCCATGACATCAGTCAGCTCTCCGAAACCCAGATGTACGTCGTGCGCGCCAAGCTCGGCATGATGTTCCAGGGCGGCGCGTTGCTCGACTCGCTCACGATCTTCGATAACCTGGCCTTTCCGTTGCGCGAGCATACGCGTATGGGCGAAGCGGAGATCGTGGCGGAAGTTCACGCCAACCTCGCCGCCGTCGGGTTGTCGGGCGTCGACGACCTTCTGCCCGGACAACTCTCCGGCGGCATGATCAAGCGCGCGGCGTTGGCGCGCGCCATTATCACCCATCCCGAAATCCTGCTGGTCGACGAGCCGTTCTCCGGCCTTGACCCGATTTCGGTGAAACGCATCGAGGCCCTGCTGTATCGCATCAACCGCGAGCGGCACATCACGATGTTGGTGTCTTCGCATCACATCCCTTCGACGATGCGGATGGCCGATCAAGTGGTGCTGCTGCTGCCCGAGGGACCGGTGGCCGGCTCGCCCGCCGAACTGCAGCGCAGCGCCGACCCGCGCGTCGCCGGCTTTCTCAACGAAGAGCGCGAAGAAGAGCCGCGGCCGGAAACGCCGGGCGCAATACACGAGGGAGCCGCTCCATGATCGGCTTCGTGCGCGACCTCGGCTACGCGGTGCTGCACTTCATCGACCACCTCGGCAAGCTCACTATCTTCACTGGCCAAATCGTGCGCGCGCTGGTCACGCCACCGGTCCGCGTGCGGGTGTTCGTAGCGGAGTTGTTCAACCTCGGAGTCCTGTCGCTGGTGATCATCTGCGTGTGCGGGCTGGCCGTCGGCATGGTGCTCGGGCTGCAAGGCTACAATACCCTGGTCCGGTTCGGCGCGGAGAACTCACTCGGCGCAGTGGTCGGATTGAGTCTGATTCGCGAGCTTGGCCCGGTGCTCACCGCCTTGTTGACCACCGGTCGCGCCGGCTCGGCCACCACCGCCGAGATCGGTACCATGGTGGCCACAGAACAACTCGATGGCTTGCGTATGATGTCGGTCAACCCGATCCACCTGGTGGTGATGCCGAAAACGATGGCGATGATCTGCGTGATGCCGCTGCTGTCGGCGCTATTCATTGTGTTCGGGCTGGCAGGCGGGTATTTCGTCGGCGTGAACCTGATGGGAGTAGATGGTGGCACCTACATCGCGAGCTTGCAGTCGGCGGTCGACTACTACGATGACGTCGCCGGCAGTCTGCTCAAGGCGCTGGTGTTCGGTGTGTTGGTGGGATTGATCGCCACGTATCGCGGCTACACCTGCGCGCCGACTTCGGCCGGGGTCAGCTCGGCGACGACGTCGACCGTGGTGATCGGATCGGTGTCGGTGCTGATCTTCGACTACTTCATCACGGCGTTGTGGGGAGTGTAATGAGTCGTTCACCCACCCGGGATTTCATCGTTGGTTTGTTCGTGGTCGCTGGCCTCGGCGCCATCGCGTACCTGTCGATGAACGTCGGCGGCTACACGTTTCGCAGTGACGGCGGGCTGACGTTGTTTGCCGCCTTCGATCAGACCGGCGGCCTCAAGGCGCGCGCCCCCGTCGTCATCGCCGGCGTCCGCGTCGGCCAAGTCGACTCGATTGCGCTCGATACCAACTTCCGTGCGCGCGCCAAGCTGAACCTCGAGAGCACCCTCAAGTTGCCGGTCGACACGTCGGCTTCGATCGTCACCGCGGGCTTGCTGGGCGATCGCTACATCTCGTTGCAACTCGGCGGGGAAGAGCGCTACCTGCAGCCGGGTGACGAGATCACCATGACCGAGTCGGCGGTTATCCTCGAACGCCTGATCGGCAAACTGATTCACAGCACGGACGTACAGAAGCCGGAGTAAGGATGACGCCGCCCATGCGCACACTCGAGACCATCATCCGAATCCTGCGAATCCTGTTCGCCATGCCGCTCGTGGTCGGAACGGTGTGCGTACCTGCCGCGTTCGCCGCGTCCAACCCGTCGTCCGCCGCCGCCGCCCCGTCCGACCACGATCCAATTGAGCCATTCAATCGCGCAATCTTCTGGTTCAACGATCACGTCGACATGTACGTGCTGGAGCCGGTGGCGAAAGGCTACGACGCGATCACCCCGAAACGAGTGCAACAGTGCCTGACGAACTTCTTTTTGAACCTGCGCTTTCCGATCGTGGCGGTCAATGATTTGCTGCAGGCCAAGTTCGTGCCCACCGCTTCTGACGTAGGCCGATTTACGGTCAACACGACGGTGGGTCTCGCCGGTTTTTTTGATCCAGCGAGCGACTGGGGGCTGGAACAGCACGATGAGGACTTCGGTCAAACCCTTGGCTACTGGGGCGTGCCCGCCGGGCCGTTTCTCATGCTGCCGTTGTGGGGTCCGTCGAACATTCGCGACACCGTCGGGTTGGCGGGTGATTCGGCCGCCGCGGTCTATCCGTGGTTCATTCCGTTCTACTACAGCGGTGGGGCGCGAGTGGTGAGCACCGTGAACGGCCGCGCGCAGGTGCTGAAGGAAGTCAGCGAAGTCAGAGAGGCGTCGGTTGATTACTACGTGGCGGTGCGCAACGCCTACAGCCAGCATCGCGACGAACTGATCAACGACCGCGCCGGCATGTCGCAACAAGAGCAAGAAGATTTGTACAGCGTCGACACCAACGGAGGGAATTGAGCCGTGCGCTACGAAGCAAGAGCCGAACGACACCACCGCGTCGCGTTCAACCCAGCGTTCACCATGCGGCAGGGGCTGCTGCTGATGCTGGCGGCCGTGATGTGCACCGCCGCATCGCGCGCCGCCGACACGCCGCCGATAGTGGTACAGCACCTGGTCGATTCGGTCACCGCCGTGCTGGCGGAGAAAGGGTTGACCGCAGAGCAGAAACGCAAACGCATCGAGGAGATCGCTTACGTCCAGTTCAACTTCGAGACCATCTCCAAGCTAGTGCTGGCGCGCAACTGGCGCGACCTGTCGCCCGCCCAGCAAAAAGAGTTCATGGAGGAGTTCAAGCGCCACCTCACCGTTACCTACGGCAAGAACGTCGAAAGCTACAACAACGAGCGCGCCGTCGTCGTCGGCGATCGCGCCGAGGCACGCGAAGATTGGACGGTGAAGACGAAGATCCTTCGCCCCAACGCAGCCGAGGTGTTGGTTGACTACCGCTTGCGTAAAGACCCCGACGGCGAGTGGCGCATCATCGATGTGATTATTGAAGGCGTGAGTCTGGTGGCGAACTTCCGCTCGCAGTTCCAGGAAATCATCACCACCAGCGGTACCCCGAAGCTGATCGAGTTGCTGCGCGAGAAAAACGCCAAGGGCGAACCCCTTAAGGCCTCGTAGGTTCGCGGCTTGCGCCAGCCAGAAGGAACCCCTCGATACGCCGGCCTTCGATACGAAGCCTTCGGCTTCTACTCAGTCCCGCTACTCGGGGAAGCGGTTGTTTGTTTCACGGAATCCAAAATCCGTTTGCCCGAGTAGTGAGCGGAGCGAACGTATCGAGGGCGCGCTAGTCTTTGCCGGCAAGGTAGTCCGCGAGCAGGCCACGGCTGTGCTCGTCCTCGTGGCAATCCACGCAGAGATTTTCCCAATTGCTGCCGTCGGGCGGGTTGTTCTCGTGGTTGCCGTCCTTGTGGTGGACCGTGAGCAGGTGCAAGTTGCCGGCGTCGAACTCGCGCGCACACTTGGCGCAGATCCAGCCGTGCAATTCGAGTGAACGGGCGCGATACCCCTGCTGGCGCGCCGCGACCGCGGTTTTGGCCGCTTGCATGATCGCCTCAATGTCAGGCGGTGGCGTCGTCGAGCGATGGCGTTTCGGCCGGAAGCTGCGCGCGGACATGAGTACACTATACCGATGTGTGGGTCTGCGTTGAACCCCCATCGCTGACTTCTTCTTCCAATACCTTGAGGGCGTGCCCGCCATTGGCTAGAGTCGCGCTTGCTGGAGGGTCTCACGTGCCGACTGCCGACGAGTGTTACGATCAAGCAGTGGATTGTGTGGCGGACGGCGATCTCGACGGCGCGATCGCCAAGTACCGCGAAGCGCTGGCGTTGAATGCCGACTTCGCCGACGCCTGGGAAGGGCTATCGATGGCGCTCGCCGACCAGGAACTGTGGGACGAGGCGATCACCGCCGCCAAGCGTGTAGTCGATCTCAACCCCGACGATCAGCTCCCGTACACCAATCTCTCGCGCATCTATCAGCGTTCCGGCAACGTGCCCGACGCTGAGTCGTGGGCGGCGAAGGGCCGCATCATCGAGTGGAAGCAGCAATTGAAGGCGGGCAAGCCGCAATCGTGAATCGTGTTCGTGACTCGTGCTCGTGAGTCGTCGGACCGGCGGTCGAACCAATCCGTCGAGTCACGAGCACGAATCACGAGCCACGACCATCAGAATCGATCCGACAACCAGAAGACCGAACGTTCGGGCGGAAACAGGTTTGGGAAGAAGTCCTCGCGCTCGACCTCGGCAACCGTAACGCCGAGCTTGGCCGCCAACCGCTCGGGCGAGATCACGCGCCACATCCAGAAGACGTCATCCACCGCCCGCAACGTGAGTCCGCGCGTTTGCAAACTCGCTTGCACCCGCGGTTCGTGAGCGAGCTGTGCCAGCGTGCCTGGTAGCGTGCGCCCCTCCACCGTGTGGAGGCGGCACGTGAGATCGGCCAGCGCATCCTCGTGCCCCGGCAGATAGCCGTGCTCCATGATCAGATAGTAGCCGTACAACGTCGTGGCGCGCGCGTAGGCGATCACTTCACTACCGGCATGGGCGACCAGAAAGTCTTCTTCGAGATTGCCCGCGTAGCGCAGCTGCCCCAGCCAATAGGGGTAATCGCGCACGGTGGTGCCGGGCAACGCTCCGCTGTAGGCGTCGTAGACCTGCATCACCGAGTCGAGGTCGCGCGCCGGTACGAACGGGTCGATGGCATAGCGGCCCGATGTCGCCGCGTCGCCGGGCTCGATGAAAACGAAGCGGCGCGGATGACTGCTCCAGCCGTGGCGGCCGTAGAACGCGAGCCGGACGGCGAACAACAGGGAGAGATCGAAACCGTACGCGTCCATCGCCGCGATCGCATGGGTGAGTACTTGCGACGCGGTGCCGCGCTCGCGATACGCGTCGGTGGTGAAGACGTTGCCCACGCCGGCGACGCGGAGTGTGGCGCCGCCGACGCGCACGTCTTTCGCGAACACTTGCAGCGTGCTCACCAGGCGCTCGCCGTCGAGCGCGACGAAGCACAGTTCGTCGCGAAACGCGGGATCGTGATCGAAATAGCGACCGAAGAACTCGGCGCTGATCCATTCGCCGAGCAGGTTCAGCACCGCTCCGCGCTCGTGGCGCGTGATGGCGCGGATGGTGAGTGGGCGATCAGTCGGAGCGGGCGAGTCCATGCGAGCCGGGCGACGCTAGTACATCGGGCTCGCGGTGCGCAATGCGCTGCACGAGTGTGTCATGGGTAGGGTTAGTTTGTGCCCGCATTGGCACCGAGTGCCGCGCCATCACCAACCACTCTCGGGGAGGTAGTGATGGCACAACTGCCGGGCCAGTTCCCGTATACGCTCGGGGTGCGCGGCGGCACCGCGGAATTTCTCAAACGACTGGAGTAGATAGTGCACCTCGTCATAGTCCACTTTTTCTTTGACTGCTCGCTTCGCCATCGCCGTCCATATTCTTTCGACGGTTTCCATCAGGTTGACGGCGATCTGGCGGTCGGGGGCATTCAGCGGCACCGCTTTACAAATGTCCACAGCTTCCCCCAAACTATTGAGCTCGCGATCTGGCCAGTCTTCCCGCCGCTCAAAGGGCCGCGTCCACACATCGACCTTTTTCTGGGCATCGCCCAGGATAGAGGTCAGTGCCGTTCCGGCCCGCTGCATGTGGACATTAGATCCACCCTCCGCGATCGCATTGAGAATCTCAGACGCCAGACTGTCCTCGTCCTGATGCTGTTCGCATCTGATGCGCACTATGAACATTCTGTTCCTTCCCTTCCTGCGTCACTCACGCTCGCTGCGCTGTGCGCTCGCTGCGTTGGGCGCTCTGGGCCACGCTCGCACTCGCCGTTTGCTCGGACAACGTACAGGCGTGGCGTATTGACGTTCGGACGTTGTCCGACCGTGCTGTCAAGTATGCGTGCATTGTACCAGAACGATAGCGCGCGGTGTCAACTGCAGGCATGAGGGCTCTAAACTGACCCACGAGCGTGTCACTACTCGCATTGCCGCTCCGCGGAGCGCGTGCTAGACGGTGCGCCTTCGATCGGAGCCGAATGTCCACCGTCACCATGGAGAAGATCGTGAACCTCGCCAAACGGCGTGGGTTCGTGTTTCAGTCGAGCGAGATCTACGGCGGCTTTGCCAGCACCTGGGATTACGGACCGCTCGGGGTCGAACTCAAGCGCAACATTCGTGAGTCGTGGTGGCGGTACATGGTCACGTCGCGCGACCACATGGTCGGCATCGAGAGCGCGATCCTGATGCATCCGCGCGTGTGGGAAGCCTCGGGACACATCGCCGGCTTCTCCGACCCGTTGATCGATTGCAAGAAGTGCAAGTCGCGCTTCCGCGCCGATCACGTCGCCACCGCGCAGTGCCCCGAGCGACCGTCGAAACACCCCGGCGAGTGCGGCGGTGAGCTGACCGAGTCGCGCCAGTTCAATTTGATGTTCAAGACGTTCGTCGGCCCGGTCGAGGAAGACGCGTCGGTCGCCTTCCTCCGTCCCGAGACCGCGCAGGGCATGTTCGTCAACTTCCTCAACGTGCTGCAGTCGGGTCGCCTCAAGCCGCCGTTCGGCATTGCGCAGATCGGCAAGTCGTTCCGCAACGAGATCACGCCCGGCAACTTCATCTTCCGCACCCGCGAGTTCGAGCAGATGGAGATGGAGTTCTTCGTCAAGCCCGGCAACGACGACGAGTGGTTCGACTTTTGGCGCAGCGAGCGGCTCAATTGGTACACGAAGGAGCTCGGCATCAAGGCCGACAACCTCCGCCTCCATCACTACGGACCGGACGAACTCGCGCACTACGCGAAGGCGTGCTCGGACATCGAGTATCAGTTCCCGTTCGGTTGGAGCGAACTCGAAGGCGTCGCCAACCGCACCGATTTCGATCTCAAGCAACACGCCGAGTACAGCGGTAAGGATCTCAGCTTCTACGACGAGGAGACCAAGGAGCGCTACGTCCCCTACGTGATCGAACCGGCCGTTGGTGTCGATCGTGTTCTCCTCATCCTGATGCTCGACGCCTACGACGAAGACGTTGCGGAAGGCGAAACGCGTGCGGTGCTGCGCTTCAAGCCGAGCATGGCGCCGGTGAAGGCGGCGGTCCTTCCGCTGCTGCGCAAGGACGGGCAGCCCGAGAAGGCCAAGGAAATTGTGTCGATGCTGAAGCAGCGCTGGGTGGTGCAGTACGATCAGGCGGGCTCGATCGGTCGTCGCTATCGGCGGCAAGACGAAATCGGCACGCCGTTCGGGATCACGGTCGATCATCAGACGATGGCCGACAACACGGTCACGTTGCGCGATCGCGACTCGATGCAGCAGGAGCGCCTTCCCATCGATCGGCTGGTCGACGAACTACGGCGACGGATTGAGGCATGAAGAAGAAGTCGAAAGTCGAAAGTCGAAAGTCGAAAGGCAAACCTGTTCGGCCCGCCGCGAAGAAGTCAGTGCGGCGCGGCGCGCCCAAAGGTCCGACCATCAGCCATAAGCGATCAGCCATCAGCAGCGCCGCGAAGCGGCGCTACGTCTACGCCTTTGGCGGCGGCAAGGCCGATGGCAACGCGAAGTTGAAGGCGCTGCTCGGCGGCAAGGGCGCCAACCTCGCCGAGATGGCCGGCCTTGGTCTGCCGGTGCCGCCGGGATTCACCGTCTCAACCGAAGTCTGTACCTACTACTACGCCAACCGGCGCACCTATCCACGCACGCTGCGCGACGACGTGACCAAACAGCTCGGGCGCGTCGAGCAGCTCGTCGGCAAACGCTTCGGTGATCCAGCCAATCCGTTGCTGGTCTCCGTGCGTTCCGGTGCCCGGGCGTCGATGCCGGGCATGATGGATACGATCCTCAATCTCGGCCTCAACGACGAGACCGTGAAGGGCGTGATTGCGCTGACCGGCAATCCGCGCTTCGCGTACGATTCGTATCGCCGCTTCGTGTCGATGTACGGTGACGTCGTGCTCGATCTCAAGCCAGCGTCGAAACACGAGATCGATCCCTTCGAAGAAATTCTCGAGCGCAAGAAGCACGCGCGCGGCGTGAAGCTCGACACGGAGTTGACGGCCGACGACCTGCGCGAGTTGGTCGGTGAATTCAAGGACGCGATCCGCGCTCGCAAGGGCGTCGCCTTTCCCGAAGATCCGCAGGAGCAACTATGGGGCGCGATGGGCGCGGTGTTCGGCTCGTGGATGAACGAGCGCGCCATCGTCTACCGCAAGCTCAACAGCATCCCCGAAGACTGGGGCACCGCGGTCAACGTGCAGTCGATGGTGTTCGGCAACATGGGCGACGATTCCGGCACCGGCGTCGCCTTCACCCGCGATCCGGCCACCGGCGAGAATATTTTCTACGGCGAATTTCTGATGAACGCGCAGGGCGAAGATGTCGTGGCCGGCACGCGCACGCCGCTCGCCATCGCCCAGCTGGAAGCTGAGAACGCGCGGGTCTACCAAGAACTCATCGGCATTCGCCGTACGCTCGAACGGCACTACCACGAGATGATGGACATCGAGTTCACCATTCAACAGGGCACGCTCTACATGCTGCAGTGCCGCGTCGGAAAGCGTACCGGCGGCGCGGCGATCAAGATCGCCCTCGATATGGTCGACGAGCGCCTGATCACCACGCGCGACGCGTTGCTGCGCGTCGAACCGGATCAGCTCAATCAACTGCTGAGCCCAACTTTCCTCGTCGCCGAGAAGGAACGCGCCGTGCGTGAGCAGCGGCTGCTGGCGAAGGGCCTCAACGCCGGACCGGGCGCCGCGGCCGGCCGCGCGTACTTCAACGCCGAAGACGCCGAAGCGGCCGCCACCCGCGGTGAGAAGGTCGTTCTGGTTCGCATCGAAACTTCGCCGGAAGATATCCGCGGGATGGCGGCGTCGGAGGGCATTCTGACCGCGCGCGGTGGCATGACCAGTCACGCCGCGCTGGTGGCCCGCCAGATGGGCAAGGTGTGCGTCGCCGGCTGCGAGCCGCTGCTGATCGACTATCGCACGCGTGAAATGCGGGTTACGGGGCGTGACGTGGTGATCAAGGAAGGCGATACCCTGTCGATCGACGGCACGACGGGCGAAGTGTTCCAAGGCCACATAGCCACCGAACCAAGCGAAGTCGTGCGCGTATTGGTCGACCGCTCGCTCGCACCGGCACAGGCGCCGGTCTACCAACAGTACGCGCGGATCATGCAGTGGGCCGATCGCGAGCGGACGCTGAAGGTGCGCACCAACGCCGATCAGCCCGACCAGTGCCGCAACGCGATCGCGTTCGGCGCCGAAGGCGTCGGTCTCTGCCGCACCGAGCACATGTTCTTTGGCGAGGGTAAGATCGAACCGATGCGCGAGATGATTCTCGCCGAATCGGTAACCGAACGCCGCGCGGCGCTGGCGAAGTTGCTGCCGCTGCAGCGGGCCGACTTCGAGGGCATCTTCCGCGAGATGGGCGGCAAGCCTGTGACCATCCGGACCATCGATCCGCCGTTGCATGAGTTTCTGCCGCACGACGAGGCCGGGCAGCGCGAGATCGGCGAGCAGATGGGCATTTCAACCGAACGCATTCGTGCGCGCGTCGAAGCGCTGCACGAGTTCAATCCGATGCTTGGCCTGCGTGGCTGCCGTCTCGGTATCATCTATCCCGAGATCACCGAGATGCAGGCGCGCGCGATTTTCGAGGCGGCCGCCGACGTGCAACGCGGCGGGACGAAGGTGGAGCCCGAAGTGATGATCCCGCTGGTCGGGCACGTGAAGGAGTTGCAGCTCCAAGCCGCGATCGTCCGGCGCGTCGCGGACGACGTGATGAAGGAGACCGGCGTGAAGTTCAAGTACCTGGTCGGCACGATGATCGAGATCCCGCGCGGGGCGCTGACGGCCGATGCAATCGCGAGCGTGGCGGAATTCTTCTCCTTCGGCACCAACGATCTGACCCAGACCACGCTCGGCGTGTCACGCGACGACGCGGCGCGCTTCCTCACCCCGTACGTGGAGCAGTACGAGATCTACGCTCGCGACCCGTTCGAGTCGATCGATCAGGAAGGCGTGGGTGCGCTGATGCGCATCGCCGTCGACAAGGGGCGTGCGGCGCGCCCGGGCATCAAGCTCGGCATTTGCGGCGAGCACGGCGGCGATCCCGAGTCGGTGAAGTTCTGCCACCGCATCGGTTTGAACTACGTCTCGTGCTCCCCGTTTCGCGTCCCGATCGCCCGTCTCGCCGCCGCCCACGCCGCCCTCGGCGCCGGCGGCGAGAGCGAAGCGTAACGCGGTCGATACCACCTGCGGTCCGAGTTTGCCGCTTTGACGGCGTAAGAACCGGGCACTCCGTCGCCCGCCAGTGATGGGCATGCTACAGTCGTGCGGTGCCGACGGTGCGATATGGGGATTTCCGATGGGATTCCACCAAGGCGGCCGCCAACGTTCGCAAGCACGGTGTCACCTTTGAGGAGGCGGCATCTGTTTTCCTGGATGACCTCGCTGTGCCATACGCAGATGCGATGAACGAAGACCGTTTGATCTTGATCGGGATGTCGTTGCGTTCGAACCTTCTTCTGGTTGTGTTTGCCGAGCGACGCAGCGGCGAGGTCATTCGCATCATCAGCGCGCGACGTGCGACACAGCGAGAACGGAGGGCGTATGAAGAAGGCGATCAAGCGCCAACAACCCAGCGCGGAGTCGCTCCGCGCGTTTCCTGAGGTAGATTTCTCACAGTTGCAGCGCGGCCGCCGCGGCAAGTATGCGCACCTACTAACGGGCGAAGCGGTTCGCGCGGTGGTGATCGACCAGGATTTGTGGGAGCACTTCGGCAGCACGCAAGCGATCAACTCCGCGCTCCGGATGCTGGTTGACCTTGCAACGAAAGGGCGTGGTCGGAACGCGTCCACAGGAAGAACGCGCCGAGCCGCGTGAGAGTCAGAGGTTCCCGCGATGGAATTTCCACGAAGGCGTCGGGCAGCGAGCGAAGCGTAGGCAGCGCGAGAGCGCTCTCCGTGTAGGGGCGAGGCATGCCTCGCCCTGATCCCTCATGACTACGGATCGCATACTGATCACCGGCGCGGGTGCGTTGGGCTCGGTGTTTGGCGGCTACTTGCGGCGCGCCGGTGCGGCGGTGACGTTGCTGGGGCGGGCGCCGCACCTCGACGCGATCCGTAGCGGCGGCCTGCATATCAGTGGCATCTGGGGCGAGCATCATGCCGACGGGTTCGAGTTGTGCGAGCGCGCTGACGCGCTGAGCGGACGCTTCGCGACCATGCTGCTCGCCACCAAGTCGTACGACACCAGCGCGATGATCGGCGCGGTCGCTCCGTATCTCGAAGATGGCGGCGTGGTGATCTCGCTGCAAAACGGACTCGGCAATGTCGAAACCATCGAGGCCATCGTGTCGCCGGCGCGTACGCTCGGTGCGCGGGTGATCTTCGGCGCCGAGATCGTCGCGCTCGGCTCCGTGCGCGTCACAGTATACGCCGACAAGGTCTTGCTCGGCGCGCGGCGACCCGGAGCGAGTCCCGCGCTCGATCAGCGCGCGCGCGAGTGGGCGGCGCGCATCGACGCAGCCGGAATTCCCGCCGCCTACAGCGACGAGATCGAGGCGGCGCTGTGGGCCAAAGTCTTCTACAACGCCGCGCTCAATCCGCTCGGCGCCTTGCTCGGCGTGCCGTACGGGTTGCTGGCGCAACACGACGACACCCGGGCGCTGATGAATGCGGTGATCGACGAAGCCTTCGCGGTCGCCCGCGCCGAGGGCATTCACCTGCCGTGGCCGAGCGCGGCGGACTATCGCACGCTGTTCTATGATCGCTTGGTGCCGAGCACGTTCGATCATCGTTCGTCGATGTTGCAGGACCTGGAACGTGGCCGCCGCACCGAGATCGAGGCGATCAACGGCGAAGTCTGGCGCCGCGGCCGTGCCCACGGTATCGTCACGCCCGCCAACGAGACGCTCACACGACTCGTCCGCTATCGGGAGCAACGACCGTGACCGAACTCCACGTCACCACCACCAGCCGCGTCGCTATCGAAGCGCACGCCGCGGCCTGCTATCCGCACGAAGCCTGCGGCTTCGTCATCGATCGCAGCGGACGCGAGGAAGTGGTGTGCGTGAGCAACATCCAGAACCAGCGCCACGCCGCTGATCCGACGCTGCGCGACGCGCGCACGGCGTACACAATGGGAGCGGAAGCGGTGCCGATCCTCACCGGCCACGAACGCGGCGCGCTGGTGATCCGCGCGATCTTTCACTCGCATCCCGATCACGATGCCTACTTCTCCGCCGAGGACCGCAAACAAGCCACGGTGTGGGACGAGCCCAGCTACCCCGATGTCGGCCAGATCGTGGTCTCCGTGCGCAACGGCGAAGTGAAAGCGGCGAAGGCGTTCGCGTGGGACGCGGATGCTCGCGACTATGTCGAGGTACCGCTGACAGTATCCGACTGATCGGTCGGATCGGACCGATCGGATCGGGGCAAGCGCCTGCGCCCGAGCGGCGGCTATCGCACACTGCGCTCGTTTCAGGTGACGACAATCATCTACGATGCCACGGTCGCGTTCTGCGAGCGCTTCATCGACAAGCGAGCGCGCACGACAGACCAGATGGTTCAGGCGGCGCGCAGTGGCCGGCAGAACATCGCCGAGGGCAGCCGTGCCTCCGCGACCTCGAGCCAAACCGAGCTGCGCTTGGTGAACGTCACCCGCGCCAGCCTCGACGAGCTGCTGCTCGACTACGAAGATTTCCTGCGCCAGCGCGGCCTGCGGCAATGGGGCAAGGATGATCTGGAGTCGCGCGCGGTGCGCGAGGTGGGGAGACGGCATCGGACCGATCGGTCCGATGCCGCGCCATACGCCCGCTGGCTCACTCACGTCGACCCCAGCGTAGTCGCCAATGCGACGATCTGCCTGATCCACCAGGCCAACTACCTGCTCGATCAGCAGATCGCCGCCCTGGAGCGGGGGTTCATTCAAGCGGGCGGCTACAGCGAACGCCTGGCGGCGGCTCGCCTGGAACAGCGGCGAGGACGAGATCCGACCGATCCGCCGGATCGGTCGGATCCCCTTCCGCTCTGCCCGCTTTGCGGCAAGGTCATGGTCGTGCGCACTGCGCGCAAAGGTGAGCGCGCAGGTTCGCAATTTCTGGGCTGCTCGGGCTACCCCGAGTGCAAAGGCACGCAGAAGGTGGACGGATCGGACCGATCGGGCGGATCCGTCCGATCAAAGAAGTAAGCGCGCGTCCGCGGTTGAACCCAACGCCCCATGCATGTAGGCAGGGGCGCCGTTGGAACGACCGCGCATGATGCGATGGCTGCCGATTCTTGCTTCCGCTCTGCTCACGGTGCCGGCGCTGGTGCTGCGCTTCGGTGCTCTGCATACAGCGCCCGGGTTCGAGGCGGTGCTATTCGGCGTCGCCATTCTCGGCGCCGCGTTCTTGCTCACCTGGGCCGCTGAAGTCGCCCAGGTCGACATCTCGCAAGGTTTGGCGCTGGCGTTTCTCGCGCTGATCGCCGTATTGCCGGAGTACGCCGTCGATCTGTATTTCGCCTGGCGGGCCGCGCACCAACCCGAGTACACCGCCTACGCGACGGCCAACATGACCGGCGCGAATCGCTTGCTGATCGGGATCGCCTGGCCGTTGATCATCGGCCTGTACTGGTGGCGCGGCAGTGGGCGCGAGTTGGAGCTGCCGCGCAGCCGCTGCGTCGAGCTGGTGTTCCTCACCATCGCCACCGTGTACTCGTTTGTGATCCCACTGAAAGGCACCATCTCGCTGTTTGACATGGTGGTGTTGGTCGGCTGTTTTGTCGGCTACATGTGGCGCATCGCGCAGGGCGAAGTGGAAGAACCGGACCTGCTCGGCCCGGCGCAAGCGCTCGGCGAACTGCGTCCGGCGCTGCGCCGCACTGCTGTCGCTCTCTTCTTCGTGTTTGCCGCCATCGTGATCTTCGGCTCGGCGGAACGATTCGCCGAAGCGCTGATCCATGTCGGCAAGAACGCCGGCATCGATGAATTCCTGCTGGTGCAATGGTTGGCACCGCTGGCGTCGGAAGCGCCGGAGGTCGCGATCGCCTGCATCCTCACGCTGCGCGGCGACGCGCAGGCGGGCATGGGGGCGATGGTGTCGTCGAAGGTGAATCAGTGGACGCTGCTGGTCGGCACGCTGCCGCTGGTCTACAGCATCTCGGCCGGGACGCCGAGCGCGATTCATCTCGATCCGCGCCAGATCGAAGAGATCCTGCTGACCGCGTCGCAATCGTTGTTCGCGGTCGCGGTGCTCGCCAATCTCAAACTGACGCGGCGCGAAGGCGTCCTGCTGTTCGCCCTATTCGCGGCCCAGCTCTGCTTCCCCGACACTTCCGTCCGCTACGGCTTCTGCGCCGCGTACCTCCTGCTCGCGTTACTAACGCTGACGCGGCGAACGAAGGATCTGCCGGTGCTGTTTCGCGAGGGGCTGTTTCCCGGGCACTGAGCCGGTTCTTCAGGAGAGCAACTGATCGATCACGCGCACGAGTCGCAGTTTCGGCACCGCGCCGATCACTTGCTCGTGGACCCGTCCGTCTTTGAAGAACAGCAGATTAGGGATCGCGCGCACGGCGTAGCGCGTGGCGATGCGCGGGTTCTCTTCCGTGTTGACCGTCATCACCTTGAGCTTACCGGCGTATTCTTGCGCCAGGGTCTCGACGATCGGCGCGAGCGTCCGGCAGGCGCTACAGTGCGGGGCCCAAAAGTCGATCAGGACCGGTTGCGTCGAGTCGAGGACTTCGGCGTCGAACGCGTCGTCGGTAACCGCCCGCACTTCAGCCATGACGGCATCCGTCCCTAGGCGAAGGCGCGATCGATCGCTTTGACCAGGTGCGCCTTCGGCACCGCGCCGACGATCTGATCGTGCACTTTACCGCCTTTGAACACGATGAGGTTCGGGATGCCGCGCACGCCGTACTTCGAGGGGGTTTGCGGGTTGTCGTCGACGTTCATCTTGACGACCTTGAGCTTGCCCGCGTACTCGTTCGATAGCTCTTCGACGACCGGTCCAATGGCCTTGCACGGGCCGCACCAGGGCGCCCAGAAGTCGATCAGCACCGGTTGCGCCGATTGCAGCACTTCTTGGTCAAAGGTTGCGTCGCTGATTTCGAGTACGTTGGCCACTGTATCCTCCTGGCAGTTGTCGGCTGAGACCATAACCATGAGCCACCGCCGATTCAACCCTGCCCCACATGCGCCCGACTTGCACCCAGATACCGCTCCGTGCGATGGCGACCGGAGTGACGAGCGCGCGCGAAACAGAATCGCCAGCGAGGCGCCTGACGGCGGTGCTCCGACTCGTGCTGCTCGCGGTCGCGCTCGGGCTTGCCACGCTCGGCTATCGCGATCACTTCGTTCCGCAATCGCCCTGGTGGCGGTGGCTCACCGAAGTGATCGGCGGCTGCGTCGCGTTGACGTTCGCGTTCGCTGACGCACCGACACCGGCGGAGGCGCCAATGCGACGCCTGCTGCGCTGGACTGCTGGCGCGGTGGCGCTGCTGGCCCTCGCCGCATTGATCGTGTTGTTTCCGCAACCGGGTCGCGAGCTCGCAGCGGGGGTCGCGGCGATTGTCGCCGTGAAAGCGTTCTTCGTGGCGCGGTGGGTGCCGTTTGCGCACGACGACGTGGTCAACCTCAGCGGCGACGATGCGGTCGCGGCGACGCGCTGGAGCGCGTGGCGATGGAGCCTGGCAGGCGTTGCGGTTGCAGCGAACGTCGCGGCGATCACGGTCAACCCGACGCAGCACCTGGCGGCGTTTCTATTGTGGCTGGCAAGTCTGGCGCTGTTGGCCGTCGCGACGTGGTACCGCGCGGCGCAACCGATCGCGACCGACAACACGTGGCGGCGCACCGGCGGGCCGGAGCTGTCGCCGCGTGCGGCGGCGCTGGCGCTGCTCCTCATCCTGACGTTGGCGTTGGGGCTGCGCGTGATGGCGCTGCACGACGCGCCGGCAGCGATCGACCCCGACGAGGGCCGGCAAGGACGATCGGCGGAACGAATTTGGAAAGACGGTTTTCCCGACGCCTTCGGTTTGGGGTGGAACGTCTTCCCGCACCTCTCGTACATGGTCGAGTACAGCGGCGTGCAATTGCGTGGCACCAGCAACGCCAGCCTGCGCTTCTCGGCGGCGATGGTCGGCGTGCTGAGCTTGGTGCCGGTGTTCTTCTGGGCACGCCGCTGGTGGGGCAACATGATCGCGCTGCTGGCCGTGGCACTGTTGGCGATCAACCGCGATCACCTCGCGTTCAGTCGCGTGGCGCTGAACAACATTCAGCAAGTGCTGGTCGCCGCGTTGGTGTTGGCGGCGTTTGCGCGCTTGCTGCGGACGCGGCGCGCCCTCGATTGGGTGTGGTTCGGCTACGCCGTCGGGCTCGGCTTCCACACTTATCACGCGGCGAAGTTGTTCCCCGCCTTACTTGCCATCGCGGCCGTGCTGTTCGCCATCGGCATGCGCGGCTTCTGGCGGCGCTATCTCGGCGGCGCGCTGGTCGGCGCGCTCGCGTTTCTGCTGTGTACGGGTCCGCTCTTGGTCACCATGTATCGGCGTTGGGGCGAGTTTTACGGCGGCACCTCGAATCGCTTCGACACCGCGCAACTGGTCGATGCCTACCAGCGCGGCGACAGCGCCGGTGTGCGCAGTTATTTGGGCAGTCACGTCGGCGGCTGCTTGCTGTCGTTCATCAGCGTGCCGAGCATGTCGCCGGTGCTCGATGGGTTCGTGGCGGTGCTCTTCCTGCTCGGCGTCGGGTGGATGGCGTGGCGCTGGCGCGACCCACGCCACGTGGTGGTCGTGATCTGGCTGTTCGGCATCCTCGTGATCGGTGGGATGGTCACCGACTATCCGCCGTGGAAGCCGCGATTGATCGGCATGCTGCCGGTGGTGTGCCTGATCCCGGCTCTCACGATCGGCCGCATGCGAGCAGCGTTGTTCGAGTGGTCGCCGCGCTGGGCGGATGTGATCGGCGTTCCGTTGCTGTTGGTGTGGTTCATTGCGGCGCTGCACGCAAACTGGGTCAACTTCTTCGTCGACCTTCCCAACTTGCAGCGGGGCGACATCATGACCGAGATCTGTAACGCGATCGACGACACGCCGACGCCGGCGACGTTCTACATGGTCGGCGGCGCAGTGATGGCGGAGCCGAAAGTGGCGAGCAACGATTGCATGATCGCGCCCAACCCGGAGCGCACCCTGATTGACCTGCCCGACGATCCGCACGTGGTGCCGATTGCTCCCAGTAATCGTGGCACCGCGGTGCTGCTGGTCTCGTGGATGCAGCAGGAGCTGGTGCCGCTGATCTTCCACTACTATCCCGATGCGCAATACGAACTGATTCACGAGCAGCACGGGTATCCGGTGCTGCACAAATTCACGCTGCGCGGCGACGTGATCGAGCGGCGGCGCGGTTTGCGCGCCACCTATCGGTCGGCCAATCGCACATGGAGCGCGCCCGACGGCGTCGACGTGGCGCAATCGCCGCCGGATGCGACGCCGGCCGACTTTCCTCTCGACGTGACGTGGCGCGGCCAGATCTGGATCGCGACGCCCGGCCCGTACGCGTTTCGCGCGGGCGCCGCACCGCTGCGACTCGATGGCCGGCCGACCTCCGCCGAGTCGCCGCGCGATCTCGCCGCGGGCTGGCACACGATCGAGTTGCAAGCGCGTTTCGCTAATCCGACGGAACGGATCGCGCTCGACTGGCGCACCGGTGAGTCGCCGTGGGCGGCGGCTCCGCATGCCTCGTTGCATACGCATCCCGACACCCATGGATTGCTGGGGCGCTACTTCACGCATGAGATCACCGCCACCCCGATCACTGCGGCGCCCGACTATTCGCGCATTGATCCTGCCGTCAGTTTCGATTTCTACCAACAATTCGACGAACCGCCGGTGACGGGATTTGCGACACGTCCGTCGACGATGCAATGGACCGGCACAGTGGAACTGCCCGAAGGCGGCGCGCAAGCACTGCGCATTGAAGCCACTGGACCCACCGAGGTCTTCCTCAACGGCAACCGCGCGGCGAGCGCGCCGGGACGCGACGACGCCCAAGGGGTGACCGTCGAGTTGGGTAACCTCACGGGTCGAGTCCCGATTCTCGTGCGCAGCATGCGCTCAGCGACGGCGATCGAACAGTTTTGGAAACTCCGCCTCCTGTGGCGCACGCCGAGCGGCGCGTGGAGCGCGTTTGCGGACTATCGCCCGGAATGAGGAACATGATCGGGCACGCGACGAGGCGGTGAGCGTTCAGATGTCAGGTGCGCGCTCCGAGTGGGCGATCTTCTTGCTGATGAACGATCTCGATCAGCTCGGCGGGGCGAGCCAACTGTTGTGCACACTCGCGCTGCAACTGCAGCGAGCGGGGCATCGCGTTGCTGTGTACACCGAGTACCCGCCTCCGCCGGGCAACCGTTACGCCCGCGTGCTGCACGACGCCGCGATCCCGCTCAACGCGGAAGTTGACGACGTCCCCGACGTGAAGCCGTTGCTCGCCCTGCTGCTGCCCGCGCGGTTTGCGGTCGCGCTCGCCGGTGCGCTGCTGCGTCGCGGATCGTTTCGGTATTGTTGGCGCCGCAGCGGCGAGCGGCTGAGCCGCCTGCTCATTCGCTATCGCTTCAGTCGGCGTGCGCGTCGCGCATTCACCGCGGCGGTCGCCGCCGCGCGTCGCGACGGCCGCGGGGTGCTCGTCCACGTCCACCGCGGTGCCGCTGGCGTGCGCTGGGCGCACGCCCTACGCGTACCGGTGGTCTATTTGGAGAACAGTACTCCCACGTCGAGTGTGCGAAGCCATTGGTGGTTCGCCCTCGATCCGTCGCACGGATCGAATGCCGCGAAGGGGTGGCGAGCGCTGCGACGCGTGCGCGCGCACGTGGATCTCATCATCGTCAGCGCGCAGCGCGTTGCTCAGGCCGTGCGAGAACACGTGCAGTATCAGGGAGTGATCGCGATCCTCCCGTGGATGGTGGAGCAAGCCACCGTCGTAAGAACTTGGCCGGAGCGTTCGAGTGCACCGCCATCACTGGTGGTCGGCACAGCGGGGCGGTTGGAGAAAGAGAAGGGTCACGCGTTCTTCGTTCACGCGCTGCCGCGGGTGGCGCAGCAAACCGCGGCGCGGTTCGTCATCGCCGGCGACGGATCGCTGCGTTCAGAGTTGGAACGGCTCGCGACGCAGTTAGGTATCTGCGAGCAAGTCGAATTCCTCGGCGCCCAAGACAACGCCGGCATGGCGCGGTTTTGGGCCACGATTGATTTGTTCGTAATCCCGTCGCTGCTCGAAAGCTCGCCGCTGGTTGCGCTCGAGGCGATGGCGCGGCGCATCCCGGTGATCGCGACCGATGTTGGCGGTGTGAGTGAACTGCTCGACAACGGGCGCTGCGGGCGCGTCGTTCCGCCCTCCGATCACGCCGCCCTCGCCGACGCTATCGTTGAACTCGCGATCAATCCGGCGCGGCGCGCCGCGTTGGCGCAAGCTGGCTACGATCGCTTCGTGGCGGTGCACGCACCCGACGTTGCGTTTCCCGTCTGGTTGCAGGTTTATGCGCGCGTCCTAGATGATCAGGATTTGCCCGAGTCGTTGATCGTGGTGTCTTAGCGAAACTCCGACGGGGCGTGCGGGAGATCGCGCACGGCGCGCAACATGCCGGGCACTTCCAGGCTGCATGCGGCCGCGGCGAGTCCAAAGGCGACGGGCAACTCGTACCACGCGACACCGTAGTCGCCGGCACGCCGCAGGCAGTTCCAGCAACTGTGCAGCGTGCGCAGTACTACGAACAGCGGCACCGATAGCACTCCGAGGCGCGCCAGCCACGCGTACGGCAGGCGCGGATCGATACGGCGTACTCTGATCACTCCGTACCCCATGCTGCGGCGAATTTCTTTCTCCATCGCCCAGCCTTCATAGGCGTGCGTCACATGCATGCCCGGTTCGAAGAGGAACTGCCCGCCGTCGCGCGCAATGGCGTCGGATTGCAGCATCGACATGTGCGGTCCGGCAATCTCCGGCAGCGGATGCGCCAGTAAAACCGCTCGGCGGAAGCCGGCGTTGTTGATGGTCACATGTCGCGTCGGCGCGGTCCGACCTTCGTCGAGGAACGAGCGGGTGACCAGCGCCATCGCGCGCTCCAACAGACTCCGCCCCGCGTAACCGGTTCGACCGCTGACGACCGCAACGTCGGGATGCTCGCGCAGTGTGCTCACGAGGTGACGCAGCCAACCGGTCACGGGCGTGCAGTCGCCGTCGATCAACGCGACCAAATCGGCGGTCGCGGCCCGTGCCCCGACATTCTTCAGCTCATTGGCGGAGGCCGCCGGTGCGGCGACGATCCGGAGCGATGGCAAGATGCGTTGCAGATCGGGCGGAATCTGCAGTGCGATCTCGGTGGTCTCGACGAGTAGGAATTCAGTCGGTTCACGAAAGTCTTGCTGGGCGAGCCCGGCCAGCGTCGCACGCAGATCGTTCCACCCCGCGGCTTTGCCGCTGGCGTAATCGGAACTCACGACAACACTCACGACCGGCTGTGCCACAGATCCACCTGCCTCTTGAATAGCGCCGCAGTGTAGGTACTAGCGGGACGGAGTGCAACGGCGCAGACCGCGCGTCACGCGTGCTTGACACTCGGTGGGGCATTCCCTATCCGACCACAGATGACGCCGATCTCGCGATTGTTCCGTTGCTCTGATCGTCCACTCGCCCCTGGATCGCGCCACGAATCAGGCGCATCGGTTCTCCTGTTGTTGTTGGTGATCGTCTCCGCCGCGGCGTGCTCTCGTGTCCCGCCACCGATTCTGCCACCGCTGCCAATGGCAACGAACGTCTCATACGAACAGGTGCAGCCCATCCTCGAACGGCGCTGCGTGGTCTGTCATGGCTGCTACGACGCGCCCTGCCAGTTGCTGCTCTCCTCACCCACAGGGGTCGAGCGTGGCGCGAGCAAGGACGTCGTCTATCAAACGGAGCGCCTGACGGCGATGCAGCCTACGCGCCTGTTCATCGACGCACAGACCACGGCGCAGTGGCGCGAGCGCAGCTTCTTCTCGGTGTTGGGCAGCGCCGACGCACGGGATTCCGCGTCGCTGATGCGTCTGATGCTGGAGCTCGGGCGAGCGCACGCGTTTACTCCCGGCCAGAAGTTACCCGATTCGGTGCCGCTCGACATTGATCGCGCGCTCTCCTGCCCGCGAGCCACGGAGTTCGGCACGTACGTGCAGCAGCACCCGCGTGGCGGCATGCCCTACGGCATGGCTCGGCTGAGCGACGCGGAACTGGGCGCGCTGGGCGCGTTGGCCAGCGTCGGCGGCCTGCCCGCGCCCGTTGCGCGGCCGTTGCCGGCGGCGGCGATGGCGCAGGTCGCGCGTTGGGAAGCGTTCTTGAACGGAGACTCGCTCAAGCAACGCGTCGCGGCTCGCTATCTCTACGAGCACTGGTTCGTCGCCCACCTCTACTTCGACGATCTACCGACGGGGCCGTTCTTTCGCGTCGTGCGCTCCACCACGCCGCCCGGAGATCCGCTGAACGAGATCGCGAGCGTGCGGCCCTACGATGCGCCCGGCGCGGCGCGTTTCTGGTACCGCCTGCGCCCGATCGACGAGACGATCGTCCACAAGACCCACATCGTCTATCCGCTGAGCGATGCGCGGATGCGGCGGCTCTCCGCGCTCTTTCTCGACTCGGATTGGCAGCCGACGCGCTTTCCGAGTTATGAGCCTGCCGAGGCCTCCAATCCGTTCATCAGCTTCGACGAGATGCCGGCGCGTTCGCGCTACCAGTTCCTGCTCGATGACGCGCAGTACTTCGTCATGACGTTCATCCGCGGGCCGGTGTGCCGAGGGCAGGTAGCGGTCGATGTGATCGAGGACCATTTCTTCGTCTCCTTTCTCGATCCCGATCATGACCTGTCCGTCGTCGATGCGAGCTTCCTCGAACAGACCAAGCCGTATCTGAACCTTCCCGCCGAGCATCTGAGCCACCTCGTCCCCGGCGAGTTTTGGATTCAATACAACTACGAGCAACGCCGCTACCTCGACATTCGCGCGCGCTACTACGCCGCGGCGGATCCCAAGCGCCTGGGCCCCACGCTTGGCTTCATCTGGAACGGCGACGGTCACAATCCCAACGCGCAACTCACCGTCTTCCGGCACTTCGACAACGCCACCGTCGTGCGCGGATTCCTCGGCGCGATTCCAAAGACCGCGTGGGTGATGGACTTCCCCATCTTCGAGCGCGTCTACTACGACCTGGTGGCGGGCTACGACGTCTTCGGCAACGTGAGCCACCAGATCGGAACCCGTCTCTACATGGATCACCTACGCATGCAGGCGGAGAATCTCTTCTTGACGTTTCTGCCGGCGAATCGCCGTGAAGCGCTGCGTGCCTCGTGGTACGTCGGCGCGACGGACTCGCTTGACTACAAACGCGCCGATCGTCTCCACGACACCACGCGCGGGACGCAGATCCGGTTCACCTCGCGCGATGTGAAGGCGGAGTTTCTCGACATGATCGTGGCGCGCAATGCTGCGGTGTCGGGGCCGCCGGATCTCCTCAATCGCTGCGGCAAGCCGCCGTGCGACCGTCCCGGGGCTTCCACCGTCGAGAAACGCGCCGAGCGCGCGCTGCAACCGCTCACGGGCGTGCACGGTGCCTGGGTCGCCGAGCTGCCAGAGGTGGCCTTCCTGCGAGTGCGCTCCGGGCACGGTGATGGCCAAGATGCCATCAACAATGATGCGATCTACACGTTGGTGCACAATCGAGCGCACGACAACGTGGCGTTCATGTTCGACGAGAAGGAGCGGCTCGAACCGGCCGATGACACGCTCACCGTGGCGCGTGGATATCTCGGCAGCTACCCGAACTTCGTCTTCGACGTCGAGGTCGCGCAAATCGATGCATTCACGCAAGCGCTCGCCGCGGTTCAGAACGCTGCTGGCTTTGAGACGCTCGTCGAGCGCTGGGGCGTGCGTCGCACCAGTCCCAATCTATGGGCGACGATCGACTGGATGCACGCCGACTTCCGCCGCCGCGAGCCGACCGAGTTCGGCCTCTTCGATATCAACCGCTACAAGAACCTGTAGCGGCTGCATGGGTCGTCGCACTGAACGAAAAGAGTTTGAGTGGCCCAGGAGGGACTTGAACCCCCACGCGGTTGCCCGCGGCAGATTTTGAGTCTGCTGTGTCTGCCATTCCACCACTGGGCCATGTGCGGCGACGTCATACTGAACGCGGCACGATGAATCTCGGATTCCGCGAGCGCCGTCAAGCCCCCGTGCCGGGAGTATCCTAAGTCGAGTCCTTCCCCCGCCTCCTCTTCCAGAAATTGACGACGCTCGCGAGAATGATGAGCAGCAGAATCATCACAAAGGTGACCAGCCCAGTGATGGCGTTGAAACGAACGCCCATCGCATTCATGCGATAGTCGAATCCGTGGCCGCTGCGGATGTCGCTGACGAAACCCAGAAGAATGCCAAGGGTGACGTACAGAGCAAAACCGGCCGAGGCCGCACTGACGAGCCAGCTACGCACGCTCGATCGTTTCTTCGGCGTTTGCCGCATTGCTGTTGCTAGACCGTGCTTACACCCGTGCTCCGGGGCCGTCACTGCTGTCCCTGCTGCGGCGGCGGCTCTTTGGGTTCGAGGAAGGTCTTGCCCGGTTCCTTCACTTCGCTGTTGAGCACGGCTTGGTGCTGGCGCACTTTGGCGGCGGCTTCGCCGGCGAGGCGGCGCAAGTTCGGGTCAGTCTCTGCCTGCGCCAATTGGGTCAGCGGTTCGAGCGACTCCGGCGACCCGATTTCTCCGAGCGCGAAGATCGCCGTGCCGCGCATCGGTGAGTCGAGATCGCGCCGCAGGTACTCGACGATCGGCTGCGCCGCCCGCGCGTCACCGATCTTGCCGAGGGCAGCCAGGATGCGCTGCTTCATCAGTGGATCGGTGTCGCTGCGGAAGAGCTGTTGCACCAGCACCAACGTCGCATCCTCGGCGCGCATGTTGCCAAGGATGTCGACCGCCTTGGCTTGCACGCGCATGTCGGGATCACCGGCGGCTTGAATCAAGTAGGGGATCGCCTTCTTCTCTTTGCTCTCGCCCAGAGCCTTCACGCCCGCGAGTCGGACGTCGGGGTCGGGGCTGTCGAGTTTCTTGATCAGATCTTCGAGCTTGGTGCTGCCCTTGGTTTGCTTCTCGTAGCGGTCGCGTACCTGCTTCGACGAAATCTGCGCGGCGGCTGGCGTGGCCACGAGCGTGAGGGTCAAGATCAACAACCATCCCGCGGGAATCGTACTGCGATGCAGCATTGTGGAAACTCTCACGGACTCGCGGTCCGCGAAATCCGTCAGTTGTGAGGGGCCGGGCTCGGGTTGATGCGCACCATGATCCAGTCAGCCATCTGATGCACGGTGTACGGCGGCGCGCGCAGGGCGCTCAGCTCGACACCCAGTTGCAGCCGGCCGTTGGTGCGTGCGATGTGGATCTGGCTGACGAGCGTATCGGTGCCGGGAAAGGTTTGTGCCGCCAGATCCTCGCCACCACCAGGTCCCTCGACCTCAACGATGATCTGCGCCGGGTCGGCGTCGCCGCCTTCGACGTGTGAAGTGACGCTCTCGGGTATGCGCGAGAGCTTGAAGAAGACGCCGCGCTGATTGTCGGCGTTGGTGATCTCGAACGAATTGACCGCCAGCGGTACCGCCAGACTCGCTAACGGATCGGGCTTGTCGCCGGCATCGCCGAATAGTTTCTGATGCGCGCAGCCGGCAGTGAGCGCAAGACACGCCACCAGCAGCCATCCGCGACCTACGCGCCAAATTGAAGTACCAACCATGCCTTGTGGAGATAGCCGAACCCCGCGGGGCGCGCAAACCATGAGATCGCGGCCCCCACCGCCTTCACGGGCTGTGCGGCGTATTGGCGGGGACAACGAGGTCGCTTGGGAACGGCGTGACTTGCGCGAGCTGGCGCGCGAAGACTTCGGGATCAACCGTCGGCAACGCGCACACATAGTGCTCGCAGACGTATGCCGTCGGCATGCCCTTGATGGCAGTCTTTTGCGCCACCCACGGAATCAACGCACGTTGCGCGTCTGGCTCCACGCCCTCCGTCACGATCGTCAGCGCGCGATTCGGGACGTAGGTGCGCCGTAGCGGCGCGCGCAGCGCGCCGACGTCGTGGCCGGATGGTACGACGATGACGATCTCTTTCGCGTGGTCGAGTTGGAAGTCGACCGCACCGAGCATCAACGGCAGCGATGCGGGACCGCGCTGCAGCACACCAGCGAAGGCGCGCAGACTCTGCTCGGCAAGCGCGCGATCACGCGCAGCGGTGGTGAACTCGGCGAGCCGCATCAGATTCAGCACTGCCATCGAGTTGCCCGCCGGTTCGGCGCCGTCGTAGGCGGGTTTGGTGCGCGCCAGCAGCGACTCGTGATCGACACCAGTGAGAAAAAATCCGCCGCCGTCATGATCGAGAAACCGCTGCTCCAGTTGTCCCTGCAGAGCGATCGCCTGCTCCAGCCGCTTGGGCTCGAAGGTCGCTTCGTAGAGATCGAGCAAACCGGCCGCGACGAACGCGTAGTCGTCGAGATAGCCGTCGCCGGTGGCCACGCCGTCGTTGACGCTGCGGCGCAAGCGTTCACCGTCGCGGAGGGATGTGAGCACGAAGTCCGCCGCCAGTTGCGCCACGCGCGCATAGGCGGGCTCGCCGAGCACCTGCGCGGCGCGGGCGAAGGCGCCGATCATCAGCCCGTTCCACGCGGCCAGCACCTTGGTGTCGGTGTGCGGCGGCACACGCTTCAAACGGGCTTGGTAGAGATCGGCGCGCGCCGCGTCGAGCTGGGTTGCGGCCGCCTGCGGATCGATCTGAAGACTCGCGGCAACTTCAGCGAGCGGGCGAGGCGTGTGGAGGATGGTCGCGCCGTGGAAGTTTCCGGCCGCGGTGACATCGTAGTACGCGGTGATCAAGCGTGCGCGCGTTGGACCCAGCACCGCCTCGATCTGTGTCGGCGTCCAGGCGAAGTACTTGCCTTCTTCGCCCTCGCTGTCGGCATCGGATGCGGAATAGAAGCCGCCGCCCGGCGCGGTCATCTCGCGCTCGACATAGCACAAGGTTTCGCGGGCGATGCGCGCGAAGTCCTCTCGACCGGTGACTTGGTACGCGTCGAGGTACACGCGCACCAGCAGCGCGTTGTCGTACAGCATCTTCTCGAAGTGCGGCACGCGCCAGCGCGCGTCGGTGGCGTAGCGATGGAAGCCGCCGCCGATGTGATCGTAGATGCCGCCGGCGCCCATAACGTCTAGCGTTGTGACGACCATGTTCAGCGCGGCCGCGTCGCCGCTGCGGCGGTGGTAGCGCAGCAGGAAATCCAACTCGACCGGACGCGGAAACTTCGGCGCGCCGCCGAACCCGCCGTTGGTCGCATCGAACGTGCGCTGAAAGTACGCGAACGCATCGCGCAGCACCGCCGCGGTGGGCAGAGCGCTGCCCGGTGACGGCACCGCGCTGAGCGCAATCGCGGCGGTGATCTGACCAGCCGCTGCGGCGACCTTGTCCGGCTGCTGGTGATAGAGATCGTTGAGCTGTTGCAGCAGCGGGAGAAACCCGCGTCCAGCGCCGCGCTCACCGTCGCGCGGCGGGAAATACGTTCCTCCGTAGAACGGCTGACGATCCGGCGTCAGCCACACAGTCATCGGCCAACCGCCGCCACCGGTGAGCGTCTGCACGGCGGCCATGTAGATGCCATCGATGTCGGGGCGTTGCTCGCGATCCACTTTGATCGCGATGTAGTGCTCGTTGAGGTAGCGGGCGATTTCCTCGTTCTCGAACGATTCCTCTTCCATCACATGGCACCAGTGACAGGTCGAGTAGCCGACGCTGAGCAGCACCGGCTTGCCCTCGCGCCGTGCGGTATCGAACGCTTCGTCACCCCACGGGTACCAGTTCACCGGGTTGTGCGCGTGTTGAATCAGGTACGGGCTGCTTTCGAGAATGAGCCGGTTGGTATACTTCGGCGCGCCGTCGGCGGTGAGATGACGCGTGCGCGGCTTGTAGCTCGGGCCCTTCGCGGTCAACGCCTGCTGCAGTTGTATCTTCAACTCGGTTGGAAACGGCGGCGCACCAGGGAGAGTATCGCCCCAAACGCGAACGGGCAGCGTGAGCACCGCCAGCAAACACATGAGGCGCCCGCGGAGTCGCCGCACGGTCTTCATGTCGCGCACCATGCCACTCGGGCTTGAACCAAAGCAACGTGCGGCATAACGGTGAGCCATGCCGGGCGATCGCACAGACGCGGAGGAGTTTTGGATCGACGTTGGCGGCACGTTCACCGACTGCGTTGCGCGCGCACTCGACGGAACAATTCGCACGCACAAGCTGCTGAGCAGCGGCGGGTACACGGGCGAGGTGGGGGCGGGGTCGACGCGCGAGTGCATCGTTGACCGGCAACGACGCAGCGATCCGGCGGAGTTCTTCGTTGGCTATCGGCTGACGGTGACGCCGTCGGCCGATGCGCCGAGAGATCGTTCGCCTGCGGCTCAGGATGACAGTCCCTCACGCGTTGTCGGCTTTGATTGCCACAGCGGAACGCTACGCCTCGATCCGCCGCTCGCGGTCGCGCCGATGCCGGGCACGCGCTACGAGTTGCGCTCGGGCGAGCCGGCGCCGATCACCGGCATTCGCTGGTTGATGGGCAAGCGGCTCGACGACACAATCGGCCGCGTCATCGTCAAGCTCGGCACGACGCGTGGCACCAACGCGTTGCTCGAACGGCAGGGGGCGCCGGTGGCATTGGTGACGACGCGCGGCTTTGCTGACGTACTCCGGATCGCCGAACAGAACCGGCCGCGTCTCTTCGACCTGCACATCCGCAAACCGGCCGATCTCTACCGCGAGGTAATTGAAGTCGATGAACGTCTCGACGCGGCCGGCACGGTGCTCAGCGCGATCGATCACTCTGCCGTGCGCGCCGCGCTGGCCGACGTGCGAGGGCGCGGGATCGATGCTCTCGCGGTCTGCCTGCTGCACTCGTATCGCAATCCGATCCACGAAATCGCGATCGATGCGATCGCGCGTGAGATCGGCTTCACGCAGATCTCGCTGTCATCACGGCTGTCGCCGCTGCAGAAGATCGTGGCTCGCGGCGACACCACTGTGGTCGATGCCTACCTCACCCCAATTGTCCGCGCGTATGTCGCTGAGATTCGCGCCAGGCTGCCCGACAACGCGACGCTGAAACTGATGACGAGCGCCGGTGGCTTGATCGACGCGGCGCAGTTCGTCGGCAAGGACAGCGTTCTGTCGGGGCCGGCCGGCGGTGTCGTCGGCCAAGCCTTCGTTGCTCGGCGGGCGGGGTTCACGCACGCCATCGGCTTCGACATGGGGGGCACGAGCACCGATGTCAGCCGCTTCGATGGCGAGTACGAGCGGCGCTTCGAAATGGAAGTGAACGATCCCGAGTCGGACGCGGGGGTGCGCATCGTTGCGCCGATGCTGGCAATCGAAACAGTCGCCGCGGGCGGCGGCTCGCTGTGTTGGTTCGACGGCCAGAAGCCGGTCGTCGGCCCGCGCAGCGCCGGCGCTGATCCCGGTCCGGCGTGCTACGGGCGTGGCGGGCCGCTGGCGATCACCGACGCGAATCTTCTTCTCGGCCGGATTCTTCCCGATCACTTCGCGTTTCCGCTTGATCGCGCGGCCGTCGAACGGCGCCTCGACGCATTGATCGCCGCGATCGAGCAGGCCACCGGTCAGCGCTACAGCCGCGACGCCCTCGCTGCCGGCTTCGTCACGATTGCCAACGCCAACATGGCGGCGGCGATTCGCAAAGTCTCACTGGCGCGCGGCTACGACGTGCGCGAGTACGTGCTGGTCAGTTTCGGCGGTGCGGGCGCACAACACGCCTGCGCCATCGCGCGCGAGTTGGGCATCCGGCGCGTGCTGCTGCACCCGTACGCGGGCGTGCTGAGCGCGTTCGGCATCGGCATGGCGGATGTGAAGCGGCTCTCCGCGCGCGATGTGAGTCAGGCGTACGGTGAAGAGACCCTTGCCGCTATCGAGCCGACGTTTCGTGCAACAGAAGACGAGCTGCGTGGGGCGGTGCGCGCCGAAGGCGTCGCCGCCGACGCGATCACCGCGGCTCGCTCGCTCGATCTGCGTTACGCCGGGCAGAGCAGCGAGATCACGGTACCGCGGCCGAATGATGACGACTACGCGGCAGCGTTCGAGCGGCGGCACCGGCAGCGCTACGGCTTCATGTTTGCGGGGCGTGGCATCGAGATCGTCGCCGCGCGCGTCGAGGTCACCGGCGAAACGCCGAAGCCGCCGGATGCAACGCGTCCGGTCACGCCGCGCCGCCCGCAACCGTCGCAGATGATGCGCACGTTCTTCGATGGCGCGTGGCACGACACGGCGGTGTTCGAGCGCGCCGCATTGCACGCCGGCGACTCCATCGATGGCCCGGCCATCGTCGTCGAGCCGATCAGCACTATCGTCGTTGAGCCGGGTTGGACGGCGGAGGTCAGTGAGCGTGATAACATCGTCCTCACCGACAGTCTCGTCCGCGTGCGCCCTCACCCCAACCCTCTCCGAGAGGGAGAGGGAGCAGACGGCCGGAACGTCGAGACACCCGACGCGATCACGCTTGAACTGTTCAACAACCGATTCACCGCGATCGCTGAACAGATGGGCGCGACGCTGCAGCGCACGTCGCTCTCGACCAACGTCAAGGAGCGACTGGATTTCTCCTGCGCGATTTTCACTGCGGCCGGCGAACTGGTGGTCAACGCCCCGCACATCCCCGTTCACTTAGGCGCAATGAGCGACTGCGTGAAGGCGCTCATCGACAGCTTCCCCGACCTGCGGCCGGGCGACGTGCTGGTTACCAATGACCCGTATCGTGGCGGCAGTCACTTGCCTGACGTGACCGTCGTCACGCCGGTGTTCGACGAGGCGGGGCGCGGTCTGCTGTTCTTCACCGTGAGTCGTGCACACCATGCGGAGATTGGCGGCATCGTGCCGGGATCGATGCCGCCATTCTCGCGCACGCTGGCGGAGGAGGGCGTGGTCATCCGCCACTTCCGGCTGGTGCAGGGCGAGCGCTCCAGCGAAGCGGCGCTCCGTGAGTTGCTCAGCTCCGGGCCGTACCCATCACGCGCGGTGGATGAGAACGTCGCCGACATCAATGCACAGGCCGCGGCGAATCAGACCGGGGTGCAGCAACTCCTCGCGCTGGTCGAGCGCTACGGACTCGCGACCGTGACCGCGTACATGGGGCACATGCAGCAGCTCGCCGAGGCGAAGATGCGCGCGGCGTTGGCTCGACTGCCGCCTGGGGTGCACGGTTTCACTGATCAACTCGACGACGGCTCGCCGATTACGGTCATCATTACGATTCGCCACGGCGCGCGCGGCGGCGAGGCGACTGTGGACTTTACAGGCACCGGACCCGTGATCGACGGCAACCTCAACGCCAACGTCGCGATAGTGAAGAGCGCCGTGCTGTATTGCTTTCGTTGCCTGATTGATGCGGCGCTCGGTGAACCCGCGGATATTCCGCTGAACGCCGGAGTGCTCGCGCCGGTGTCGCTGATCGTGCCGTTGGGCTGTCTGCTCAATCCGCCGGCGCATGAAGATCCGGCGCGCTGCGCCGCGGTCGGCGGCGGCAACGTCGAGACCAGTCAGCGCGTGGTCGATGTAATCTTCGGCGCGCTCGGTACCGTGGCGGCGAGTCAAGGGACGATGAACAATCTGACTTTTGGATCCAACCGATTCGGTTACTACGAGACCATTGGTGGCGGAGCGGGCGCGGGTGCCGGCTTCGACGGTGCCGACGCGATCCACACCCACATGACCAATACGCGGCTGACCGACCCGGAGGTGTTGGAAGCCCGTTATCCGGTGCGGCTGCGCCGTTTCGCGATCCGGCGGAACTCGGGTGGTGCGGGGTGTCATCGCGGCGGCGACGGCATCGTGCGCAAGATCGAATTCCTCGCGCCGCTGGAAGTGTCGCTGCTCACCGGCCGGCGAACATCCGCGCCGTACGGCATGGCAGGCGGCGCGCCCGGTGCACGCGGCCGCAATCGTCTGCGCCGTGCGGACGCAGCGGATTGGCAAGAGCTAGGCTGGGCCGCGCAGATCCACGTCGAGCCTGGTGATGTCGTGTTGATCGAAACCCCTGGCGGTGGTGGGTACGGACGGGGGTGAAGAAGAGGTTACGCGGCCTTCGCGTTGGGGTTGAAGTACGCCGCGCCGCCGGGACCGAACTCGCGGCCCACCGCGCGGCGCAGGTCGTCGCCGGAGAACGGAAACTCGCGCGCCGCGCGCATGACTTGCTGCCGGAACTCAACCAGGTTGAGCGTGCTCTGCCACATCAGCGCGAATGTCACGGCGACGTTGGCGGGATCGGCGCGGACGCGACTGATCACGCGGAACGCGTCGCCTTTGGGGAGATTGAGGTCGACTAAAATCACATCGGGCCGCACCATCGGCACGAGACCGAGAGCCTGCTTGCCGTCGAACGCTACGGAAGTTGCACAGCCGAGACGCGTCAGAATGCTGCGCAGTTCGGTCGTGAGATCGAGCGCGTCACTCACCACCAGCAGTCGCTGCGACGCGCTCGGGCGTTCGAGCAACCGCGTCACGCACAGATTGGGTTCAAAGGGCGGTGGGAAGAAATCCACCATGCCGAGTATCAAACCGCGCGCGCCGTCTGCGCAGTACGCCAGCGCCCACGGATTCTCGATGCCCCAGGCCGTCGAGTTTGCGAGCGTCGCCAGTGGGTCTGCGCTTTGAGCGAGTAGGTTGATCGCCAGCAGACGCCGGCCGCCGGAAGTCCCATTGAGCGGCTCGCGCACCACGCTGTAGCGCGCGTAGTTGAACTTCTCGACCACGGCACGCACAACATCCTGCAAGGGCGGCTGGTCCTCGACGTGCAAGATCGTGAGACGCTCGCCGTTCGTGTTTGGTGCCGCGACGACGTGCGGCGCGGGGTCAGGAGATACGGCGACCAAGCGAGGCGGCGGGGGCGGTTCGGCGCGGGAGGGGACACCCGGCTCCGCGCTCGGCGCCGGTTGAGCTGGCTTGGCCGCGCCCGCGCGCCGACGCAAGCCATCGAGCGCGTCCTGCAACTGCTCCTTGAGCGAATTGAGCCCGGCGACTTCCGCCGCGACATCGGTCAGGTCGGTCTCCAACGCCGCCACTCGGCGCACGAGAGCTGCCGTTTCCGATTCCGTTTCCTCGGCGGCAGGGCGCGGAGCCGGTGCGGTCACCGCAGCGCCGCAGCCGTGGCAGAAACGGGCGCCTCGTACATTCGATCGGCCGCAACCACCGCAAACCGGCACGGCGGTGAGGTCGTTGCCGCACTCACCGCAGAAGGCGGCATCGGATGGATTGTCTTGGCCACAGGACAGGCAACTCATGGGGTCGGGTTGATTCGCTCACTCTCTCTCGCAACCCGAGTGGCATCGATCGCCGACGGGGGCAGCAGTGATTGTCGGCAAGAGCCCACAACCAGGTACAAAGCAAGGCACATACCACGGCATCGTCAGCTCCGGCCTCACGCCATGCCGGCTCAATGTGACGTGAATGGACATTTCGCGGCACCGGATTCGACGTGTGAGTGACAGCTAAGTCGAGCGAGGTCGGGCGGCGCAGAGTGTTTTGGTGCAAGATCTGTCGGAGCCGCTCGCCTGGCTCCGACCGATCAACGTACAACCGCGATCAAGATTGCGGGGTGATGGCGGTTAGGAGGTTGCTCCCGCGACCGACGCCGATAGCTTCTTACCGATGGTGGTGTCGTCGACCTGGGCGCCCAAGCGCTGCATGAGCACCGGGTACGACTCGACTTGGGGAACGGTCTTCATCTCAGGCAGCGGCGGGATCTTCTGCATCGCCTTCTCGATGTAGGGCGCCAATTCCGCCGCCTTGCGTTGGGCGCGCGCATCGTGGCGCTCTTTGAAGCCGGGCTGCACGCGCCGGTTGAACAGTTCGAGCGCTTCGCAGATGTGTTCGTGGCGGTTGTTGCCGCCCTGCTGAATGAAGATCACCTGGTCGACGCCGATGTCCTCATACTGCTGCATCGAGGCGCGCACTTCGTCGGGGCTGCCAATGGCCCCGGTGGGCCCGCCCCAGGTGGCGGGATTGGAGGCCCGCTTGAAGTCATCCCACACGTTGAACCGGCCGGGCGCGTGCGTGCCGGTGACGTAGTAGTGGCTGAGCGCGTAGCCGAAGAAGCGGAATCCTTCGAGACCGCGGCGCAGCGCCTCGTTGCTGTCTTCGTGGCACATAAGGCCGGTGACCATGGCGATGTTGGGATTCACGGTGCGGCCGATGGGCTCGCACTCGTTCTTGAACGTGATGTAGTACTCGTCGACCCAGTACTTCGCTTCACTCGGATCGACGAAGGCGAACGTCAACGCGCCGATGCCGAGGCGCGCGGCCATCTTGATGGTGTCGCGATTCGAACACGCCACCCACAGCGGTGGGTGCGGTTTCTGCACCGGCTTCGGCACGATGTTGCGGTGCGGCATCGAGAAGTATTTACCCTCATAGCCGGGATAGGGATTGGAGGCGATCATCTTGGCGGTCTCCCGCACCGCCTCCAACCACATGTCGCGCTTCTCCATGTAGTCGATGCCGAAGCCTTCGAGTTCGAGGCGCGCGCTCGACTCGCCGGTGCCCCACTCGACGCGGCCGTCGCTGACCAGATCGAGCGTCGCGATGCGCTCGGCGACGCGCGCCGGATGATTGTAGTTCGGCGGCATGAGGGTGATGCCGTGGCCCAAGCGAATCCGTTTGGTGCGCTGACTGCATGCGGCGAGGAAGACTTCGGGGGCGGAGGAGTGCGAGTACTCTTCGAGAAAGTGATGTTCGACTTCCCAGGCGAAGTCGATCCCGAGCCGGTCGGCCAACTCGACTTGATCGAGCGCATCCTTGAAGAGCTTGTGCTCGTCGCCATCGTTCCACGGGCGCGGGAGTTGGTGTTCGTAGAAAATGCCGAATTGCATCACGCTCTCCTTCGATGCTTGTCCCTCACCCTTTGGGGGAGGGTTGGGGTGAGGGCACTCGGCGGTCGCCGCGTGGTTTTGGTGCGGCGCGCCGTCATCAAGGCGGGGACACCGCCGAGTGTGAATTGCACCAAGCCGAGAATGAGATGTGGGCGCTGTGCCGCGCGCTCGTGCGGGGGAAGCTCGAGGTAACGCAGCACAGTGCCCACGGTTAGCGCCGAGATCAGCTCAGCTGCCAACTCCGCCGCGGAACTGTGGCCGGGCGCGAGACCGAGATGTCGATAGTCCTCAGCCAGGCGCGCAATCCAGTCCCGATGAGTATCTTGCAGATACGCGCGCACGCGTTTGTCGTCGCTCTCGCGTTCGCGCACGAAGATGCGGAAGAGGTCGCCGTTTTCTTCAGCGACCCGGAAGGTGGTCTCGTACGAATGGCGGGCGACGTCCGCCGGGGTGCGACCGCTGCGCGGCGTATGGGCCTCGCGGATCATCGCTTGGAAGGCGTCGGTGTGCTGTCGGAGCACCGCCAGGAACAGATCCGTCTTGTCGCCGAATTGATGGTAGAACGAGCCCACCGACACACCCGCCGGTCGCAGGATGTCTTCGGTGAGACTGACGCCCGCGAGGCCTTTGCGCCCGAATGCCTCACGACCGACCGCGAGCAGGCGCGCGCGGGTCAGCTCACGCGACTCGCTGCGCTTGGTTGAGAGGCGGACCGCCGTTGCTCCACGCATCGTCGCGTAGAATAGTTGTTCTAGAACTCTCAGTCTAGAGGGCTGGTTCCAACGACCCGAAGCGGCGGCTGAACGGCTCGCACGGTATGCACAGCGCCTGGTGCACTCTATAATCGCCGCAATGCGCGGCTTTCTTCTCACCCCGACCTATCGCGTCGTGAACGGCGTGCCGGAGGTTCACTTGTACGGCGTGCTCGAATCGGGCCAGCCGTGCCTGATCATCGACGACCGCACCCGGCCGCACTTCTTCGTGCGCACGGCCGATGCCGACGCGGCGCGCGCGCTCGGCGTCGCGGTCGAACCGTCACCTCTACGCACGCTCACCGGCGAACCGGCGGCGACCGTCACGGTCGGCGTCCCGGGCGACGTGCCACCGCTGCGTCACCGGCTCGAAGAGCGTGGCGTCGTCTGCCTCGAAGCCGACGTGCGCTTCGCCTATCGCTATCTGATTGATCGCGGCATCCGCGGTGCGTTTGAAATCAGCGGGTCGTCGCAGGTTCACGGGCGCGTGGGGCACGTCTTCCGCAATCCCACATTGCAGCCGACGCACTGGCAACCGAAGTTGAAAGTGCTGTCGATCGACATCGAGACGGCTGGCCTCGAAGGGCAACTGTACTCGATCGCGCTGCACACCCGCGACTTCAGCCGGGTTCTCTTCGTCGGCCACCAAATGTTCGAGCACGCCGAGCCGGTCCATTCGGAGAAGGCCGCGATTCGTCGATTTCTCGAATACGTCGACCTTCTCGACCCCGACGTCATCACCGGGTGGAACGTGGTCGACTTCGACCTCGCCTTCCTGGCGCGGGCGGCGCGGCGCTACGGCATCCGCTTCACCATCGGGCGCTCCGACGACGAGTTCAATCTGCGCAAAGACGCGTCCTTCACGCGGGAGTCGCGCGCGGTCACGTACGGGCGCGTCGTTCTCGATGCGCTGTCGCTGCTGCGGGGCGCGTTCATTCGACTCGACGACTACAAACTCGAAACCGCGGCGCAGGCGTTCCTCGGCACCGGCAAGCTGTTCGCCGGCGAGCGGCACCACGAACAGATCAGCCAAGCCTACGAGCACGATCCGCAACTGTTGGTGAACTATAACCTGAAGGATGCGGAGCTGGTCAGTGCGATTCTCGACCACACCGGCCTGGTCGACCTGGCGGTGGAGCGCAGTCTGTTGACCGGCATGCAACTCGATCGCGTCAGCGCCGCAATCGCCTCCGTCGACTCGCTGTATCTTGCCGAATTGCGCCAGCGCGGCGTGGTGGCGCCGTCGGTCGGCGCTGAAGAAAAGGAGGCGCGCATCACCGGCGGCTATGTGATGGAATCGCGCCCCGGCCTCTACACCAACGTGTTGGTGTTCGACTTCAAGAGTCTGTACCCGAGCATCGTGCGCAGCTTGAACCTCGATCCGTTGACCTTCGTGCGTGTTCCGCGCGCCGATGGCGACTACATCCGCACGCCGAATGGCGCGCATTTTCGGCGCGACATTCCCGGCATTCTTCCCGCGCTGGTTGCCCGTTTGGCCAGCGAGCGCGAGCAAGCCAAGCGGGCCGGCCAGGTGGTGAAGGCCAACGCCATCAAGATTCTGATGAACTCGATGTTCGGCGTACTCGGCTCGGGCGCCTCGCGTTTGTTCTTCCCCGAGGTGGCCAACGCGATCACGCACGCCGGCCAACACCTGATCAAATTCGCGGCCGAGCACGCCGCGGCTCGCGGTTACGACGTGATCTACGGTGACACTGATTCGCTCTTCATCCATTCGAACGAGTCCGACCCCGCGCGCGCGTTGGCGCTCGCCGAAGTGCTGCGCGCCGACATCGGCGCAGCGGTGGCGACCGCGGTGCGTGAAGAGTTTGGCTGCGAGAGTTATCTCGAACTGGAATTCGAGAAACTCTATCATCGATTTTTCCTGCCCGAAGTGCGCGGCGGCAAGGTCGGCAGCAAGAAGCGCTACGCCGGCTTACTCGTCGAAAACGGCCGCGAGAAGATCGAGTTTGTGGGCCTCGAATCGGTCCGCCGCGATTGGAGCGAGGTCAGCAAACGTTTTCAAGGCGAGTTGCTGCAGCGCGTCTTTCACGATCAGCCCGTGGCCGCGTTCATCAAGGAATTCGTCGCCGATCTGCGCACCGGCACGTTCGACGCCTTGCTCTCGTACAAGAAGGCTATCCGCAAGGACCTCGCGGCGTACACCAAGACCACGCCGGCGCATGTAAAGGCGGCGCGCAAGCAACGCGGGGCGGCTGGCCGCATGGTTGAATACGTTGTCACCCGCAACGGCCCCGAGCCGGTCGGCGAAGAGACCGGCCCGCCCGACTATGCGCACTACATCGAGCATCAACTCGAACCCGTGGCCGACGCGATTCTGCGTTGCCTCGGCACCGACTTCGCCACCATCGTCCAGAGCCGCAAGCAGCTGGCGTTGTTCTAGTCCGTGCCCGGCAACCGGAACTGACAGACGAGAATGGGGCAGCCGCGCTTCGTCGGCCTGTGGCGCAATCGCGATTTCGTCAAGCTGTGGGCCGGTGAGACGATCTCGGTCTTCGGTTCGATGGTGACGGCGACGGCGCTGCCGTTTACCGCCGTGCTCGTGTTGCACGCGACGCCGATGCAGATGTCGCTGCTGCGTGCGGCGGATCTGGTGCCGGGGCTGCTGATCGGAGTGGCAGCCGGCGTCTGGGTGGATCGGCTGCCGTGCCGCCCGCAGTTGATCGCCGTCGATCTCGGCCGTGCGTTGCTGCTCGTGTCGATTCCGCTGGCGGCGTTTGCTGGCGTGTTGCGCATCGAGCAGTTGTACGTCGTCGGCTTCTTGACCGGAATTTTGTCGATGGTGTTTGCCGTCGCCTTCCGATCGTACCTGCCGACGCTGGTTCGGCGTGAGGATCTCGTCGAAGGCAACAGCAAACTGTCGGCGAGCGCGGCGGTGGCGGAGGTGGGCGCGTTCGGTCTCAGCGGATGGTTGGTGCAGATATTCACGGCGCCGCTGGCGATCCTGCTCGACGCGCTGTCGTTCGTAGCTTCGGCGGCGTTCGTCGCCATGATCCGCGCACCCGAAGCTGGACCACGCGCGCCCGCACAGCGTTCGATGTGGATCGAAAGCGCTGAAGGGCTGCGCTTCGTGGTCAGTCATCCGGTGCTACGCGTATTGGCGGGCTGCACGATGCTGCTCAAATTCGCGTTTTACGTTTTCAGTACAGTCTTCATGTTGTTCGTCACCCGTGAACTCGGCTTCGCGCCGGGCGTGCTGGGGATGATCTTCGCCGTGGGAGGCGTGAGCTCGCTGCTCGGGGCGTTGATTGCGCGCCGAGCGACGACACGCTGGGGCGTCGGTCCCACGTTAATTGGCGGTCTGGGTCTTACTGGACTCGGTATTCTCCTCGTACCGCTTGCACCTGGGGCCACGCTCGTCGGCGCGCTGCTGCTCATTGCGCAACAGTTGGTCGAGGACGGGGCGGCCACGGTGTACGACATCATCGAGGTCAGCCTGCGTCAGGCTCTCGCACCGCCTGCGATGTTGGGGCGGATCAACGCGAGCATGCGCATGGCTGGACTCGCGGCGATGTTGCTTGGCGCGCTCGTCGGCGGCGTGCTCGGCGAAAGCATCGGTCTGCGAATGACCCTCGTGGTGGCGGCCACCAGCCCCTTCATCGCCGCCGTGTGGCTCGCCTGCTCACCGGTGCGCAGGTTGATGGAGTTGCCGAACGAACCGTAGCAGCGCGGGCGGCGCGGGCGGGTACGGGATTGACTCGTTCGGTTGCCCCCGTTACATAGCCGCGAGCTTCGAGGAGGAATGATGTACGGACGTTTCACGGTTCGCGTGACCGGAGTGTTGATTAGCGTGTTGTTCCTGGCCGCGTGCCCGATCAAGAAGTCGGCGCCCCCAAAGCCGACACCGAAGCCGCGCGCGACCGCCGACGCGCGTTCCGCAACACCGGTACCGACGGTGCCGCCGGGCACGCCGGTGGCCATGCCGACGCGGCCGATTGCGAATCCGAACGTCAAAGCGACCAAGGGTAAGCCGATCGGTCCGATCGTCTCACACTTTGGCGCGGCCCGCGCCGACGGCCACGCGTACGAGCCTGATTCAGTCGACAAGGACGGGGTGGCGACCTACAAGCACCCGGTCGGTTCTGGTTTCATGATCGTGATCGAAGGCAAACCTGGCCTCAGCAATGCCGAGGTCGGTCGCAGCATCTTTCAGTATGATCCGAAGGACCCGAAGAAGCGTCCTGACGTCCAACTCGAGAGCAATCGGCCGTTGGGTGATGGTAGCGATACCGTCTGCGACCGCAATCGTCCAGAGATTGGAGGCGTGCCGGCGGTGAATCCTCCGTCGTTCAAAGAGACTCAAGCAATTTCCGACACGCTCAACGATCTGGCGTGCCGGTTTGAGACGTTCGTCGAGTCCGCGTCTTCGTGCACCGTTACTGCGAACGGCGATTTTTCCTTCATCAACAAGGAGAGCACCACCCAGTTCTGCATGGTGATCGCGAAGGCCTGGAACTTCCCGATCGGCACTACCGAATTGACGTTGCGCTTGCGTGATGTGGACGGCAATCCGGGGCCGGAGAAGAAGCTGCGTCTGATCCGTTCGGAACCGCCCAAGCGGACGCCGTCGCCAAAGGGCACCCCGGGTCCGCGCAAGAAGCCGACGCCGAAACCGTTGCCAACCCGGTGAAGTCGCCCGCCCACACCGTCTGGCCGCTGGCGCTGCTTCTGCTCCTCGGAGGGTGCGGGAGCTGTCAGCGCACGAGTGAGACCCCGGACACCACGAGTAGCGGCGCCGCCGCCGTCACCGCGAAACGGCCGACCGTCCGTGCTGCCGCTCCCGCTGCGGCGAGCAGCGCCCCGGCCGCTCCCGAAGCTCCCGGCCGAATCTTGGCGCCAACGCTTGGACCGACGGTTGGATTCGGTCCGACTGGCCCAGCCGCGCGGCACCCGGAAGCGCCGCCGCCCGCCGAGGGATCCGCGGACGCCGACGAGGCGGTCCCCGCCGAACTCGACAACGAAGGGGATTGCATCGTCATCATCGATGCCGATCCCGATTTCGGTGAGCCGCCGCTGAGCGTGAGCTTCAGTGTCGAGTCGCAGTGCACCGGCGGTACGCCGGCGCTGGCGTGGGACTTTGGCGACAACTCGCCCCCCTCCAATGATCCCGCCCCGATCCATGTGTACGACAAACCGGGCGAGTATACCGCCCGCGTGCTCGCCACCGCCGCCGACGGCACCAAGGCCGCCGACGAGATCGACATCACCGTCGAAGCCAGGTTCCAGCAATAGGCCCTCTGGTGCCACGGCCGGGCCCCCCTCGCGTGCCCACTGCATTTGCGCTACTTACTCTGCACGCGCGGACAGGCTCCGCGGTTCCGTTCTGAGGAGTTGAGTGTGGTGCACCCTGATGAGATCAGCAGCCTGATCACTGCGGCCCTCCCCGACGCGCAGGTATCCGTGCGCGACCTGACGGGTGGCGGTGATCATTTCGAGGTCACGGTCGTGTCGAGCGCCTTCGCTGGTAAAGGCTTGGTCGACCAACACCAGATGGTCTACACACCGTTGCGCGACGCGATGGTGCAGCGCATTCACGCGCTCACGCTCAAGACCTACACACCGGACCAGTACCAGCGTGCGCCTAAGTCACTGCGCGTGGTGTCGTAAGGAGGACAATCATGGCCGATGAACTGATGAACCACATCAAGTCGATGATCGACAAGAACAAGATCGTGATCTTCATGAAAGGCACTCCGAATCTCCCGATGTGTGGCTTCTCCGCCGCCACCATCGAGCTGTTCAACCGTATCGGTGTGCCGTACGAGACCGTCAACGTGCTCGAGAACCCACAAATTCGCGACGGCATCAAGGCGTTCTCCAATTGGCCGACGATCCCCCAGGTGTATGTCGGCGGCAAGTTCATCGGCGGCTGTGATATCGTTCACGAGATGGACGGTCGCGGCGAGCTCGAGCCACTGGTGAAATCGGCGGTCGCGGCGTAGAGCCGTTTTCGCGCCGCATGCCTGGAGACGCCCGGCGGGGCGTCTCTACATTGGACACATCAACTCGTTTGCGTCTCGCACTCCGCGCAGCGGAACTCCATGCGGCCGCCGCTGCGGCGTACGAAGCCTTCGTCCCCAGCGGCGATCGGACGCTGGCAACCGGCGCACGTCGTGTCGCGGTTGTGGACTACGCGCACCCACGCATCGTCGCCCGGCTCCTCTCCGCCACCGAACATGCCGCCAATCAGCTCATCGACGCCGTCGAGCACGTCAGCGAGCACCGCGCGGATGTCTTCGAACACACGCCGAACGTCTGGCGCCGTCGCGGCGGCGTAGCGCGACGCGTGGCGACAGCCGCGACGATATTCGCGCCGGGCGCGTCGCCAATCGCGCGCCATGTCGTCGGCGAATCCGCCGGCGTGTTCTTGAATCCGTTCCGCAAATGTACTTGCGTCGCGGGCGACGCGCCGGGCGAAATGTTCCGCCGCGCGGCCGACGTGTTCCCAACTTGCCGACGCATCACCGTCGTGCGGATGTTGATCGGTAGTCGTCATCGCGTTTCCTCCTCTGAGTGAGTGCGTGGACGGCGCGGTCGCCGCACGCAGGATGTGCAGAGAAATAGCAGTGAGCCCGGCTGATCACGCAGGCCACGGTGTGCACTCGCCCCGGCGGCCAGGTCGGTTTCGCAGCGAGCACACGTCGCCGCGCGATTGAGGATCAGCTCCTGCCAGCCGTACACGTCGTCGAGACCATCGGCGACACCGCTCGTCGCCTTGGCTGATCGACCCAGGTTGCGTGCGAGTCGGCGAGAGCGTTGAGCGACCGCGAGGCCGTCCTCGACGATGTCTTCAACCAAATCGAGCGCACCTTCGAGCACGTTGCGGACCAGCAACGACACCGGTTGCTGCTTGCGCCGTGCCGCCCGCTTGAGCGCGCCTTCTAGGTGCTCCGAAATCCGCGTGTGTAGCCAACGTTCCTGCCGATGATGTCGCACGGGCCGAAATGTATCACGATGTGATACGTAGTCAACGCATGGCGAAATGTGCAACAGCGGCTTCGCAGCAACTTGTCTCCTCCTGCATCGTGCGGCTAAGGTGCGCGACGCGAAGGAGACCTACATGACGGCACAACGGCGCAAGTTCTGGGGTTGGGGCTGGGAGGACGAGGGGCCCAGCGCTGAGCAGCAGCAGCGCATCGCGCAGTTGCTGGCGGCGCGCTTCAATCTGCCGGCGCTGTCGGTGGTGCCGCCACCACGCATTGATGAGGTGCGGCTGCGCGCGCCGCGCATCGCGCCGCCGGCCGCGCTCGCGTCGATCTGCTCGACCGACCCCTACGATCGCGCCGGCCACACCTACGGCAAAGCCTTTCGTGACGTGGTGCGAGCGTACCGGCGCGACTATGCCAATCCCATCGATGTCGTCGCGTCTCCGCGCGATGAGCGCGACATCGCCGCACTGCTCGACTGGTGCGCCGACGCGAAGGCCGCGGCGATTCCGTATGGCGGTGGTTCGAGTGTGGTCGGCGGCATCGAGCCGCGTGTCGGGAGCGCATACGAAGCCGCGGTGTCGATCGATCTCACGCATCTCGATCGCGTGCTCGAAGTCGATCGCACCTCGCGCGCCGCGCGCATTCAGGGCGGCGTGCTGGGTCCCGCGCTGGAAGCGCAACTGCGGCCGCACGGCTACACACTGCGCCACTTCCCGCAGTCGTTCGAGTTCTCCACACTCGGTGGCTGGATTGCGACGCGCTCGGGCGGCCACTTCGCGACGCTCTACACGCACATCGACGACTTCGTCGAATCACTGCGCGTGGTGACGCCGTCGGGAGTCATCGAGTCGCGCCGCTTGCCGGGCTCGGGGGCTGGGCCGAGTCCCGACCGCCTGTTCATCGGCTCCGAAGGGATACTGGGCATCATCACCGAAGCGTGGATGCGTCTCCAAGATCGGCCGACGTTCCGCGCTTCGGCGTCGGTGACGTTCACCGACTTTGTTGCCGGCGCCGCCGCTGTGCGCGCGATCAGTCAGGCCGGTTTGTATCCGGCGAATTGCCGGCTGCTCGATCCCGGCGAAGCGATGACCGCGGGCGCCGGCAGCGGTAACGAAGCGGTGCTGGTGCTGGCCTTCGAGTCGGCCGATCACCCGCTCGATGCGTGGATGACGCGCGCGTTGGAGTGCTGCCGCGATCACGCCGGCACGGTGCCCGAAGGTGCGGGCAAGACGCGCACCGACGAGGCGGCGAGTCGCGAAGGCGCGGCGGGTGCATGGCGCCAGTCGTTCCTCGGCGCGCCGTACCTGCGCGATGCCCTGGTCGGCATGGGCATGCTCAGCGAAACCTTCGAGACCGCGATCACGTGGGATCGCTTCGAGGCATTTCATCACGGCGTGATGTCCGCGGCCACCGATGCGGTGAAGCGCGTCTGCGGCGCGGGGCAGGTCACGGTCCGCTTCACGCATGCGTATCCCGACGGACCGGCGCCGTACTACTCGATCATCGCGCCGAGTACAGCGGCAAGTCAGCTCGAACAATGGGACGAGATCAAAGTGGCGGTGGCGGACGCGGTGATCGGCCTCGGCGGCACGATCACGCATCATCATGCCGTCGGTCGCGATCATCGGCCGGGGTACGACCGCCAGCGTCCCGATGGCTTTGCGCGCGCGCTGCGCGCCGCCAAATCGGCGCTCGACCCAGCCGGGATTCTCAATCCGGGCGTGCTGATCGATCCGGCTGTGCCGCGCTAGCCGAGTGACTCGGGTAGCGCGGCACAGCTAGGTCGACGACGTCCACCGTGCCCTAGATCGTGTTGAGGAAGTCGATCACTCGCTGTTGTTGGATCGACGACAGACCCTGGAAGGCGGCCGCCGCGGCGGCACCCTGACCAGCGTGCAAGGCGATGGCTTCGGCAATCGTCGCTCCTCGGCCGTCGTGCAGGAATCGTGATCGCGCGCGCGCGCCCCACAGTGGCGCCGTGCGCATGAGGGTCGGCCCGGCGGCGTCGGAGGTGATCCCATCGCCGAGTGAACCCATGTCGTGCAGCAAGAAATCGGAGAACGGGGAGAACTGCTGGTTCGCCAACAGCGTGTTGAGCGTGGTGCTGATGGCGATGCCACTGGTGGTCGGGGGGATGAAGGCCGCCGGGTTCTCTGCGGTCGTGAGGTTTTCGACGTGGCAACCGGCGCAGCCAATGGTGGCGAACAACAGGTGACCCGCGTGCGCGTCGCCGCTCTTCGCGAGCTGCGGTGGCGGCGCCAACGCGCGCATGAAATCAGCAAAGCGGTCGGCATCGACGCGACCATCGTCATCCGGCTCATCTTCCGGGTCATCGTCCGTGTCGAGGACGACGCCAAACTGGCTCTCGTTGAGCGCGCAGGTACTGCGCTCCGTGGGGAAATCCGGGTTGGTGATGCCCATCTCGTTGAGATAGGCGTCGCCGGAAAACGCGCGCAACGTTGCGTGGTCATTCTTCCATCCGAAGCGCCCGACGCGCGCAGCGCTCAATTCGTTGACCGTCTTCACGATGCCACGGATCTCCGGCGGCTGGCCGGCCGCGATGGCGTTGAAGGTACTGTCGGCCACTGCCTCGACAAGACCCAGTCCAAAGAGCGGCGTGGCCTGCCGCTCGGCCGTGCAATTGGCTCCCGCCGCGAAGCTCGTACTGGTCGGGTCGCAGAGCTCCAAGTCGGTGGCGAATGTCGTGCGGATTGCCTCTTCTTGTTGACAAGCTGACTGCGCGCAGTTGGGCGAGGTGATCTGACAACCGATGGGTGTGGATTCGAGTCCGTTGGGAAGGATCGTCGACGGTCCTTGTGTCTGCGGTCCGGCGCGCAACAGATTGTCGACGGCAAAGATGTGGAGCGGGCCGCCGGCGGTATTGTTGCGCACACGGACTTCATTGATGAACGCACCGGAGCCGCCGAGCGCCGGCTGAAAGTGACAGGCGCCGCATGAGCGACTGTTGAAGATGGGGCCGACGCGAGGCAGTTGCTCCACTTCGATGAATTGGAGTTGCCCGCCGACGAACAGTTGCAAATCGGCGCTGCTCAGCCGCGCCAACTGCTTGCCTCCTCGACCCGGTCGTCTCACCAACCGAGGAGGAAGCGGCAACCCGAAACCGGAGAGGTCCGTGATGGTCGCCGTCGCAGCCATCCGGGCACGAGTGTGCGATGCCGGGCCGCGGGCCCGTCCTGAGGCACTGACGCTGGAGGCCATCACGAGGACCAACATCCCGTAGCACATGCGCGTCGCGATGCTCCGAATTGAGCGCCGACGATGAGACCTCCGAAGAGATTCACGTGTCCCAACCAAGCGTGTCATGCGGTTTCTCCTTTCTGTGCGGCAGCCTTCAGCTCATCTGAAGACCGATTGTGAACGTGGCCATGTAACCCGCCCCGCTGCTGGCGGGCTGAAGAGCGAGCGTGAGCTGAGAGCCCCCGCTGCCGTAGATATTGTCGTTCGCGTTGCGCACCGTGCGCGTGCCGCGGGTGTTGTACGGGGCGTTTGCCAGGACCACGTCGTTGATCGCATCGTCGATGAACAACTGCGATGTGAACTCGAAGGTCTTCTGGCCACTCACCGAGAACGTGCGGATCTTGAAATGGATGTGGATGGTGCGTCCCATGTACCAGCCGGGATAGATGGTGAGGAATCCGGCGGCGCCGTTCTGATCGGTGAGCTGATACCCGCGCAGGTACGTTTCTCCGACGGTGTTCTTGTTCTGGATCCCTCCACTGGCTTCGTCCGAGTACACGCCTTCCGCGCTCGCGTGCCAGACGTCGACCTGCGCGTCGCTCAGTGGCGTGCACGAGTTTCCCGTCACCTGATACACGCCGAAATTTATCCGCAACGGTAGACCGTTGGTTACGAACGGTTCGGTTGTGCCCGAGGTAAGATCGGCGCGATTGAGCCCCTCGTCGACGAAGAACGGGCCCTCGGTGAGTGCCGGCTTCACGACGCAGGAAAGCGTCCCGGGCGTTACCGTGGCCGTCGGTGTACCGGTTGCGGTGGATGTGGCCGGGGATGTTGCTGTCTCGGTCGGTGCCTGGGTCGGTGGGTTGGTGGGTGAATTGGTCGATGTCGTGGTGGCCGTAGCGGCGGTGGTCGCAGTGGGAGTGGCCGGCGGCTTGGTTGTGGCGGTCCCAGTCGGATCCTGGGTCGGCGTATTCGTTGCCGCGGCTGAACCGGAATCGGTCCCGCATCCCACAAGCGCGGTCACTCCGACCGCGCCGATGAGCCCCAGCGTCTCGCGCCGGCTGAGCAGACGATCCGGTGAGTCCTTCTCTATCATGCCATTTTCCTTTCGAGCTGTAGTGGAGATCGGCTCACGCGGGCGATGAAGGGTCATCATGAATGGCCCGCACTGCCGTCGTTTCGATCTATCTATGTGGCATGCCCCGACGCATGAGCATTTGAGCGTTGATTTCTCCCGGCTGGCGCAATTGGATGGTTCCATTGCCGCCAACGAAGTCCCCGATCTTGAGGTCGCTACAAGTGAGCGATCCCTGATTGCCGCCAGTGATGACGGTCGAGGCTGAGAGCCGCAGCACCGAAGTTCCAGGGCCGTCGCCATTGTCGATTACGATGCTCCCGGTGCGGCAATCGATCGACAACACGGAACCGAGAAAGTGTACGGTGATGACGCGCGGCTTCATCGGGATCACCGACGGCGCGAGCACGATGTGCACCGCCACGATCGTTCGGTCGCTGCTCAAGCGCACCACCCCTTCGAGGCTGATCACATCGTCGGCTCGAATGTCGCTGCAGGCCTTGGCGTTGCCCGCCGTGTCGACGATGGTCGTGTCCGCCGAGATCCTCGCCATGAACTGCTCGCGCATGCCGTGGTCGTCGTGCACGATCAATTCACCCGCCGTACAATCGACCAGATCGACGTGAGCCCGGAAGGCCGACTGCCGCGGGGCCTGCACCTCCACCGCGTCGGGATGCAACGCGATGTCTGCCAGCACCACGGTGGCGCCCGCGGCAACATCGAGCGACTGAGTGACTTGAAAGTGCGCGGTCGCGAAGCGCAGGGTAATGGTTCGCGCGAAGGTACCGGTGAGTTGAAAGTTGCCGCCGTTGTCGGTGGTGGTCGCGAGTCCCCGGACCTCATCGATGCTCACGCGAATGCTGGCGAGGTCGCTGGTCGCGGCGGCACTCCCGCTCGCCGGCGTGGTCTGCACGTCGATCACATTGCCGCTGACGGAGGATCCGGAAACGCCGGTGCCCACCGGACCGCCGCCCGACGCACAGCCGAGATAGAGCGCGCCGTACAGCACGAGCCACCAGGAGCGCGCGGACTTCATCGGGACCTCCGGAGGATGCGGCCGGGTGGATGCGGTCGCTTGTCGGCCTCGGGCTTCACTGCGGCCGGCGCGATCGGCTCTTCGAAGTAGTAGGCACCCAGAACGACGCGCGAGCGTTCGCCGGCCGACGCATTGGGATGCTGGTCGCGATCGTACGAAGCGAGCAACGTGTTAGCGCGGCGAATGAACTCCTCACCGGTCTGCCGCGCTTCGCGGCGCAGCCGGGCGAGGGCTTCCGCACCGATGTTGTCGTAGACGACCTTGCGCTGCAGGCGCGGCACGTCGGCATGTTCGATGTTGTGGACGATGGTCGAGAAGAGTTCGGCCGGGTCAGATCCGAGAAATGGCAGCTTGCCGGCGATGTCACCGGCCGGGATGTGCGCTTCGCGCCGCAAGACGACATCGCCGCTGGGCAGCAGCTCGACGGCACCGACGTGCAGCAGCTCGTCGAGCACTGAGCGCACGGGCACGTCGACGCCGAGTTCGTGCACCAGTTGGGCGAAGCTCGCAGCACGCGAACCCTCGCTATCGTAGGGCAGACGGCGCGGCGTGCCGGCGGTGTCGGCATACGGCGGCCCCGCCATCCAGCGTCCGATCACGTGCGTGGCGACGGTGTGTTCGATCTCGATGAGTCGTTCGGTCGCACGTTGGCGCAGCGCGGGCACCTCCTTGCGATTCATGCCGGTGACCAACGAGATGCGGCTGTCGGTCTGACGCTTGAACGGCAGGGCGAACTCTTGCTCGGCGACTTCAACGAACACTTGCTTCACGATGCGATCGAAGGCCGGGTAGGAAATACCATAGGCAATGAGCTGCCGCACGACTGGCCGCAGCATCCGACGGATGGCGGTCACGAACTGTTCTTTCAGCGGTGCGGGCAACATGGGCTGAGACGATCACGAACGAACCAACTACCCTCCTATGTCATTTCACCCCGCCGGGCGGCAACTCGGTTCGCAGACGAACGAGTCGTTCCCGCCCGGCGGAGCAATCGGCGCAGTCCCCGTTTGGAGGGGGGGATCGCTGGGGCGCTGCGCCAACTCCGATTACGGCGTGGGCGTCGGCGTCGCGATCACGCACGCTTGCGCGCAGTCGTGTGCCGTACTCATGCACGCTTGCACCGCTGTACGGCGCGCCGTTCGACAGGGCTGGAGACAGGCCTGGGCCACAGATATCGCCGCCTGGCAATCAGCGGACGTTACATCGGCACTGCAAGCCGTGCGCGCCGCTTGGACCAGCGCATCGCAGGCCTGATCGCAGGTTTGGTCATCGACACTCGCCTTCTCGCGACACGCGTGCAGGTCGGTGCGACACTGCGCGATGCACTGCGGATCTTTATCCGACGAGGAGGTGGACGGAGTTGGGGTCGGGCACGCGGCCACGCAGGTGTGATTGTCGGTGCGACAGATGGCCTTCGCCGTCATCAACGCATCGATGCATGGCGTTAGACACAAGCGGGCGGCCGCTTGTGCTGCCTGACACGCATCGGAGCTTCGGTCCGTCGCGCATGCGGCTTGGGCGGCCTGCAGATCAGCGCCGCAGGTTGCCTGCGCACAGGCGCGGGCCTCGGTGCCTGCGGCTTGATGACAAGCCAGCGCGGTAGTTTGGCAGGCGGCGATGCAAGTGTTGCCGCGGAAGAGGGATCCATGATCCCCAGGCTCACGCCCGCCAGGCCCATGCTCTCGTGCGTTTGCCACCGAAACGAGCCCTAGCAGCGACAACGCACTTACCATCACAAACTTTTTGGTCATTGGTATCTCCTTAAGGTAACGGGTTCTGGTTCACTGACGCCGCAGAGCATGCACACGGGAGGGGCACGACACGGCAAACCGACGCGGGCCATATAAATGGTAAATACGCCCATTTTTGTGGTCACGCAAGCCAAAAAATACCTCAACGCGAAATTATGTAGAGCGGGGACCGCGCCGACCTTGACGCCAGCGCTGACGGCGCTTGCGGACGACGACGCTCAATCCTGACGGGCGGATCGATCCGTGCTTGCGGTAGGGCAGCGCGTCAGCGCGTAGTGCAGCGCGCGGATCAGTTCATCGACGGTGACTGTGCGATCGGCGTTGGTGTCGAACGATGGACACGTCGTCAGCGCTACTTCGCCTAGCGCGATGTCGATGCCCACCACCAGTTCGCTCACCGTCACGTCGCTGGTGCCGTCGCAATCGCCCGTGCACGGCAGCGGATTCGGTGTCGGGCTTGGAGTGAAGGCCGGTGGCTCGGTGAGGGTGGGCGATGCGTTGGTGGTCGCTGAACTCGTCGGGGTCGCTGTCACGGAGAACGAATGAGTCGGCGTGAGCGAGGCCGTCGCGGTTTGGCTGTATGTTGCGGTGAGCGTGTCAGCGGGCGTGCTGGTTCGCGTCGCTGTGCGAGACGGAGACCGCGTTGTCGTCACCGTCAAGGTCGACGATGCGGCCGGTGACGCGGTCGGCTGAAGCGTCGAAGTACCCGTGGGCGAACGAGTGACCATGGGCGTCGCCGGCAAACTCGGGGTCGGTGAGGGAGTTGGGTCCGTAGTCGCACTCGCTGTGCCCGTTGATGCTGTTGTCGGCGAGTGTGTCGGTGTGATCGACACACTCGCAGTCGAGCTGAGGGTTGCGGTAGGCGTGCTGGTTCGGCCGGCGGTACGAGATGCAGACATCGTTGTCGATGGCGTCGGCGGTGGCGACGTGGTTGCGCTCGCGATCGCCGTCGGTGTCGCCGAGGGGCTTGCGGACGCCGTTGGTGTCACGCTGGGCGTCCGAGTCTGGCTCATGGTGGCACTCGCTGTCGGCGTCCGCGTGCTGGTGTGGCTCGGTGATGCGGTTGGCGAGCGAGTGGCGGTGGCAGTCGCCGTCGCGACCGGTGCAATGCGGCCGATGCGATCGCCGATTTCTTCGGTGAACCAGACCTGTCCATCGCCGCCGCTGGTGATGCCCGACGGAAAGCTGCCATTGCTGAGCGTTGCGAACTCGCTGATCGTGCCGTCCGGCGTGATGCGTCCGATCTGGCCGGCGTCGAATTCCGTGAACCAGAGATTTCCGTCCGTGCCGCGGGTGATGCCCGTCGGCGTGCTCAGGGTTGTGGGTAACACGAATTCGGTGATCGTCCCGTTCGGGGTGATTCGCGCGATTTGATCCACGTCCGACTCGGTGAACCAGGCGTTGCCGTCGGGACCGGTCGCAATCCCTGCCGGGTAACTCGCCGCAGTGGGAATCACGAACTCGGCGATCGTGCCGCTCGGCGTGACGCGGCCGATGCGGTTCGCGTCCGACTCGGTGAACCACAGGTTGCCATCGGGTCCGGTGGCGATCTCGGACGGGAAGCTCGCGGCCGTAGGGATCAGAAACTCGCTGATCGACCCCGCCGGTGTGATGCGGCCAATGCGGTTGCCGAACGCCTCAGTAAACCACAGATTGCCGTCGGGGCCGGCCGCGATGCCGGTGGGAAAGCTGGACGCGGTGGGAATCGCAAACTCGCTGATGCTGCCGCCGGGCGTGATGCGGCCGATGCGGTTGCCGAACGCTTCAGTGAACCACAGATTGCCATCCGCACCGGCCGCGATATGGTCGGGGGCGCGCCCTGACACCGGCAACACGAACTCGGTTACGGTGCCCGCGAGCGTGATGCGGCCGATTTGATTCGCGCCGGATTCGGTGAACCACAGGTTGCCGTCACTGCCTGCGGCGATGCTGCGGGGTGCGCTGAACGTGGTTGGCAGCGCGTACTCGACGACGACGACTTGCGCGCGAACCGGCACCGCGCCGATGATCAACAGTGAGACGACCGCGATCACTGCCAGAGGAATCGCCGGCACCCGAGTTGCCCAGCACGAGCCCCGCCGCCGCATCAGTGGAAAGCGCCTAGAGCGGTGCGGGCGGTCGCACGAGCATCGTGGTCACGTCGATCGCGCCGGGATGGCGTACGTTGATGGTGCCGTGCCCTTCGACCCGATCGCCGACGTTGATCCCGCTACAGCGTAGCGGTTGCTGCGCGTCGTTGACGATGACGCTTGTAGACGTCAGGCGCAGGCGCGATTGGCCGCTGGTGTCGACGACGAAGATCATACCCGACTCGCAATTGACGACCGCGACGGTGCCGTGGAAGCGCAGCTCGTGGATCGGTTGCGGTTGTCCGGGTGGTGGCGGAGCGACGGTGACGGTGACCGCCTCGACGGTGTGATCGCTTGGGCGCAGTACGCCTTCAATCGCCACCGCATCGCCGACCTGCAGATCGCTGCACTGCAACACGTTGCCGTTGCCGCGTACGAAGACCGTGTCAGTGGTCAGACGGACCATGAATTGACGTGACTGCATGCCGCGGTCGTTCACCAACAGCTCGTTGCCCGCGCAGTCGGCCAAGGCGACGTGGCCCAGAAAACCCAACTGACGCACCGGACCGACCTCCACACTCTGGGTGCGGATCGCGATATCCGACACCACCGTGGTTGAACCAGCGGGCACCTCGAGTGGCAACGTGGCGTTCACGTCCGGCGCGGTAAAGCGCACGGTGATCGCGCCGGAGAACTCCCCGGTGAGTACGAAGGTGCCGTCGGCGCTGCTGTCTGTGGCGAGACCCGGTACCTCGTCAATCGCGACGTGGACCGTCGGCAGCGTGGCCGCCGCGGGCGCGTTGACTTCGACGGCGACAATGTTGCCACTCACGGATGACCCCGACAGCCCTGAACCCACCGGACCACCTTCGGACGAACAACCGAGAATAGCGGCGAATACAACTGCCAACAGGCGGACGCGTTTCATCGAGACCTCCGAATGCGACCAGATGGGCGCGCGGGCTTCTTCTCTTCCTGCGCCTCGGCAGGCGCCACGGGCTCTTCGAAATAGTAGGTGGCGAGTACCACGCGCGTCCGCGCACCACCGGGGGCCTTAGGATGCCGGTCGCGGTCGTACGCAGCCAGCAGGGAATTGGCGCGCCGAACAAACTCTTCGCCGGCGCGCCGCGCTTCGGCGCGCAGCTCCGCCAGCGCTTCCGCACCAATGTTGTCGTACACCACCTTTCGCTGCAGGTGCGGCGTCTCGGGATGCTCGATGTTGTGGATGATGGTGCTGAAGACTTCGGCCGGGTCGGTGCCAAGCAAAGTCAGCTTGCCCTCGGCATCGCCCGCGGGAACGTGTGCCTCGCGCCGTAGGACGACATCCCCGTTCGCCTGCAGCTCGACGGCGCCGACACGCAACAACTCGTCGAGCACCGAGCGCACGGGCACGTCGACCGTGAGATCGCGCACCAAATGCGCAAAGCTCGCGGTGCGTGCCCGGTCGCTGCTGTATGGCAACGGGTGCGGTTTGCCCGTGGCGTCGGCATAGGGTGGCCCGGTCATCCAGCGGCCGATCACGTGCGTGGTCACGGTGTGCTCGACCTCGACGCTACGTTCGCCGGTACGCTCACGCAGCGCCGGTACCTCTTTGCGGTTGAGACCGGTCACCAAGGTAATGCGACTGTCCGTCTGCCGTTTGAACGGCAGCGCGAAGTCGTGCTCGGCGACGTCGACGAACACTTGCTTCACGATGCGGTCGAACGCGGGATACGAAACGCCATAGGCAATCAGCTGGCGCACGACTGGCCGCAGCATCCGACGGATGGCGGTCACGAACTGTTCTTTCAGCGGTGCGGGCAACATGAGCGCTGGGTCGTACAGAGGAATGGCGTTGTGCACTTCCTATGGCATTTCACCCCGCCGAACGGCAACTCGGCACGCGCGTCGCACCGTTCGGCGGGGGTGGGAACCTCGCCCGGGGGGGCGGGCGTGGCTCAGCTACGGTTGACTGCTATTCGGGCACGCCTCCACGCAATCGTAAGCGGTGCGCAAGCAGGCGTGCAAAGCGAGCTCATGCGCTTCCACGCACGAACGTTCGCAATGTCCGGCGGCTTGGAGCGCCGTGTGGCACGCATCGGAGGACGGATCCGCAACACAAGCGGTGCGCGCGGCTGCTACCAGCGGTTGACAGGCCAGATGACAGGCCTCCGTGTCTTTGCGCGCCGTACTCCGGCACGCCTGAAAATCGGTACGGCACTGTCCAACACACAGCGGGTCCTTGCTCTCCACGGTGCCGGGGTGCGGGCAACTGGCGACGCAGGTCTGTCCATCGCTGCGACACACGTCGAGCGCGGCCGTCAAGTCGTCGTGGCAGGGTTGCACGCAAGTGTGCACGGCATCCTGCGCGGCGCGACACGCGTCGGAGGTCGGATCCGCCGCGCACGCGTCGTGCGCGGCTTGCAGCTCGACGCTGCAGGTCGCCTGGGCGCACATGCGGGCATCATGGATGGCCGCTTGGCGGCACACGTTCGCGCTGTGTCGGCAGTCGCTCACACACCCGGGCCGCGCACCCAATACTCGTCCGCGAGCCGGCGTGGTCAGGGCGAACCCCAGCAGCGACAGCGCACCGACTATCAAAAGCTTTCTGGTCATGGTCGATTCTCCTCTCTTTGGTTCGGTCGGAAACTCGCACCCAGCAAGGTAAGCCGCCACAGCGGGCGGGGCGCGACATACTGTGGGCAATCTCTCCATCTAAATGGGATATATTCCCATTTCATATTCTTTGTCAAGCCAGAATGTTTCGGCACCACGCTCCAGGCGCAGCCGTCTGGTGCCGGATCAGGGTTCAACCGGCAGGGCGCTCTGTGGTAGAGCCATGCCCGAAGTCTCTCACGGAGGCGGCGATGACGATGCTGAGCGATGACGAAGTGCAGCGGCTGCGCGCGGAGTTCCCCGCCCTTGAGCGCTACGCCTACTTTGCGACCAACGGGCTCGGGCTTTTGTCGCACCGGGTGGCGCAGGCGTTGCACGAGCGCATCGACGACCTGACGCGCAAGGCGATCGTCTCGACGATCTTCCGCAATGCGCCGGTAGTGAGTGAAACTCGCAGCCGCGTGGCGCGGCTGTTGGGATGCGATGCCGAAGAGGTCGCCTTCTCTCGCAACACGTCCGAAGGACTGTTGTGGGTGGCCTCCAGCTTGCCGTGGCGGGCGGGCGATGAGGTGCTGGTCGCGCAAGGTGAGTATCCGGCGAACGTGCTGCCGTGGATGGGGCAAGCGGCGCGCGGCGTGGTGACGCGCCTGTTGCCGCAGCGCGACCGGCGCATCACGCCGCGGCTGGTCGCAGACGCGTGGTCAGCGCGGACCCGCCTGCTCGCCGTCAGCTTCGTGCAATACAACTCCGGCTTCCGCGCGGATCTCCGCGCGCTCGCAGAGGTTGTCCACGCCCGCGGCGGGTTGCTGTGTTGCGATGCGATCCAAGGCCTCGGCGCGCTGCGGCTCGACGTACGCGCTACCGATATCGATTCCGTCGCCGCCGGCACGCACAAGTGGCTGCTCGGCGTCCAAGGCCTCGGCATCTTCTACTGTCGCCGCGCCTTGCTCGCCCAGCTTGATGCGAGTCATACCGCGACCGGCAGCCTCGTCGTCGATGCCGATCCGGGCGATCCCGACGCGCCGTGCGACCGCACACTCGTGGATGAAGCGCGCCGCTTCGAGGAAGGCACACGCAACTATCTTGGCATCGCCGCGCTCAACGAATCGTTGAAGCTGATCGAAGAGATCGGCATCGAGCGCATCGAAGCGCGCATTGGCGAGCTGACTGACTATCTCGTGCATGAGGTCACGCGTCGGGGTTGTCGCGTCGAGAGTCCACGCGGCGCCGGCGAGTGGTCCGGCATCGTACTCTTTGCGCCACCAGCCGGCGGTCCACCGGCGACCCAATTGGTCGCGGCGATGCATAGCCAGCGCATCACTATCAACGCCCGCGAAGGCTGCATTCATATGGGCGTGCATTTTTACAACACCCGCGACGACATCGACCGCGTGCTCGCGGTGCTCGACGGAGGAGTGAGTCAACCAGGAGTGAACCAACAATGAAGAGCCGCGCTCAAGTGTTGATTGCGCCCGGTCAGTTCGACCTGCGCGAAGTCGAGGTACCGGAGCCAGGCCCCGGCCAGGTGCGGATGCGCGTGCACGCCTGCGGCATTTGCGGCTCGGACAAAGTGCTGTCGCAGATCTCGGTGCCGGGGACGATCCTCGGCCACGAAGTGATCGCCGAAGTCGAGTCCTGCGGAGCGGGGGTGACCGAATGGCGTCCCGGCGATCGCGCGATTCCGATCGGTGACGCGCTCGGCATGTCCGACCAGCGCGGCGGTTTCAGCGAGTGGATCACCATCGCGGCTAGCGCGCTGGTGCGCGTGCCCGAATCGGTGCCGAGCCGCGACGCGGTGATCGGCGAGCCGATCGGCAACGGCCTCCACTTCGTTCGGCGTAGCCGATTGCAGCCGGGGCAGCGCGTTGCCATTTTGGGCGCTGGTCAGATCGGTCTGTCGATTCTGTATTGGGCGCGCCGACTCGGTGCCGGGCGCATCGTGGTGAGCGAACCGGCGCCGGCGCGCGCACAGTTGGCGCGCGAGTTGGGCGCCAATGCGGTGATCAATCCGAGCGCAGAGCGCGACCTGAGCGCGGCGATTGCGGCCGCCCTGGGCGGCCGCCCCGAGGTCGTCTTCGAAGCAGTCGGCCGCCCCGATGTGATGGAGGATGCCATCCGATTGCCTGGCGGTCGCGGCAGCGTCGTTGTGCTTGCCGGTATCACGATGAGCGAACTGACCATCCGCCCGGTGTCGCTGTGTCTGAAGGAAACCGATCTCGTTTTTCCAATCGGCACCGTGAAGGAGGAAGTCGAAGAAGTCGTCGCGGCGCTGCACAGCGGCGCACTGCCAGCCGAGCGTTTCGTCTCGCACCGCATCCGCCAGCACGAGATCCCCGACGCGCTGCACGAACTCGGCAAGCCGACGAATCAGATCAAAGTGGTGGTGGAGTATCTTGGCTGACGGGGTGCGGCTTGACCATCACCGAGACGGTGGTGGCGAGGAGACGGGTGCAGTTGCGGGCCTTTGAGGGGCTGGCGGCTGAGGTCTTGGAGTTGAAGGGGCCGGGTTCTTTCCCCCCTTTTCCACGGTCTCTCGAGATATGGGCTTAGCCATGATGTCTTGTCCTCCAACTAATCTTCCAGTTCTGCGCCGCGGAACTCGATCGTAACGTTGTCCTTGGCACGAGCGAGATACACCGCGTCGACCTTATACAGCTCTTCCCCAGTCGAGTTCCGGTACGCCCTGGCGTCGCGCAAGAGCAGCTCATTGCCGTCAAGAAAGTCCGAGTAGCGTTCCACCCGTCCATCATAGACCAAATCGTGCTCCAGGTCTCGAATCGTTGCCCATCGGATACTGGATCCGAAGACCGAGCTCCAGACATCTTCAGAGTCGCGCTCGCTCACACCGATGGATCCCGCGAGCCGGTAGAGCCATCTCCGATTGACCGCGAGCGATACAACCAGCGCGAGAATGGGCGAGGCCAGCAGCGTCACCAAGAGTGGCTCGGAATAGGGTATCGCGCGGGAATCCGAAATCGACGAAAAGAACGAAAGCCGGGGTGGCCACGTCCACTGGACAACGGCCAAGAGTGGAATGCGAGAACGTAGCAGAGAAATCCCAGCACAAACGCGTACACAAAATGCTCCGGGGCGTGCCAGTCTCGATGGGCAATGAGCGGGTCGATGAGAATGAGACACATGATTCCTGGAAGGAAGAGAACCAAGAGTCTGAAGCTGAATTCAGAAACTTCCATGATGGCCCTCCGTGGCAACCACCGGTCTCCAGCGCTGCTTCACCCACCGAGCCTCCCCCCCCAGCCACTTCGTCTGCGCCGGCACCGTCGCGAGCAACACTCGCTAGGTCCCCTGGCCATAGGGCACGCGACTGATTTCTGTCAAGGCGAACGCCTGACTTTCAACTGTGGACTTTCGACTGTAGACTTTCATCATGACCAACGCGGCCGTGGCAAAAGTCATGCGTGAGATCGCGGCGCTGCTCGACATGGAAGGCGTGCCGTTCAAACCGCGGGCGTACGAAAAGGTCGCGTATACGATCGACGCCCTCGATGAGCCGCTCGCCGATAGCTACGCGAAGGGTGGACTGAAGGCGCTGGGAGAAATTCCCGGCGTCGGTCGCGGCATCGGCGAGAAGATCGAAGAGCTGCTGACCACCGGCAAGCTCAAGTACTACGACGATCTGCACGCGAAGGTGCCGGCCGACATCTCTGAGCTCACCGCGATCGAAGGCATCGGCCCGAAGCACGTCAAGGCGTTGTACGACGCGCTGCGCATTCGCACGGTCGACGATCTCGAACGCGCCGCGCGCGCCGGGCAGATTCGCACGCTGTCGCACTTCGGTGAAAAGAGCGAGCAGAAGATTCTCAAGGGCATCGAGTTTCTCCGCGGCCACACCGGACGCCAGCCGCTCGGTACCGTGCTGCCATTGCTTGAAGACATCCAGGCGCGGCTCGGCACCATCGCCGGTGTGCAGCAGGTCGCGATCGCCGGCTCGGTGCGCCGTCGCCGCGAGACCGTCGGTGACGGTGATGTGCTGGTGGTGTCGAATCAGCCCGAACGGGTGATGGAGTTCTTCATCGGCATGCGCGAAGTCACGCGCGTGCTCGGCCAGGGCTCGACGAAGTCGAGTGTGCGACTCGAAACCGGATTGCAAGTCGATCTGCGGGTGGTGCCGTCGAAGAGTTTCGGCGCGGCGCTCAACTACTTCACCGGTAGCAAGGCCCACAACGTCACGCTCCGGAAGATCGCGATCGAGCGTGGTCTCAAGCTCAACGAGTACGGCGTCTTTCGCGGCGAGAAACAGATCGCCGGCAAGACCGAGGAGGATGTTTACGACATCCTCGGCCTGCCCTACATCGAGCCCGAGCTGCGCGAGGACGCGGGCGAGATCGACGCCGCGCGCGAAGGTCGACTGCCGCGCCTGATTCAATACGGCGAGGTGCGCGGCGATCTGCAAACCCAAACGACATGGACGGATGGCGCCAACTCGATCGAGGAGATGGTGAAGGAAGCGCGCCGCCTCGGCCGCGAATACATGGCGATCACCGATCACACCAAGAGCCTGGCGATGATGGGCGCCGACGAGGCTAAGTTGCGCGAGCAGATCAAAGCTATCCGGGCGCTGCGCAAACACCTGAAGGGATTCACGCTGCTCAGCGGTGCCGAGGTCAACATCAACAAGGACGGGACGCTCGATATCGACGACGACGTGCTCGCCGAACTCGACGTGGTCGGTGTGGCGGTGCACTCGCACTTCAATCTCCCGCGTGCCGAGATGACCCGCCGCATCATCCGCGCGATGGAGAGCCCGCACGCCGACATCCTGTTCCATCCCACCGGCCGCGTCATCAACAAGCGTGAAGCGTACGACGTCGACATCGACGCCATAATCGCGGCGGCCAAGCGCACCGGCACCATCCTCGAGATCGATGCTTTCCCCGAACGCCTCGATCTCAAAGACGAGCACGTCCGCAAAGCGATCGCCGCGGGCGTCAAGCTGGTGATCGACTCAGACGCCCACAGCGTGAACCACCTCGCCTACATCGACTACGGCATCGCCACCGCCCGCCGCGGTTGGGCGGAGAAGAAGGACGTGGTCAACACGCTGCCGGTCGACAAGTTCCTAGCGAGTCTGAAAAATGGACGGCGCGCGGCGAAGTCCACCGCCCGCAAACGTTGATCGGATCGTCGACGCGTTGCGGGTGCGGCCGCGCCCATCAGTCCGCTCGGTGTTCTTTGTGGTGCTCAAGCCTTGTTCACTCATCGACTTCGTAGAAGGCTACGCGGCCTTCAGCACGAAATCGACCTTGACTGCCTGGAACGGGAACTCGATGCGACCGTCCGCGGTGCGACTCAGTAGGCCGGCGTGCAGAAGCGCCTTCACATCGGCATGCACGGCCTTCACATCGCGCTCGACGCGCCGCGCGGCTTCGCGAATCGACACCCGCCCAGCGCCACAAAGAGCTTTGAGCAGCTCCCACCGTTTTGCGCTCAGCACCTGCCACAGCAACTCGGGCGTGGCGAAGGCAATGCGGACCTCGCCGTCGCCCCGGCCGGTCTTCATTGCCCGCGACGCATCATGCAGCGTCTCGGGCAGGGAGCGTACTTCAAGAACGACCGTGCTCATCATCGCACCTCGCAATGTCGGCGTTGAAATCGACCATGAGTTGATCCGGTGTTGAGAAGACGTACGGCGTCGTCACCGTGCCGACGTGTCGGTGATCGCCTTTGCCGCGCTCGTTATCGTAGCGCACCACACACTGGCCGGCCACGACGTAGGCCAGCCGATACTTGAAGGCATGGACCGAGGGTCGGACCGGCGGTGCCACGCGCCATATCACCACTTCGACGAACGCATCTGAAGCCACCACGACCCGACGGCGAATCAGTGCCGTGGCGCTCATGTTCGAGACGATGGCGACAACGAGTGGTGTTGTCAATCCCTCCAACACTCGGATCGAGACCGGATGGACACCAACCACCGAAGGCACAGAGGACACCGAGTGGGGGCGTCGGCCGTGAAGCCCAATGCGGAAATACTCAACGCAAAGTCGCAAAGACGCGAAGCCGCAAAGCGAGGGGCTGTGAAGAGCATCCCCCTTCTCTGCACCCTTGCGGCTTTGCGCCGTGGCGACTTTGCGTTGGATCCTTTTCTTCGGATGGATGTTCAGGGTTCTCTCTGTGCGCTCTGTGCGCGCACGGAGATGGCGCCGCAAACGATGGCGTCTATGCCAACCACTTTCTGGAGACCAGCCAAGCGGGAGACTACAAGGTCGTCTTCACGGCCAATGGAGCGGACGCCACGGGGCAACTGTTCCGCCGTGTCGCCAATGGCACCTTCTCTATTGCTTCCGGACTGGGAAGAATCGCGGGCGATCTGACCGACGAGGCTCCAGATACCGATGGAGACGGAGAACCGGACTTCATCCGCTTGCAGTTTTGGGTGACCGTGGAGACGGCGGGGAATTATCATATCTCGGGCGAGATCGCGGATGAGGCACAGGAGGTCCGCCTGAGCGCCTCGGCGCCGTTGCAGGCTCTGCCCGAGGGGACGTCGACCGTCAGCCTCTTCTTCGACCGGCGACAGCTTCCTTCTGGCGGCACATATGGTCCCTTCACGCTCGTGAGTCTCCAATTTTTCGAACAACGCGATGAGGGCATCGCTTGGCTGGACAAGTATAGCGGGAGCTACGCGATCGCGACCCTTCTTGAGGGACCACCCTCGACGGTACCGACGCCATCTGCGACGAGCACGCCGACTTACACGGCGACGCCAACTACACCGACGTCCACCGCAACAGCGACGCAAACACCCACGGACGTAGCAACAGCCCCTCCGACGCTCTCGCCCACAGCAACGCAGACATCTAACCCGACTGAAACAGCCACGCCGATCCCGTGCGCTGGCGACTGTGACGGCGGCGACACGGTGACAATCGACGAACTCGTGAAGGGCGTGAACATCGCGCTCGGCAACCTCGCCCTCGACCAGTGCCCGCAGTTCGACTGCAACGGTAACCAGCAGGTGACGGTCGATTGTCTCGTGCAGGCGGTCAACGCCGCCCTCAACAACTGTTCGGGCTAGATCGCGATCCGCTCCGATCCGGTCGAGCGAAAACGACTGTGCGGTAGCCCGCTCGCCGCCGTCTCTGCTATACGCGGCGTGTGCGACAGACCGATGCTCAACTGTGGCTGCGGCAAGCGGCCGACGATTACCGGTTCGCGCGGGCGGCGCTGACGGGGCACTTCCACGCGCAGTGTTGTTTCATCGCGCAGCAAGTCGCGGAGAAGGCTACCAAGGCGGTCCATTACCATCTCGGCGCGCGAACGGTGATCGGCCACTCGATCCACGCGCTGCTGCGACGACTGAACGCGCGCGCCCAGGTGACGCCCGAGTTGTTGGATCTGGGCGGTCAACTCGATCAGTACTACGTGTCGACACGCTATCCCGATGCGTTGCCCGGCATCGCGCCGACCGACGCGTTTTCACCCGCGCAAGCGCGCGCCGCGCTGCGATCGTCCGGCAAGGTTTTACGATGGGCTCAACAACAACTGCGCCGGCACGTGTGAGCCGCTGGTTGACGCGACTGCCGCGCGTGCTGAAGGCGTGCGGGGCCGAGGCGGCCTATCTGTTCGGCTCGTATGCGCGCGATGAGGCCGATGCATACAGTGACGTGGACCTCCTGATCGTCGCACCGTCGGCGCGTCCGTTCGTCGACCGCTTCCGTGACTACCGCGACGTCTGGTTGGGCGCGCCAACGGGCGTCGACCTCCTCATCTACACGCCGGACGAGTTCGCCGAAGAGCGGCGGTGCAACCGCTTCGTGCGCTCCGTGCTGCGCCATGCGCGGCGCATCGTGTGATGGGCGAAGAACGGCTCCCACCACCGAGGCACCGAGGACACCGAGTGGGGACGCAGAAAACAGAGCGCCCCACAGCGGCGTATCAAGCGATGGCTGAAGACGAGCAGCGTGAACCTGAGGCACTGGAATGGTCAGAGGCGACGGTTGGAGACGGTTCGCGCTGAGGTTTGGTGGATGACCTCCGAGTCAATTTGCGCGGAATATGCGTTTTGTGAGCGCGCGGAGATTCGCGCGTGCTTCGCGATAGACATCAAGGTGCGTCGCGTCGGGCTGAACGAGTTCGCTGTCCGTGCGAACAAACGGAGCGGCCATTTCGCTAGCGCTCACCGATTCTCCTGCTGCACGCCCCACGGTCCAGAGCGCCTGAATCGCCGCGCCGAGGGCGGCGGATTCCGGTTCCGTTAGCCGTTGCACCCAGACCTCGAGCACGTCGGCGAGGATCTGGCGCCACAGTGGATTGTGTGCGCCACCACCGACAACGCGAACGGAATCGACGGTGATCCCGAGTCGCTGCATCCGCTCGATGCCGAGCGCGAGATTCAAGCTCGTGCCTTCGAGCGCGGCGCGAAACAGATGGCCGCGCCGCAGCAGCCCGGGACGCAGTCCGACGATCGCGCCGGTTGCGCCGGGGAGATTAGGGACGCGCTCGCCCCGTAGGTACGGTAGGAACATCACGCCGTCGCACCCCGCGGGCACCTGCGCTGCCTCGCGCGTCAGCAACTCGTGATCGGCATCGCCGAACGCGGCGCGTGCCTCTTCGGTCACGCCGGTCATGTTCATCACGCACAGCAGCGGCAGCCAGCCGCCCGTGGAATCGCAGAACGCCGCGATCGATCCGTCGGGATCGACCACCGGAGTCGGGCTGTAGGCGAAAGCTGTCCCCGATGTGCCGAGGCTGACGACCACGACACCCGGCCTGGTCGCGCCGCTGCCGATCGCGCTCATCATGTTGTCGCCGCCACCGCTCGCAACCAGCATTCCGTCGGGGAGACCTAACAACTGCGCGCCAGCGGACGACAACGCGCCGGCCGGTTCGCCCGACTGAATCATCGGCGGCAGCATCTCTGCCAAGCGCGCATCGATGCGTGACAACGCACGCTGATCAAACGCGCGCGTGACCGGATCGAAGAAACCAGTACCGGACGCGTCGCCCGGTTCCATCGTCTTGCGTCCGGTCAGACGGAAGTTGAGGTAGTCGTGAGGCAGCAGCACCGAGCGCACGCGCTTCCAAACTTCCGGCTCGTGGCGCTGCAGCCAGAGCATCTTCGACGCCGTAAAGCCCGCGGGAATCGCGTGCCCGAGGTCGCGTGATAGCTCGTGCGCCTCAGCGGCCGTCGTGGTGTCGCACCACAACTTCGCCGGCCGCACGACGCGATCGTGATCGTCGAGAACGACGAGGCCGTGTTGCTGACCCGAAACGCCGATGCCACGCACGCGCGCCCGGTCCACACCGGCGAGCAACTCCGCGGCAACCTCCTGCACCGCTTGCACCCAGGTCTCGGGATGCTGCTCCGCCGCGCCCGGTGGGAGGTTCGGAATCAGCCCATACGATCGCCCCGCTCGCGCGACCACGGCATGCGACTCCGCGTCGAGCACCACACCCTTGGTGCCCTGAGTGCCGACATCGAAGCCGAGATAGAGACTCATCCGAACTTGGTGCCCTGGCGGCTTGTCGTTTACGGCCGCAACGGCAATGGCGGCGTCACGTACGCGAAGTTTGCCCCGCTGTCTCCGAGCGCTTTGACCGTACTTGGTACAGCGGCCGCCGGTTCGGCGAACGCGAGGACGGCGAGTTGCACTTCGGTGGCGGACGTGGCGACGGCCACCGAGACCGGCACGCGGAAGATCGACGCGGTCGGCCCCAAGCTCAGCAGCGGAGTGGGGATGATCATCCACGATCCGAGCGGGTTGACGGTGCGCACGGCGACGCGAAACTCCGCATCGGCATGAAACCCCTGCGCGCTAAAGGCGAGCGTAAAGGTGCAGCGGGTGCCCCCGTTGACCGGGGCGCAAGCGACCGGGGTGGAGCTATCGATCGCCGTGTCCACTTGCATTGGCGGGGTCGGGGCGAGCGTGGGCGTTAGCGTGACTGTCGGTACCAGCGTTACCGTCGACGTCGGTTTCGGAGTCGCGGTTGCAGCGAACGATGGTGCCAGCGTTGGCGGCCGCGTCGCAGTCGCCGTCGCTACATGGGTCGCCGTACGCGTGGGTACCAGAGTCGCTGTCGCCGTCGGCGGAGCCGTCGCGGTGCGAGAAGGTACCGCCGTGGGCGACGACGTAGCGGTGCCCGTCGCAGTGGGCGGCGGGCTCGTTGGTGTCTCTGTGGGCACTTGGGTTGCGGTCAACGTGGTGGTGGTCGTCGCCGTCGGTTGACTCGTTCCGGTTGTCGTCGCTGTGGCGAGCGGTGCCGTGGTTACCGGTACGCCGGTCGTCGTTGTAACCGGCGTGGAAGTTGTCGTGCTGGTCCGTGTTGCGGTGCGGCTCGCCGTCGCCGTCGGAGTTGAGAAGTCGGTGGTCGGTTGGGTCGGTGTTTGAGTCGACGTGGGCGTTCCGGTCGCGGTGCCGGTCTGCGTTGCAGTCGTGCTTGCGGTTTCGATGGTCGTCGGTGAATCCGTTGGCGGCAGCGTCAAGGTCATCGTAGACGTTGCGGTCGCTGTTGGTGGAACGGTGGAAGTTGGCGTGTCGGTGGGCACTAGGGTCTGCGTCGGCGTATCGGTCGCAGTGGCGATCCGCTTGAGCGTGTTCGTGGTCGTTGGTGCATTGGTTGGGGTGTGGGTCGGCGTGGGGGTGAGCGTCGGCGGATTGCTCGGCGCGATCGGCCCGGAGTTGGCCGGGCAGATGGTCAACCCTTCGAAGTCGACGCACTGCTGCTGGCTGAGCGCTTGATCGATCGCCGTGTTCTCGCTGGAGACGTCGAAGCCGCTGGAGCCGCTGCCACTGCACGCCGCCAGCGCGAGAGTGATCAGCGCCAGAAGACATCTCAGAGATCGCCAGGTCTGCATCATCACCCCACTCAGAATGGAGTCGCGTTGACCAGCACGTTAAGGAAGTAAGTGTCGGCGGTGGCCTCGGTGGCGAAGTCTTCCGCCAGTTTCTTGAGCGCCGCCTCCAACCGCTTGCGAAACTCCGGCAGCCGTTTCGGATCGATGTTCAAATAGTGATTGCGCAGGTAGGTGCCGGTCTCGAGATCGGGCAGCGCCAGTTTATCGAGCATGCCTTTGGCGAACAGCGTGCAGAACTCCAACGCCAGCGCTTGCCGTTCCTTCAGATCGGTGGCGACGAAGTGGCGACCGCGACGGCGCACTCTTCCCGCGCGCACTTCGACCAACCGGCGCTCGCGCAGCGTGGTCTCGACCCGCTGGACCATTTCGTCCGATGCCGCCGTGGCGCGTTTGCTGCGCTTCGGCGCGGCGCGAAACTGCGCGCGCCAGCGCGCCACCGGTATCCAGCTCGCGTCGTCCGGCAAGGCCGCGATCGCCTGGCTGATGACGACCGCCAGTTCGCCGTCCTCGACACCGCCGACACCTTTGGGCGAGTGCAACACTTTGCGCAGCTCTCTGCCGAACGCGTAAACGATGCGATCGCGCCACAAGAGGGCGAGCAACTCGTGCGGGTCTTGCTTGCGAATCGCCGCCAACCGCCGCACCAGTGCTTCGTTGGGAAAGCGCTTACCCTTTTCGATGTAGCCCAGCATGACCGGATCGACGTGCCCACCGAGCACCTCGATGGCGAAGCGCCGCACGGTGTAGTCGCGCCCGGTGAGCACACGGGTCTCGTAGAAGATGTCCTTGATGCCTTTGCGCGGCGCCCCCGGAGCGGCCATGCCGGGATACTACCGAAATGGAAATTGCTTGACAAGAAAACAAGAGTTGTTTAGACGTGAGGCCGTCGGATTTTGGCCATGAAGGTGACTCACCGCACCGTCGGGACCCTGCTGCTGGCCGCGATCGCCGTGCAACCGGCGGGGACAGCGCGCGCCGGGCTCGACCCCAGCTTCGGCGACGCGGGCGTCGTCGCGACCGCACTCAGCAACGATGCCTTCGCTTACGCGCTGGTGCTGCAACCCGACGGCAAGCTGGTCGCCGCCGGCTCCGTGCGCAACGATGCACCCGCGACCCCCACACCAGTCACTGCGCCGGTTACCAAGGACGACTTTCTGCTCATCCGCTACAACCCGGACGGAACGCTCGATGCGAGCTTCGGGGCCAATGGTATTGCGGTCGTGCCGCTGAGCAACGGGGACGATCAGAGCTTCGCACTCGTCTTGCAAGCGGATGGAAAATTGGTCGCTGCGGGATTGAGGTGCAACGACACGTGTGGGTTCGCGGTAGCACGCTTCAATAGCGACGGGACGCTCGATACGAGCTTCGGCGACGGCGGCCAAGCGGTGACGGCGATCAGCGAACGCAGCGCGAGCGCGGCGGCAGTGGCACTGCAGCCCGATGGCAAAGTGATCGCAGCGGGCTCGGACAATCGGTTGTTCATGCTGGTTCGCTACAATACCGATGGCAGCGTCGATCCGTCGTTCGGCGACGGCGGCATTGTGCGCACCGCGATTGGTAGCGATGGCGCGTGGGCGCGCGCGCTGGTGATCGAGCCGGATGGCCGGGTGGTTGCGGCCGGCGGCACATGCAACCATGATTGCGCCTGGGCGCTCGTGCGCTACGAAGCCGATGGTAGGTTGGATTCCTCGTTTGGTGTCGACGGCCGCGTCACGACATCGTTGGGTACGCGCAGTGCCAGCGCCTACTCGTTGGTCAGGCAACCCGACGGCAAGTTGGTTGCCGCGGGTACAAACGGTCTCAATGCCGTGCTGGTGCGCTACCGCGCGGACGGCACGCTCGACGCGTCCTTTGGCAGCGGTGGCATCGCGGTCACAGCGGCAAGTCAGGGTTTCGACGCTGCGTATGCGCTCACGTTGCAACCCGACGGAGGGTTGATCGCCACCCGTGAGGCAGCGGGGTTCGGTGCGGGCTTCGTGTTGACGCGGTACACGGCGAACGGCCGGCCCGATACGAGTTTTGGAACTGGCGGTGTCGAGCTCGGGCCACCGGGGAGTGCGCGGGCCCTTGCCCTTCAAGGTGACGGAAGTGTCGTGGCTGCCGGATACACTTTCGTTGGCGCCAAGTACGCGGTCCAACTCGCCCGCTACGTGAACGAGGGAGACCCGCCGCGACCGACGGCCACCCCGACGCCCGCATCGGGCAGCGCGGTATCGATCGATGTTGGCGATGCGACCGTGCATCCGGGCGGCGCGTTCACCATCAGTGTCACCCTCTCGACCAACGGCTACACGGTTAGCGGCACGCAGAACGATATCCTGTTCGATCCAACCGTCGTCGATCTGGTGAGCACCACAAGTTGCCGTATCAATCCGGCGATTAGCACCCACGATGCGGCATGCGAAACTGGCTCGGCCAGCGCGCCTTGCAAGACGCTGGCGCTCTCGATTCACGACTGCCGCGACGTCGCACTTTGTCCGTCCTACGGAGACAACCGGAAAATGCTGCGTGCGATCGTGGTTGCGTTCGACAACATCAATCCGATTCCAGACGGCGAGCTATATTCCTGTACGTTCCTGGCCCAAGGCGATGAAGCGTCGGCGACGCTGGGTAACCTCGGCATCATCGCGGCGGCGTCGAACGGCGACGCGCTGCCCGCCGAGGGACGAGACGGCGCGGTGATCCTTACTGGACCGACGACGACGCGGCGCGCAACGGCGACACGGTTGCCGACCGGAACGCCGACGCCATTTGACGCGGAGGCGCCGACCGCAACCCCGACCGCGTTCTCGCCACGCATCGGACCGAGCGCGAACGCGTCGGTGACGGCTACTCCCGCTGCGCAAGTCGATGTCGAGGGGGCGCCGAGCAATCTTGGCGCAGGCGCAGGCGTAGGCTCGGGCGGTTGTACCGTCGTTCGCTCATCCGCTTCCTCAACGAGGGTGGTCCTGCTTCTTGCCGTGCCAGCGTTGCTCGTCAGCATACGCCGCGCGCGGCCGCGTGCGCTGGCGATGCTGGTGCCGCTGCTGAGCGCCGCGCGCGCCAGCGCGGCGCCGCCGGCCTACATCCCCAACGCCGAAGGCGACTCGGCTTGGGTGATCGACTCAGGCACGGAGACGGTGACGGCTGTCATTCGAGTTGGACACGGACCCACCGGCGTCGCGGCAATCTTTGCGTTCGCCATCGGGCCGGCGCCAGGCGACTTGCAATCGACGCCTACATTGATCCCGACACGCACGCCTACCGAAGGCTGCATTCCCGTCGGCGTTCCTCCGCAGTGCTTCTCCTCAACCCCAACCCCGACCCCGACCGCCACGTGTCTTCCTTGCGCGCCGCCGCCCTCGTGCGCGGCGGGCTCGCATGCGGTGTGCGACTCCAGTTGCCACCACTGCGGGGCGTGCGTGTGCGCGCCTCCCACGCCAAGCGTCTCCGCAACTCTGCCCCCTTCCCCCGGCTGCCAACCAACCGTGATCCCAACTACCGGACCGGTGGGGACCGGGGTGAGCGTGAGCGGCACGTGTTACTTCGCACACTCCGGGCGCACAGTCGTCGTCTATTTCGACGACGTAGCAGTCGGCGAGGGCCAGGGTGATACGATTGGCAACTACGCGGCAGGGTTTACCGTTCCCACGGATGCCGCACCGGGGCCGCATGTCGTGCGCGTGGCTACCGAGGCGGAGATCGGATCGGTGACGTTCACGGTGTTGGCGGCTGCGCCCTCGCCAACTCTCTCGCGAACGGTTACTTGTGTCTGCACACCAACCGCAACATTGAAGCGCACACCGTCACCGTCGCCGACCAAGACACCTGCAGCGGGCGGTGGCTGCGCAATCGAACCGCCACCTCATCTCCACGGTACCGACTGGTCGATGCTGATGGGGATCACGCTCCCGCTCTTAGCGTGGCGACACAAACGAAGGATGCAACGAAGGAGTCCGTCATGATCATCACACGCGCTCGTTGGGGCCTGCCCGTTCTTTCAATCGCGCTCGCCGCGCTGATCGCGGCCTGCGGTGGCAGTAGCAGCGACGGCGGTGGCGCGGCCGCCTCCACGGCCACGCGAACGCTGCGTCCGGTGCCGACCAACACGCTGCATCCAAGTGGGACGCCGACGCTGGTGCCGACCCAGACCTCAGGCAACGCCGTCACCGGCCTGCTCTTGCTGCAAAACTCGGTCGCGTCGAATCGCGGCGACGCGCTCGCTGCGCCGTCGTCAGACTGGATGTCCCATCCCGACAGCGCCTCGTTTGACAAGGTTCTTTCGTTCGCCGACTTCACGGTCGTCGGCGTCGCCACCAAGCGCGGCGTGACCACCGCTGACGGGCGGTTCGAAATCCAGGGACTGGCCGCCGGCCACTATGCGCTCTCGATCAACAAAGTCCTCGCCGGGAATCTCGCCGCGTTCCTGGTGCCGTTTGCGGTCGGTGACGACGGCACGGCGGATGTCGTCGCTGAGATCGGTCTGGGCCAGGTCAAATCGATCTCGACGTTCACCCGCGGCGGCGTGCGCCTCACCGAAACGATTGCGCCCAATGGCGCGCATGTCGTGACCGGCAACGGGCGCATCGTCGAGATCGGCGATGGCAGTCGTACGCTTACTGATCCCGACGGCGATGGTCACTTCGCCGTCGACGGCTGTACGGTGCCGCTCAGCGTCTGCGAGCAAGGTGAGACCTGTCCGAACGGTACCGTGTGCCAATGTCTGGCGAGCTGCCCGTCGTGCGAGGACTGCGGTAGTCCAGGCGTCTGTGCGCCGGCCGGCCGCGTCAATCCCTATCGCTGCAACGACAACGGCAGTTGCCAACTGCCGGGAGACATCTGCCGGTGTGTTCCCAGTTGCCCGGAGTGTGACGATTGTCGCACCAGTGTGTGCCTCCCGATCTGCGATGCGGTCGACATCGACAGCATCAGCATCACGAATGGTCCGTCGCAACTGATCGTCGGCCAGCAGGGTGGATTCTCGGCCAGCGCGCGACTCAGCGACGGCACCGTGATCGACGTGACCTATCTGGCCGCGTGGCAGTCGGCGAATCCGCACGTTGCCTCGATCGATTCGTGGGGCACCGCGTCGGCGCTCGCGGTCGGCGATACCATCGTCACCGCATCGATCGGTGACAAACTCAGCGGCGAGTGGCCGCTGGAAGTCGTCGCGCGGCCCGCGCTGCGCACGATTCACGTGCAGAACCTTTCGTGCCTCTATCCGCTCGGTGCGCCGAAGACCGCCCCCGGCGCAACGCCGATTCGCCTGCCACCGAGTCCCGGCGACATCTTGCCGATCCCCAATTGCACGCAGGTGGTGCAGGTCGGCGGCACGATTCAATTCAGTGCCTTCGGTGAGTTCGACGATGGCTACTACGCGGACATCACCAACGAGGTGACGTGGCAGCTCGATCCCAGCGGTATCGGCGATGTGACCGACGGCCTGTTTACCGGCCGCGCCGTCGGCACGACCCAACTCACCGCATCGCTGAGCGGCGTGACGAGTGACGCCACCCAGCTCAAGGTTGTCACCGAGCCGAGCATCGTGGCGATCTCGATCTACGCCAACAACGGCGGCTTCGCGGTGGTCGACAGCCGCGTCGACGCGAACGGGACGCGGCCGGAACCGTGTTTCGATTGCGGCTACACCATTCCGGTTCTCCGCGGCGATCAACTCAAATTCCAGGCAACGGCGCAGTACGATACCGGGGCATGGCGCGATGTGACCGGCGAAGTCGCCTGGCACACCAGCGACGACACCGCCGCGACCATCGATGCGCACGGCGTGATGACGGCGGTGGCGGCGGGCAACGCGGCGATCACGGCGACACTCGATGAAGTGACGAGCAATCCGGTCACCGTGCACGTCGTGAACGAAGCGACGTTGCAATCCCTCTCCATCTATCAAGAAGGCACCGACCGAGTGGTGGCAATCGGCGATCAACGTTTCTTCCGCGCGACCGGCTACTACGACATCGGCATCGCGCGCGACGTCACGATGCAGGCGACGTGGTCGAGCAGCGATCCGCTGATCGGCTCCTTTGATGTTGCCGGGGTGTTCACCGCACACGCGGCGGGCACGGTAAACGTACTCGCGGTCCTTGGCGGGCTGGAGAGCAACGCGGTGGCGCTCGAAGTGTTCGCCACCAGCGAGTTGAACTACTGCGATGCGGCCAGCGTCAACCGGTCGCAGTGGTCGGACGACTTCAATCGCGTGATCTTGGAGTCCGACTGCGATCACTACAGCCAGCCCGGAGTGGCGGCGCTGCGCTACACCGTCACCGAGATCCAACCGCACGGCGGCGTGTTCGATCCGTGTCTCGATCTCTACGTCTATCGCGGCGATCAGCGTGTCCGTACGATCCGCGAAGAGGGTTGCGGCGATCCGTTCATCCCGGCGGCCGCGCCCGGACGCGATCAGGAAGCGCTCAAGTATCAGCTACGCGCGTTCTGGGATCTCAAAGATGAACAGGGCAATCCGGTGTCGGACGGGACGTATCAAATCGTCGGGCGCTTCTATCTCTACTACGACCCCGTGGTGAAGCTGACTATTCGCGTCGGAACGGGCGGATCACAAACCGATGCGGCGGATTTGGTGCCGATCGGTGTGTACGTCAAGGCGCCGCCGCCGCCGGGCGGCTGCGTCGAGCAGGGGGGTCTCAACTCCGCGTCGATCGATGTCTGCATCGCGAATCGCGGTGGCGGCGCCGCTGGCGGGTTCGCAGTGTCGGTGAGCGGCAAGCAGTTCGAAGTAAGGGGACTGGCCGCCGGTGCGGAGAGCTGTTTCTCGCTGCCGCTGCCGTCATTCGGCAAGGCGGACGTCATCGTTGATGTGACCAACGCGGTGCCCGAAGGCAACGAGGAGAACAACCAGGCTTCGTTCTTTGTACCTATCTTGACGCCGCCACCGACGTGTTCACCATCCTCCGGCACGCCAACCCCGACACCGTCGCCGCGACCGCATCCGCACGGCTCGATCCCGCCGCCGCGATCGACGCCGACGCCCACGCCGACCGTGTCGTGTTGCGCCACGGGCGACACCTGCATTCCGGAGCAACCGCCGTGTGCAGTCTCCTGCTGTCCGCCCAACGCGCCCTGCGCATCCGACACGCCACCGTGCCCGCGCTGCGGTGGGCTCGCGGGGCTCGCATGTCCCGCCGGGTCGATGTGCGTCGACGATCCAACCGACAATTGTGATCCGGCGGTGGGCGCGGATTGTCAGGGCGTCTGCGTACCCGAGAAGCCGAAGCAGTGCACCAAGGACGCGGACTGTCCGGCGCTCGGCGTCCCGTGTTTCTTGTGTGCCGACGGTTCGACCGCGTGTCCGCGCTCGTTCTGCGCAGACGGCGTGTGCAACGCCACGTTCAACCAGTGCCCTCCGCCGGGTTCCGGCATGGGTGCGGCAATCGCGGTCGAGCCATCGTCGCTGACGGTGAGCTGCAGCGGCGAGTTCACGATCACGATCAAGAGCAGTGGCACCGCCGACAGTACGTTGGTCATTGCCGCGCTCAAGCTCGACAACGGCTACAGTCAGGGAGAATACGGCAGCGGGTTTAGTTGGGACACGAGCGCGATCAGCCTGCCGCTGAAATTGCCGAGTGGAACGAGCGTGAGGATTCCGGTCACGTACCACGAGCAGGGTTGGCCGCAGTCACGCTTGGAGCTGGCGATCGACAGCAACGCCGTCAACACGCCGCACGTGTTTCTCGCCTACCACGGCACCAGCTGCGGCACGCCGACCGCGACAGCGGACATCCCGTTCCCGATCTGTACCCCACCACTGTGTCTTCCGGGTCAGGTGCTCGTGGTCGGTGGCGTCGGCGGCTGTAACACGACCTGCGCGACGCCGACGCCAACACCGGCGCCGTAGGAGCACATCGGATATCAGACGAGGCGCGTCCTACGGCCTTGTCCCGCATTTCCATCGTCGAAAGACGGAAGGAGAAAGCGGAATGAGCACGATGAGAACCGCGAGGCAGGCACTGCTTCTTCTCTTCGCCGTTGCCGCGTGCGGAGAGACCCCGCCAACTGACCAGTCGCCTGATTCGTTGGCCACGCAGAGCGCGGATCATCACGAGCCGAGCGAGAAAAGTGTTGTGCGAATCGGCTTCAAGACCGAACCGGCGACCGTGAACCCAGGCGATCCCTTCATCATCGAGGTAGGGCTGTTGAGCAACGATCTCGGTGCCGTCGCGACTCAGGTGGATCTCACGGTGAGTCGCAACGCACGGATTTCCGCCGACAGCCGGGGTCGTCCGCAGTGTCGAGTTGCCCCCGGTATTGGCCACGAAGACACGGTGTTCTCCTTCGTTGATGACGGCATTCGCGCCATCGTCCTGTCCTTTTACGACCCGAGCCCTCTGCCCACCGGAACGATGCTCTTCTCATGTCGAGCCGCTTCGTCGGCCGAAGCGCAGACCACCGAGATCGTCATCTCTTGCAAGAATGCGCACTCGTCATCGGTCGCGGGGGTCGCCCTGCCATCCGAGTGTTCCGGCACCCCAATCGATTTCGTTCAACCCGATCCAACCGCCACGGTGAGTATCGCTCCGTCGCAACACACCCCGACGCCGTCCGCCACCCCAACATCCACCCCCACCGTGAGTATCGCTCCACCGCAACGCACCCCGACGCCGTCCGCCACCCCAACATTCACCCCAGCGCCCAATCGCTATCGTGTTGGCGGCATCGTTTACCAAGCGTTTCAGGGGGCATGGTATTGCCCGCGCGTGGGTGGGGCAACGGTGCGCTTCGAGATGGAGGGATCGGACTTTGTGCTCGAAGCCGTCGCTAGCCCCACGGGGTACTTTCTCGTCGAGCTGCCCGCAGGCTCCTATCGCGTTGAGGTTCGTCATCCCGACTACGAGCCCATCCGGGAGGAGTTGATAGTCGCTCCCACGCGAATTCTGACGTCGAACTTCGCTCTGACGCGTCGCACAGATGGAACGCCGACCCCAACGCCGGCGCCCGGCGAGCAGTTCTTCGGTTTCACGGGCGTCGTGAGCGAAGAGCGGTGGCTTGGGCTACCCATCGAGGGGGCTGCCGTCTCCTTCGATCATGAATACGCACTTCGCCATGAAGAGACCCTTTCGGACCAGCGCGGGGTCTATCGCGTTGTCCTCGATCCCGGGCGGTACCGAGCAGCAGCGACGCACCCAGACTTCGAGCCGTACTCGACAGGTAATGGATTTTTTGTGGCGTGTGAACCCGGATGGGCCATCGGAAACTTCTTTCTCCATCGACGCAACGCCGCTACCGCGGTCGCGAGCACGTGGGACGCACCTCGCATAGAAGCCAAGCTGGACTCGATGGAAGAGGTTGAAGCCTTCCTCGAGGAAACTTTAGCCCGAGAACTCGCGCGTCGTTGATCCTCTTGCTCGGTAATCCGACAGCGAGCGCACCCTGACGTTTGCCGGGTGCGCGGCGCTCCGCTACTCTCCGGCCGCGATTGGTTTGCGTGCCGATGAGTCAACGCGTGCTGGTCCCGATGGACTTCAAGCCGGGCTCCGAGCGAGCGCTCGAATGGGCGGTGGACTACGTGCGCGACCGCGGCGGTGCGCTTGACGTCGTGCACGTCGTGCCGCGGCTGCACCAACTCGATCCGTTCTTTCGCGCCGGTTCGTTGCCGTCGCAATCGGTGGCGGCGATTCGCGAGCGTGCCGCCGAGCGACTCGCGCAGCTCCTGCGCCACAAGCGCGTGCGCTATCACTTGCACGTGGTCGAAGGTGACCCCGCCACGTGCATTGCCGAGCAAGCCGTGGCGTTGCACCCAAGCATCATTGTTGTCGGCACCAGCGGTCGCAGCAGTGCCGCCCGTCTGTTCCTCGGTAGCGTCGCTGAAAAGATTGTCCACACGTCAACAGTGCCGGTGGTTACCGTGCCGATGCCGGCAGCGAAGTAGAGCGGCGCTGATGATCCCTGCGCCTTGTCCTCGGCGGCTTTGCGGCTTGGCGCGAGACGTTTCTTTTCCGGACTGAAGTTAGAACAACACTTCCCACGCGTCGCTGAGCGCGCGGACGCCGTGCAGCGTCACGCCGTCGATGGCGGGGAGTTGGCGCAGCGACGCTTCCGGTAGAATGCAGCGCGTGAAGCCGAGCTTCGCCCCTTCGCGCACGCGCGTTTCGGCCTGACCGATCGCGCGCACTTCGCCGGCCAGACCGACTTCGCCGAGCAGCAACGTGTTGGCATCGACGGGCTTGTCGAGGAAGCTCGACGCCACTGCGGCGACGATGCCGAGATCGACCGCCGGCTCCTCGATGCGCACGCCGCCAGCGACGTTGACGAAAATGTCGTGGCCCATCAGCTGCAGTCCCATCTTCTTCTCCAACACGGCGACCAGCAGCGCGACGCGGTTGTGATCGACGCCGAGCGTTGTGCGCCGTGCGGTGCCGAACGCCGTCGGCGACACCAACGCTTGCAACTCGACCAGGATCGGCCGCGTGCCTTCGATGCTGGCGATCACCACCGAGCCCGGCACGTCGACCGGCCGCTCGGCCAGAAACAGCGCCGACGGATTCGCCACCGGTTGCAAGCCCGACTCCTTCATCTCGAACACGCCGATCTCGTTGGTCGAGCCGAAGCGGTTCTTCACCGCCCGCAGAATGCGGAAGGCGTGGCCGCGTTCGCCTTCGAAATAGAGCACGGTGTCGACGACATGTTCGAGCACCCGCGGGCCGGCGAACGCGCCTTCCTTGGTGACGTGACCGACCAGGAAGGTGGCGAGGCCGCGGCGCTTGGCGAACTGCACCAACTGGGCGGCGCACTCGCGCACTTGTCCGACGCTGCCCGGGGCCGACGCCAACTCGTCGGTGTAGACGGTCTGAATCGAATCGATCGCGAGGACGCGCGGCATTAGTTTCTGCGCATATTCGAGGACGCGTTCCAACGAAGTTTCCGCGAGCACGAGCAGTTTGTCTTCATGCACGCCGAGGCGATCGGCGCGCATCTTGATCTGCTCGGGCGACTCTTCGCCGGAGACGTACAGCGTCGTGCCGTCGCGCGCGAGCGCGGCGAGCGCCTGCAACACCAGCGTCGATTTACCGATCCCGGGATCGCCGCCGATCAACACCGCGGACCCGGGCACGACGCCGCCGCCCAACACACGATCGAGTTCGTCGATGCCCGACGAGCGTCGCGCTTCCGCAGCGCCGCGCACGGCGGTGATCGGTTGCGGTTCCGCGGCCGCTCCGCCAGCCGTCGCGCGCGCGCTGGTCGGGGCCGCTTCTTGGCGCTCTTCGGCCATCGTGCTCCAGCCGTCGCATTCGGGACAGCGACCGAGCGACCGCGGCGACTGAAACCCGCAGGCTTGGCAGGCATACACCGTGCGCGCTTTCGCCATGGCGTGGCTATAGCACAGGCGGTTGCCGACTCATCCTTCTCATCTTCATCATTCTCGCGGCAGCTTGAAAATACGAATCGTCGGACCGGTGACGTCGGTACCGGGTGTGAACTCGGCCACCACCGGCACGGTGAAGAGCACGCGGTAGAACTCCGCTGCCGTGGCGCCGCCGATGAACGGCGGATTGTAGACGCGATTGTAAATGTGCGAGCTGGCGATCACGTGATCGCAGCCTTGTCCGAGGTACCAACTGTAGGGTCGCTGCGCCAACGACCAGATGTAGACGACGCGATAGTCCGCCGCCGAAAGCTGCGGCGTGTATTCCTCGCGCACCACACAGGTACCGGCCGGCAAGTTGGTCTGCACCCATTGCCAGGCGAGTGTGCGCGTGTCGGGCCGCGCTCGTTCTCGATTCATGCGCATCGCCTCGCCGAGCGGCAGCCACGCGAGTCCGAGCACAACGACGGCAATCACCGCACTGGCGATGCGTGCCGGCAGCACGCGTGTGCCGATCTCGACGATGCCGCGGCCGGCGAACAGGCAAGCGAACGGCAGCAGCGGGAGGACGTTGCGCTCGGGACGCGACGGGAAGGTCGCCACGACCGCGAAGTAGCACAGCGGCGCGAAGAGCAGGGCGACGTCGGTGCGCCGACGGCGATGCAGCGCGAAGCCGACGCCCACCAGTGCCGCCGCTGCCGCGCCGGGGTGCAGTTCGTACTGCCACAGGTACGTCAGGTACCAGTACCACGAGTGATCGGGAGTCGACCCGGCGTGGTAATTCTGCCGTTGCTCGTCGAGCCCGCGGAGAAAATTCTCCAAGTCGAGCAACGAGTACGGGCAGACGATCAAGAACGCGGCGATGACGCCCGCGCCGACATACATCAAGCGCCGCAGCGATGCGCTGGGTTGGCGCAGATCGCTGGCGATCACCAGCGGCACCAGCACGACGAAACCTGCCGTGTACTTGGTGCCGGCAGCCAGCCCCGCGCAGGCGCCGGCGATGACCCACGCGCGCATGCGCTCCGGCTCCGCGCGCAAACTCGCCCACACCGTGGCGGCGATGAGCACTACCGCCGGCACGTCGGTGGTGAGGTAGTGCGCGCTGTCGACGTAGAGCGGCAGCACCGCCAGCAGCAGCGCCGCGCTGACGCCGGCCGCGGCTGAGTGCCAACGCCGTCCGGCTTGCGCGAGTAGAACGACGCCCACCACGCCCGCGAGCGCAACTAGCAGACGCCCGGCGAGCACGAACGGCCACTGCTCCGGCAACGCGTCCCACGGGCCGATGCCGTTGAGTGCGGCATTCGTCGTCAGCGGCGCGTAGACGAACGGCTGCAGGATCAGAATCAGCAGCGCTTGCACGTAGATCAGCAACGTTGGGTATTGAAACCAATGCGGGTTGAGATCGTGTTCGCGCACGACATCGAGCGCGCGGTGCAACACGTAATGCTCATCGGCGTGGTAAATGAACGGCGCACCCCAGGCGATGCCCCACAAGCGCAGCGCCAATGCCAGCAACCCCACGATGCCGATCAACAGCCATGCCGTGTAGGGCGCCTCCGGCGTCGAACCATCGCGGCGCGACTCCATCAGTCTGTCCCGGCGCGGAAGCGGTGATGCTCGACCAGCTTGCGCAGCGCGACCGCGGCGCGCTCGGCGGATGGCAGTGCGAGCAGCCCGCGGACGATGAACTGCGAGCGCACCGCGGCGATCTCGGCCTCGCGGTGGGCCGGCTCGATGATCACCGCCAGCGGCTTCGACGAGCGTGCCGCAAAGCCGGCGAGTAGTTCGAGCATGCCGGTCAGTCCTGCTGAGATCTCGCGCCAGCGGTCGACTGCTAAGCCGGCGCCGAGATCGACGGCGATGACGTCGATGCCAGCCTCGGCGTCAAGGATGTCGAGCAGCTTTTCGAGATTGTCGATGCGGAACCCCATCGCGATCGTGCTGCCAGCGTCGAGTGGGTTACGAAAGCTCCCGCCGACGACGTTGAAGAACTCGCGCAAGCGCGCGTACGACGCGTCGCTGAGCAGCGGCACGTCGAGGCCGGTTCGCGTGAAGGCGTCGGTGAGAGCGACTGACGGTCCGCCGGTCATCGCGATGAGGCCGGCGCGCCCGCCGGTCGCGGTTTTGCCCGTCTGTAGCGCCGCAACGATGTCGATGAGTTCGTCCAGTCCGTCGGCGCTGACGGCGCCCGCTTGACGAAGCATGCCGGTCCACACCGCCGTCGGCGTGGCGAGGGCCGCCGTGTGCGAGAAGATCGCACGTTGGCCGGCACCGCTCTGCCCGCCCTTCCAGATCACGACCGGCTTGACGCGCGTGGTAGCGCGCAACACCTCGAAGAAGCGGCGCCCATTGCGCACGCCCTCGACGTACATGGCGATGGCGCTGGTGTCGGGATCGTCGCGCAAGTATTCGAGGTAGTCGCACGCATCGACGACGGAGGCGTTGCCGATACTCGCCGCCTTACTGATCCCGACGCCTCGACCAGGCGCGCGCATGACGAAGTTGATGGTGTGGGTACCGCTCTGCCCGAGAAATCCGACGTGGCCTGCCGCACTCTCGCCCGCAGGCTGATTCGGAAAGTTGCACAACCCGAGGCGCGGGTTGGCCAGGCCCATGCAGTTTGGGCCGACAAGCAGCAAGCGGCCGCGCTGCGCGATCGTCACAATCTGTTGTTCGAGACGTTCGCCTTCGGCCTCGCCGGTCTCCGAGAAGCCGGCGGTGAAGAGCGTGACCGCGCCGACCGCCTTCGTCACGCAATCATCCAACACACGCGGCGCCACCTGGCGCGGGACGGCGAGCACGACGTAGTCGACCGGCTCGGGGATATCGAGCAGGCTGGCGACGTTGGTGACGCCAAGCGCTTCGATCGCTGGAATCTCGTTGGGATCGATCTGCACCGAGTACAACTTACCGTTGAAGGCTTTGAGCGCGTGCAGCCAGAGAAAGCCGTTCATCAACTTGTCGCCGACGACGGCGACGACGCGCGGATTGAAGGCGCGATCGAATTGCGCGCGGCTGAACGTCACGAGGCCGCTCGCAACAATGCCCGCGCGTCGACCGCAATCACGCGATCGGGATACGCGAGCACTGGATTGAGGTCGAGCTCGACGATGTCGGGGCGTTGCTCGACGAGGGCGGAGACCGCGAGCAGCAATTGTTCGAGCTGTGACATATTCACCGGCGGGCGGCCGCGCACGGCGCCGAGCAGGCGCGCGCCGCGAATCTCTCGTACCATTTGCCGCGCGTCGCGCGGCGTCAACGGAATCAATCGGAAGACCACATCGGCAAACACTTCCACCAACACGCCGCCGAGACCGAACATGATGACCGGGCCGAACTGCGGATCGTGTTGCACGCCAACGATGATCTCGACGCCGCCCGCAGGCGCCATCGGTTGCACCGCCACGCCGAGCACCTGCGCGTCGGGTCGCGCGGCGCGCACATGGGCGAGCATCGCGGCTGCGGCCGCTTCGACCTCGGCTGGGGTCGCGAGGTTGAGGCGAACGCCGCCAACGTCCGACTTGTGAACGATGTCGGGCGAAACGATCTTTACGGCGGCGGGACATCCCAGACGCTCCGCCGCGGCCCGCGCCTCCGCGGGCGTGCGCGCCAACGCGGTCGCGATCACCGACACGCCGGCGCGCCGCAGCAGCGCCTTGGCGTCGATCTCGTTCAGTGCACGCTCGGACATCGCCGCTTCCTTACCGGAAGCCGAGTCCAAGGTCCAAAGTTCAAAGCCGAAAGTCGCAAGCGTTGGCCGCGCGGGTTTGGACTTTTGACCTTGGACTTTGGACCCGCAATTTTGGACCTTGGACTTTGGACGTTGGACTTGTTTAACTCCGTCGCATGGAGTGGCTGACTGGGTACGCGGTGTTCCACTGGATCGCGACGTGGGCGAATCCGTTTTGCGACGGATTCTTTCGCGTCGTCACCGATCTCGGCTATCCGACGTTCTACTACCTCACGGTCGCACCGCTGTTCTGGATCGTCGATCGCCGCAAGGCCATGGGACTGTTCCTGTTGATTCTGCTTGGCGGCTACGTGAACACGTACGCGAAGCTGTGGGTGAACACGCCGCGTCCGGATCCCGCGCTGGCGCGCGTGCTGGATTTCCGGCCGTATCAATCGCACAGCAACTCGTTTCCCAGCGGCCACGCGCAGGGTGCTGTAGTGTTCTGGGGCTATCTGGCGTGGTGGATCGGGCGGCGCTGGTTCACCGCGGTGGCGGTGCTACTGATCGCGCTGATCTCGTTCTCGCGGTTGTATCTCGCGGTACATTTTCCGATCGACGTGCTCGGCGGATTGGGGCTCGGGCTGTTGCTGTTGCCGGCGATCAGTCCGCTCGAACGCTGGGCGCATCGCAACTGCTACACGCCGCCGTGGGCGATCGCCGTCATCGTTGGTGCGTCGTTGGCGATCACGCTCACCGGCGACGTGGCGTTGGCAACGATCTCGGGCAGCGTGGTGGGATTTCTCGCCGGCGCGAGTTGGTTGCCACAACAATCGCTCACGTTGAATTCGTCGCGTCAGAGCATCGTTGTCGTCATCCTCGGCCTCGCCATGCAGTTGGCGCTGTCCACCTCGCTCGGAATGATACCGCCAACGCAGTTGCTCGTGACCTACGGGCTGGTCGCGTCGCTGTGGGTGTTCGCGTTGTGGATCTATCCGCGCCTGATCGGCGCGCTGTGGCTACGCCCCAGCCCAGCAGTGAGTACCTAACGCGCCGGGTGTCCAACCTTCACGATTCACGTCTCACGTCTCACGAATCACCACCAAGGAGAATCCATGAACCCAAAACCAGCAGTGAGCCTAGCGGCGATGCCCGGGCGGCGGCACGCAACGATCGAGTTAGCGCAAGAGATCGAGCGCCGCGGCTTTGCGGGGATCTATTGCCCGAGCTTCAACGACGGCGTTGGGTTGTGCGAAGCGCTGGCGCTGTCGACCAAGACGATTCGTTTTGGAACCGGGATAGCCAACATCTACACGCGCCATCCGTTCGACTACGCGCAGACCGCATCGTTGATCCACGAGTTGAGCAACGGCCGCTTCGCATTTGGCATCGGGGTGAGTCACGGGCCGGTACACAAGCGCTTGAGCATCGCGACCGGCAAGCCGCTGGCCGACACGCGGCGCTTCGTCGAACAGTTGCGCGAAGGGGGCAATCGGCAAGGCGAGCTACCACCGGTGGTATTGGCGACGCTGCGCAAACCCATGGTGCGACTCGCCGCGGAAATCGCCCAGGGCGCGATGTGGGCCAACGCGGCGCGCTCGCACATGGCGGCGTCGCTGTCGTATCTGCCGGCGGAGAAACGGGGCAGCGCGGATTTTTTCATCGGCAACATGATCCCGACCTGCATCAGCGACGACCGCAACGCGGCCGCCGCGGTGAATCGCAAGACGCTGACCGGTTACATCCTGCTGCCCAACTACCAGAACTACTGGATCGAAGCGGGCTATGAAGACGAAATGCGGGCGATCCAGCAAGCGATCGCGAAGAAGGAGTTCGACAAGATTCCTGCGCTGATGTCCGAGCGCTGGCTTGCCGACACGACGCTCTACGGCAGCGTGAAAGAAGTCCGCGACGGTCTCGAAGCGTGGTACGCGGCGGGAATCAGCACGCCGATTCTCGTGCCGTCCTCGACAGCCGGCGGTCAGATGCAGGCGTTCAAGGAGTTCTTGGCCGCGTTCGAGTAGGGCCGCTACCGCAACTGAAACCGGATCGGCACCTGCAGCACGACCCGAACGGGTTCGCCGTGCTGGTCGCGTCCCGGCTTGAAGCGCCACTGGCGGAACGCACTGATGGCCGCATCGTCGAGCTGCGCCACCGACTGTAAAACTTTCACGCCGTCGGGTTCGATCTGGCCGCTGCGGTCGACGATGGCTTCCAACACCACCAAGCCCTCGATGCCGCGCGCGCGGGCGAGCGGTGGATAGTTCGGCATCGGTTTGGTGATCGCGATCGGTGGCGATGCGACTTCGTCGGCCCGGAACAATTGATCGCCGTGCCCGCCAACGGTACCGCCTGACTGTCCGCCAATCGATCCGCCGGGTGCGCCGTCTACAACACCGACGGACTCACCCGTGATGCGCGCCGTCTCGTCGGTGCTCGGCGCCGGTTCGGTCGTCGTGGTGGTGTCCGGGACCGGGCGCGGCTGGCGGGCAATCCGAGGTCGGTGCCGCGCCACTGGGACGGGTTGCGGCGCGGGCTGCGCGACAGCCACTGCGGCGATCGGCGCCGCGGCATTGCCAAGTGGCGGTGGCGGCGCGGGGTCGATGATCGTGATGCGAATCGGCGCCGTCGGCGGCGCCACCAGTCGCACAGAAGTGCCCGCGAATACCAGCAGCGCGACTACGTGCAACGCCACCGACGCGAGCAGCGGTACATTGAACCGGCTGGCCCGCGGTGACGGGACATAGATCATCAATTCGGCTGAGGCGTTCTGCACGGCGACACTCACGAGATTGTCGCTAGAAGTATACCGCCAACCCCCCGCGTATCCAGAACGGATTGCCAGGGGTGAAGTGGATGTCGGTGACGCCGGCGTTAGACGATGACGTGCCCTGCTTGCCAGGCGAATGCAGCGCGCAGTCCCCGCCACCGACCTCGCTGCGTACGCACGACTGGTCGTCGAACTGCGCCTCGCGCCAGTCGGTATTGGTCAGGTTCAAGAAGCTGAGATCGGCTTCGACATTCCGCCAGCGATATTTGCCAAGCAAGTCCAAGAGCGTGAAGCCCGGTGCCGTCAGCGTGCGCGTTTCGTTGGCCGGACGGTCGCCAAGATAGCGCAGACGTAGCGCCGCCGAGAAGCCGCTGCCGAACTCGGTGGTGAGACCGCCGTTCATGAGGATGATGGGCGCCAAGGGAATCGCACCGCCCGGGTTTTCACCGGTGCGAAAGCGGGGGTCCGCATAGCTCAAATCGTAGTCCAGGAACAACCAGTCGGTGAATTGGCAACGGGTCTCGAAATCAATTCCCCACCGTCGCGTCGCGCCCGCTGGTAGGGATGCTTCGCCGGTATCGCCGGAAAAAATCAGCTCGTCGCTCAGATCGAGCAGCCACAGCGCGGTGGCGAGATCGACCCTATCGAACTGGCGAGTACGTGCCCCCAACTCGTAGCCGGTCGACTGCGCCAGCGCCGAGCTGACGTTGCCGGCCTGCTGCGGGTGGGCTTTCGCGAGCAACACGTTGCGCGCATCGTTCGAGTGAAAGCCGTTGCCGTAGTTCAGATAGATATCGGTGTCGGGCATCGGCGTGATCACCAGGTTGAGCTTGGGGCTGACGATGGAATTGGTGCTGTTGCCGGCGATGCGCACCGCGGTGAAATTGCGGTCGCAGCGCGGACCGCTCGCCGGATCGCAATTCGGTTGGGTTGTCACCGAGGCGGGAAGGTTATCCGATCCGTTGAAGAAGAACACGTCGCCGCGCAGGCCGGTTTCCAGCCGCAGCCAATCGGTGAGAAAGATCTGGTGCTGCATCCAGGCGCTGACCGTGTCCTCTTGAACCGCCAACTGGTTGATCGTGTAGAAGCGTTGGCGCTGCACTTGCCGGTGGAGGGCGACGTTGATGTGATTGTTGTTCGTGTCGACTTCCACTTGGCTTTGCACCGGGCGATCGAGCAGCGCCCAGTAGTGAGTGTAGTTGGCCTTGCCGCCGTAGATCTCGCGCTGATCGTTCTGCTCGATGCCGTCGCCTGGGATGTAGTTGTCTGATCCACCGCAGTCGCCGTGAGTGGTATCGCAGATATCGCCGTTGGACAGCCGCGTGAACCGCAGACCCGTATCCCGAAAGAAAGTGAAGTCGGAGAACAGTTGCAGCTTGTATCGGCTGGCGTAGGCCTGGAATGACCACACGTCCTGCGCGGTCGGCGTGTACGTGTAGTGCACGTCGAGGTTTTCGCGATCGGTCGAACCGCCTTCCGTGGGATCGATCGAATCGAAGCGACCGAACGGACGCGTCGTCGCTGGGGTGGTCTCCGGATTGGTGACGAGCGAGCCTTGCTGTACGACGCGTAGCGGGATCTGTCCCGAACCATCCCAATCGCCGTCGTATACCGTGCCGTCGATCCAGAAGTTCGACTCCGGCGTCGGGTTGAGCGTGATCTTGGCGAAGCCATTGTAGCGCCAGTAGTGCTGCGGGTTGACGAAGGGGCCGTTGGTTGAGAACGCCTGCGCCGCGAGCAACGTCTTCGCCCACGGCAACTTCGGCGACGCCCCGAGTACGTAGCGCTGAGTGCCGAAGTATCCGCCTTCGGCGAGGGCGAAGTTCTCCGTGAACTCTTCCTTAGTGATGAAGTTGAGCGCGCCGGTGTTGGCGAAGTCGCCGAACTGCGTGAAGTACGGGCCCTTGAAGAGTTGGAAGCGCTCGACCGTTTCCGGAATGATGAAGTTCACGTCCGCGTAGCCCTGGCCGTGCGCATGCGTCGGCAAATTGATCGGCATGCTGTCGACGAAGACGGCCACGTCGGTGCCGTGGTCGGCGTCGAAGCCGCGGATGAGCCATTGCGGTGCCTTGCCGCCGCCTTGATGTTGCGCCACGACCAGTCCCGGAATGCTGTTGAGAATCTCCATCACGGTGGCGTGCGGCCGCAACTCGTAGTCCTTCTCGCGGATCTCGTCCGACGACGCGGCCGACAAGGGTTTCTTCGCCTCGACGACGACTTCGGTGAGTTGAGCCCGTCCCTTTCCGGTCGGCTTGGCGACTTCAGGCGTCGCTGGTGCCGAGCGCTCTTCTGCTGCCTCTGCGGCCGGCTGTGTCTCAGCCGCGCCGCGCTCCTCGGCGCGAGCCACGACGGCGAAACACCACGCCACCGCTGCGAGGCGGAGCCATCGGCTCCGGTTTCGCATTGATGAACCTCCGCTACACAACACGGGCTCACGGTCCGTGACCGATGAAGCCCGAACGTTGATCGAAGAATCTCGTATTCAGAAGAAGCTACAGAACGAGCGGCGGGCCGCGAGCGCGGGCGGGGAGTGCGGCGCGGTCGACTATTGGAGCATCGGAAGACGCACGAAGCCGTGCAACGAGTTGAACGTCATCGACCGTGATCAGTGCTGGCGCAAGGGCGCGGTGAAAACGATTCTGCGCGTGCCAGTGACCGCTCTCGTCGTGGTCCGGCGCTTCGATCTCCGGCTCATCCTCGGCCGCGCCGACAGTGAGGTCGTGATGATGATGCGCGGCAGCGAGCTTATGGTCGTGATCCGCGTCGTGATCATCACCATCGGCGTGAATGTGGGCGTGGTCACCGTCGGCATGATGATGCAAGAACAGTCCGGCGCGCGGCGCGGCGATCGCGCTGAGAAAGAGCGCGAGCACCAGCGGCGTCCAGCGGTTCAATTGGCGACGGACACGCTTCATCGCGGACCAGCCCTAACACAGCCAAGCGTCGACCGTCACCCGGATTCTCATCGTTCTCTAGTACGAGTGGGCGCGCGTTTCGGATGTCGGCGCCGACCGTGGTGCGGCAGTTTGGACCGACACGAGACAAGCGAATTCCTTGGAGGGGCGCACGACGGTGCGCCCGGCCGCGAACGGGGTTCGGTTCCTGGGTAGATGCGCCGCAATGGCGATTCCGTTAGCGGCTGCGTTCGTCGTAGGATGGCAGCGCGATGTCGAGCACCCTCGAGGTGGAGATGCTGATGCGAACTCAGGCTGAGCCGGCGACGAAAGGATGCGATGTCTCTCCCGCGTGATGCTCCCCGCATCTGGCTTCGCATCGAGGCGGCTGCCGCGCTGGCGTTCGCAGTAGCTTGCTACGTGTGGCTCGGGCGGGGTTGGGGACTATTCGCACTGCTCTTCTTGGTACCCGACGTGTCGTTTGTCGGATACCTTGGCGGTCCGCGGTTGGGCGCGTGGGTGTACAACGTGGCCCACAGCACGATCGGACCACTCGCGCTGCTGGTCGTGTCGCAGCTCGAACCCGCACGGCCACTGACGATTGCGGGGCTGATCTGGCTTGCGCACATTGGATTCGATCGCATGCTCGGATACGGTCTGAAATATCCGAGCGATTTTCACGACACGCACCTTGGTCGGATCGGCAGATCGCCGGATGAAATGTAATGCGATGGCCCGTCCCTATCGCGCCGCCGCGGTTCCGTTTGCGAGCCCGTTCGTCGTAGGATGACCGCGCCGCATGGGACACCTTGGTGGATTGTTGAGCGCCCGCGAGTGTGGAGATGCTGATGCGAACTCAAACCGAAAAGGGAATCGCTTTTCGCGCACTGCACGAACGCGACAGCGCGTTCATCATTCCCAATCCGTGGGACGTCGGCACCGCGCGGTTGCTGGCGCACCTCGGATTCGAGGCGCTCGCGACTACCAGCGCCGGCTATGCGTTCTCGGTTGGGCGGCGTGATGGGGCGATCGGTCGCGACGAAATGCTGGACCATGTTCGAAGCATCGTGTCCGCCACCGACCTGCCCGTCAGCGCCGATCTCGAGAACGGCTTCGGCGATGACGCGGAGACGGTCGCGGAAACCGTGCGGCTCGCCGCGGCAACGGGGCTCGTCGGTGGGTCGATCGAAGACGCCACTGGTCGCGCGGATGATCCGATCTATGCGTTGCCGCTTGCGGTCGAGCGAGTCCGTGCCGCAAGTCAGGTGTCACGCGCGCTGCCGTTTCCTTTCACACTGACGGCGCGGGTAGAAAACTTCCTGGTCGGGCGGCGCGATCTCGCCGACACGATCAAGCGGCTGCAGGCCTACCAGGAGGCCGGGGCGGATGTGCTCTACGCACCGGGGCTGGCCAGCAAAGATGACATCGCCGCGGTGGTGAGCTCCGTCGACCGCCCGGTGAACGTCGTGATGGGATTGCAAGGCGTGCAACTCAGTCTCGCCGAGCTCTCGGCGATGGGAGTGAAGCGCGTGAGTGTCGGCAGTGCGCTCTCCCGCGCCGCGCTCGGCGCCTTTCTACGCGCGGCGCGGGAAATGCGAGAACGCGGGACCTTTGCTTTCGCGGCCGATGCCGTGAGCTTTCGCGACATCAGCGCGATGTTCGAAGCTTGATCTGGGTCGTCACCGGCCGCCGTTGGTGCTTCACAACTTGCCGGGCTTCCGAGGGAGTCTTAATGATCCGGCTAACCACATGCAGCCACGCCCGAGTACTGGCTTCACATATGGGACAGGAACGTGATAGTTGTCCCATTGAGGAGCGGCAATGGCAGAGGGTGAAGGAAGGATCACGGTTCGTGTCGACTTTCAATTTCCAGACAACATGCCATTGCTGTCTGCGGATCTGGCGTCATGCCAGGCTCTTCCCGACAAGGGGATCTTCCACCTCTCGTTCTTTCAATCGCAACTGCCAATGGTCCTATCCGAGAGCGATCCGCCGACTTCTGTCACGGCCCAATGTGTTGCACGGCTGGCCATCACCCCTCCAGTCATGCAGAGCATTATCGACTTGCTCCAGACCAATTTCGGAAAATTCGTGGCTCGTCTCACCCAGGAGGAGTTACGCGAGCCAGCGCCGAGGTCACTTCCTGGCCGACGGCGTCCTCGCGGTCACGGCAAATCATGACGCCGAATGCTGCGTCGCACAAAGCCAACGATGGGTCCGACGTAACATCGAATGTCATCGACCTGGGCACTCGCCGCGGGACTCATCGCGCACAGAGCAATACTTCACCCAAGGGAATAAGCGTCGAGCTGAGCATCGACGCGCTCGCCGAATATGCCCTGAACGTGCTTCAGGATACCACGCGGGCGATTGCTGATCAGAGACGTTTGTCTCGGGGCGATAGAGGGCGCGTCAGTTTCCGAATTGAGGAGATCAGGGGCCTTCTGGCCCGTAGGCTGTCGGCTTCGATCTTTGCAGCATCCGACACGTACGAAGCGGAATTTCGCCGTCTCGCTGACGACTGGCACCGGGAAACAGATCACTTTTCCAATATCCTCCGCAAGGTAATGTCCCCAGCATACCAAGAGATCATCGGCATGGGTGAGAAAGTGATACCGCTCATTTTGTGTGATCTTGAAACGACCGGTGGACATTGGTTCTGGGCTCTGAAGGCGATCGCCCGCCAGGACGCTGCGGCTGGGATTGACAACTATGATGATGCGGTGCGCGCATGGTTGTCGTGGGGCGCCCGATACCATGGGTATCGACGACGTGTCTAAGCAAAAGATTGAAGCGTGTTTTCCGCAACTGAAAAGAGGCGGATACAAGATTACAAGCCCAGACACGCGTCGATACAACTGTCACGCCTGGGCCGCGGAGGACGATCGGCATTGGTGGCAACCGTCTCCATACGGCGGGCTCTACTGGCCGCTTCCATTGACAGGTTCCGATGATGAGACTCTTGATGGCTATACTCGTGCTTTTGGGTCGCGTGGCTACAGCGTCTGCGATGACGGTGGGCACGAAGCGGGGTTCGAGAAGATCGCGATCTATGTCGATCATCGCGGCATGCCGAGTCATACGGCCAGGCAAAACGGCCCTGGGATTTGGACAAGCAAGTTAGGTGACTTGGAAGACATTGAGCACGTCAGCCTTGAGGCGCTTGCTGGGCCGGAACCTGCCTACGGAACCGTGACGAGGTTCATGAAGAGGAAACGCAAGTGAGTGGCGAGCCCGAGAAAGAAGTGCGCCGCCGCGACTGTGTCCCTCACACGGCGAGAACGCCCATCATGCCGCGATCTTCGTGCTCGACGATGTGACAATGGAAGACGGTTCGCCCAACGAAGTCGCGCAAGGCGACTGCGAGACGCACGATCTCTCCGGCGCGAACATTCACAACGTCCTTCCACGCCACGAACGGCTCGGGAACTCCGTTCCGCGACAGCACTTGAAAGGGGTACGTGTGAAGGTGAAACGGATGGTCCATCCGCCCGCGGTTCTCGATCTCCCACAGTTCGACATCGCCTAGCCGTCCCGCGATGTCCGTCCGGCTCGGATCGAACGTCTTGCCGTTGATGAAGAACCCCGTCCCCATCATCATGCCTTCACTGAGTACCAATCGCCGCCGAACGCTCGCGGCGCCTGGTGCCAGAGCCTCGACTACGCAAAGTCTTCTGGGGAGCGTGGGTCGTGCCACACCTGACGATGAGATGGTCAGCAGCGTCTGCGTGGTTGCGAGTGTGCCTCGGCCTGCATTCCGATGCATCCCTCCCATCATCGCTGTCCCGCGGTCGTACGGCAGATTGAGCAAGCGAAACTCTCCAACGCCTTGCAACTGGACGAGCACTTCAGAGCGCTCTCCTGGTGCCAACAGCAACTCGGGTACAGCCACCGGCGCTGCCAGGAGACCTCCGTCGGTCGCGATGAGGTGCAGGTCGTGTCCCTCCAGACTCAGTCGGTAGTAGCGAGCGTTACTGGCGTTGAGTAGCCGCAACCGAAGAAGCGACCGGCGCGGAGAAAGCGTCGGCTGCAGCGCGCCGTTGACCAACAGGAGTTCGCCCTCTTTGCCATTCATCCAATCGAAGGGCGTGTGTGCGGCTACGCCGCCAGCCGCGAGTGTGATGTCTTTGAAGACGAGCGTGTACTCCTCGGCACGACGCAACTCGCGCGAGTAATCCATCGGCCCTTTCACGACGACCGCGCCGGCGAGACCGGCAAAGAGCTGCTGCGCTACTCGACCATGCACATGCGGGTGGTACCAGTAGGTGCCGGCCGATCCGTTGGGAATGACGAACTCGTAGTCGACTGTTTCACCCGGGGCGACCATCAGGAACGGATCGTCGACTGATGGCGGAATGTGCAGACCGTGCCAGTGTACATTGGTTGGCTCGCTCAGACGGTTGCGGAACCGCACCCGAACTCTTTCTCCTTCACGGACGACCAACACGGGGCCTGGAAAAGTCCCGTTGTACGTCCAGAGATTTGCGGTGGTGCCCGCGACCGATGCCAATGCGGGCATCGCGATGAGTTCTGCTTCCGCGCGTCCAGGCTGGAGCCGGCGGATGGGAAGATACGATAGATAGCCGACCGGTGACCGTTCGATCGCAACGGCAGGAACGTAGCTGGCCACGATCGCACCGCCAGCGAGTTTGAGAACATCCCGGCGAGTCAGTTCCATCACGCAGCCCTCGAATCTTTGCCCACTCGGGCGGCGCTTAGCGCAGCAAGGACTGTTCCCGCTCTGTCGGTCGCAGCTCTCACGCCGATGGCCGCAGTGTTATCTCGTATGTGAGAAGGGATCTGCGAATCCGTCGCCTGTGTGAAAACCAGCGTCACGGCTATGGGCGATCCCTGGACGGTTGACCCCACACGCGCGGCTCATCGCGCACCTAGAACGGTTGCCACTCGCTAGCGGGGAAGATGTCGTCGATGAACAGGTCGACGATTCCGATCACGCCCCAATCCATGTCCTGGTGCGCCGTATCATTGAGCGGGAAGCGGCCGGCTACGCCGATCTCTAGGTAGCGATCCATGTAGACAATACCCGGTGTCGCGATGATCCTCGTGCCGTCTGCTTGTCCGTTGATGCCGTGCTCGAAGTTGAATTCGGTCATGGGAAGGAGATCGCTCAACGGCCACTCAAGACCAACGTCGCGGACGAAGGCCTCGAGGTAGGGGATGCTGTACTGCAGCGTGAGGTTGTGTGCGAGGGTCGTCGTCCGATCGTGATCGATCGAGATCTCGAACCCCGCGTCGCCTTGAATGGCGAAGGGCCGTAGATAGCGGAGCGATCGTGGCAGATCGCCGAAGCCCTTGCCGTAGAGGAAGAACGGCTTGAACGACCAAGCCTGCTCGGCAGCGACATCGGACGTCCCCGTCGGTGCCGTCGCCTCCAACGCGGCAGAGAGAATCGCCTCGTGCTCTTGGTTGATGTAGAAGGCGTCCTTCACGGTGATGCCGAGATTGTTGAAGCCAGTGGTTTGCGGCTCAGCCGGATCGTGTGGGCTGATGCTGTCCCACTCGGAGTCGAGCGTGATGCTGAGGGTATCCGCGAGCTTTTTCTCCAGACCAAAGCCGAGGCTGAATGACTTGCCGTCACGGGAATGATTCCATTCCGGACGGGCGATGACCATTTCGTTCTTGGGGTCAACGTCCTCAGTGACGAAGGGTTCGATGAACGATCGCTGTCCGACCACGCCGTGAGCGCGCACTTCGGTTACTACGAAGCAGCCGAGCACGATCATCACGGCGCACGTGCAAAAGGTTCGCATGCGCGCCTTCCTCCGCCGCAGATGCGACGGGTTGAAGTAACCAGAAGTGAAACTGTGTCAGATCAGGCGCGGAACGCTCTCGGCGGGTCGGTCGGTGGTTCGGGCGCGAGCTGCGCCGCGCAGGCGTAGAGCTGCGGCATGACTCGCGATGGCAACGATACCGCGACGACGGTGTCGCGCGCGGGAAGCACGGCGCGCGCGGTTGCTGTCGATGTCTGCTCGTGCGCAGCGTGGCTGCACGCGCTCATCAGTCTCAGCCCGCTTCGCTGACCGTGACAGCCCATCGTCTTGCCCTGATGGCATCCGACGCCCCGGGCGTGCATCGGACACTGCGGCGGACAGTGGTCGCACGCCCTGGCGAGCGGACCTGCTATCGGCGCCGTAAAGAGTGCCACGATCGCCGCGATGGCGACGGCGCTGATCAGTTGGTGCGAACTGCGGCCCATGAGGGTGGTGACTCCTACGCGCCGCTGGGTACGATGTCAAAAACTACCGCGCGCGAGCACGTCCAATTTGCCGCCGAGACAGTTCGCCAGCACTTGAGGTTGAACGCGAACTAGTGGTGGTGATGAGTCGCGCCTTTTCTTGGCGTCGGTCGCCATTGCCTTGCTCGGCTGATGCGACTTCACAGTCAGCAGTCTTCGATGGAACTTGAGAAAATCGAACTGGGATTTCTCACGAACCGGAAAAACACCGAATCCTTGTGCGCAGCCAATTCATTCGGGGGGCGTGGCAGGACTTGTGCTGAAGCGGTCTAGCTAGAACGAGCGACTACCAGATACCTCACGACAAAGGAGGCCGCGATGAAGTGGTTTCGCTTGGGAGTCTGGGAAGAAACCAAGACCAGTAGCCAACAGGCAGACGGACGCCTCGTAATCATCTCCGTTGCGCTGCTGGCGTTCACGGTGCTCGGAGTCCGCGATGCCGGGGCAGTGCCGAGCTATGCGCGGCAGACCGGCTTGGCGTGTTCCTCCTGCCATACCGTCTTTCTCGAGCTGACGGCGTTCGGGCGAGCCTTCAAGATGCACGGGTACACGACGCAGGCGATGAAGGAACAACTTGAGGAAGCGGGGACGGACAAGGAGGCGCCGCTGAACATCAATCGGACCTTTCCCCTGTCCGTTATGTTGCAGACTTCTCTAACGCGTACCGACGCGCAGCAGCCGGGCACGCAGAACGCCAACGTCGAGTTCCCGCAACAGCTCAGCATCTTCCTAGCCGGCGAGATCACGCCTCATATCGGCACGTTCCTGCAGGTGACGTACACTGGCCAGGACGACAACTTCAGCCTTGACAATACCGACATCCGGTACGCCGACGACACCACGATCGGTGACCGAGAACTGATCTATGGCGTTTCGCTCAACAACAACCCCACGGTAGAGGACCTCTGGCACAGCACGCCCGCGTGGGCCTTCCCGTTTGCCTCCGCCGACTCGGCCCCCACTCCGGCGGCAAGTGCGCTCGTCGATGGTGCGCTGGCGCAGCAAGTGGCGGGATTGGGCGGCTACTTTCTGTGGAACAAGCACCTTTACGCGAACGTCACCCTCTACCGCTCGGCACAAATCGGCGCACCGCAACCACCAACGACGACCAGCAATGGTACGATACGGGATGTCGCCCCTTACTGGCGTGTGGCTTGGCAACAGACTTCGGGACCGAACTATATCGAAGTCGGTACCTTCGGACTCTTTGCGCAAGTGATTCCAACCGGCACTAGCGGCGCTACCAACAAATTCACCGACTTCGCGTTCGACGCCCAATACGAGCGAGCGCTCGGCACAAACTCGCTGTCGGCCCACGCGACCTACATTTACGAGAATCAACAGCTCGACGCCACGCACGCCGCCGGCGGCTCGTCGAACGAAAGCGACAAGCTGCACACTGTTCGACTCGACGGCATCTATCACTACCAGAATCAGGTGGCGCTATCGCTCGGCTACTTTCTGACCCACGGAACTTCCGATCCGATCCTCTATGCACCCGCGGCGATCAGCGGCAGTGCCAACGGCAGTCCCGATAGCGATGGTGTGCTGGCCGAAATTGCCTACTTTCCATGGCAAAATGTGCGCTTGTCCGCTATGTACACCGTCTACACTGAGTTTAATGGGCGCGCCAACAACTACGACGGCTCAAGCCGTGATGCGTTCGACAACAATACGCTCTACGTCCTCTTATGGCTGATGTACTGACACGTGCTCCGGCCGCCTGGGTGAGGGAGACAACGAGATGAAGTCGCGCCTCGTGGTTGTGCTTATCGTCGTGACGGCGGGGTTGATTGGCGGTACACCCGGACGGGCCGAGAGCAACGACATCGACGATTTGCGTCAGGAGGTCACGGCACTTAAACAGACGCTCCAGGTGCTCGATACCCGAGTTGAGGGTTTGGAGCGGCAGGTGTCGTCGCGCCCGGAGTCGACTGCTCCGGCCGCGGCGGTCCTGGAGAACGCCGCACCGGCGGCCAGGTCGGCCACAACGCCGTCAATTCCGCGAGCGAACGCCCGTGAGGGCTGGCACAACATCACGCGAGGCATGAGTTTGCAGCAGGTTGAAGCACTGATCGGTCGTCCCGAGCGAACGATGAACGTCAGCGCGAATACGGTCTGGTACTATTCGTATCCGGACGTCGGCAGTGGCTCCGTCGTCTTTGCTGCGGACGGCAGCGTCATCGATTGGCAGCACCCGCCGTTCAACACGTGGTGGTAGCGGAATAGCGGCGGATCCGTTGCGCCGTCACTAGGCCGCGAAACGGAGAAGGGAGATTCCCATGCGGGTCGTTCATTCGTTGGTGTGCGCAATTGTCTTGGTAGGTGCGCCGACGCTCTTGCATGTGACGCCCGCGGCGGCTGAAGACGCGGCATTCGCGAAAGCGAAGGAGAACTACCAGAGCTACTGTCGTAAGTGTCACGGGGACGAGGGCAAGGGCGACGGACCGGGGGCGTCCATGCTCAACCCGAAGCCGCGCGACTACACCGACTGCAAAGTCATGAAGGACAAGAAGGATGACGAGCTGATCAAGGTTGTCAGCGAGGGCGGCGATTCGATCGGCATGTCCGCCGACATGCAGCCGTGGGGCGGCACGCTGTCGGAAGAAGAAATCAAAGGGTTGGTGAAGTACGTCCGCGGCTTCTGTAAAGAGCCGTGAAGAGCCGCGGGCCGGCTCGATGAGTACCGTGGCGGAGCGGATATCAGCAGCGATCCGTCCGCTGGCGTGGTTTCGCGATAACGTTCCGTGTCTCGCCGCGTGCCCGGTCAAAACCGACGCGGGCCGCTACGTGCAACTGATCGGGGAGGGACGCTATGCGGAGGCCTACGCCGTGGCGCGGTCGCCGAATCCCATCGCCTCCATCTGCGGGCGCACGTGCGGCGCTCCGTGCGAGGACGCGTGCCGGCGCGGCGCGATCGACGCTCCGGTGGCCATCCGCCCGTTGAAGCGCTTTGTCACTGAGCGGTTCGGCGCGGAGTCCTTCACGCCACTGCATCTTGATCTGGTGCCGGAGACGTGCCGTGGCGCCGGCCGCAGCACGACGCCGGGCCACGCCGAATCACTCGGAGTGAAGCGCGGCGCGCGCGCCAAGGTTGCGGTTGTGGGCGCGGGTCCCGCGGGACTGGCCTGCGCGCATGATCTCGCGATCATGGGCTACGCCGTAACCGTGTTCGAAGCGATGGAGCACGGCGGCGGGATGATGCGCTATGGCATTCCTGAGTATCGCCTGCCACGTGAAGTGATCGATCGGCAGATCGACGAAATCCGCGACCTGAGCGTCGAGTTCGTCTTCAGCCGTCCGCTCGACGCGCAGTTCGGTCTGCGGGAGATCCGCGCCGCTGGCTATCGCGCCACTTTCCTCGGCGTCGGCGCCGGCCGCGGTCGCGACTTGGCCATCGAGGGTGGCGACATGGACGGCGTGATCAAGGCCATCGACTTCCTGCTCAACGTCAATCGCGGGTACCGGGTCGAGGTGGGCCAACGCGTGGTCGTGGTCGGTGGTGGACTGGTGGCGCTCGACGCGGCCCGCACCGCCGTGCGGCTGTTGCTAAGCGGTGCCGAACGGGCGGCGAACGAGCTGGGGCGCCTGATCGGAACGGAAGTGCGCGTCGCTCTCGATGCTGCGCGCGAAGCTCGCCGGCGCGGCGCGCTCGAGGTCTCGGTGGTGAGCTTGGAGCAACTCGATGAGATGCCGGCGATGCGCTCGGTCCAAGGTCGCGAAGAGATGGACGTGACACGCGATGAGGGCATCGACTTCATCTCCGGTTGGGGCCCGAAGCGCATTGTCGGAGAGAATGGGCGCGCCAGCGGTATCGAGCTGATTCGCTGTGCGCGGGTCTTCGACGAGCACGGGCGTTTCAATCCCACCTTCGTTTCCGGGAGCGAGCGCGTCGTCCCGGCCCAGACCATTCTGCTGGCCATCGGACAGCGCTCGGATTACAGCTTTCTGCGGCCGGAGGACGGCGTCGAGCTCACTCCAGCCGGACTGATCACGGTTGATCCCGCCACACTCGCCACCACCGCACCCGACGTATTCACCGGCGGTGACGGCGCCTTTCCACCCGGTTTGCTCATCACGGCGGCCGAGCACGGCAAGCGCGCGGCGGCCTCGATTGATGCCTACCTCAGCGGCGGCCGCGATCGGCCGGCGATGCGGATCGTGGTCGAAGAGCAGCCGCTCGCTACTTATCGGATGCCCGACAGCTACGAGCGACTCGCACGCCACGTCCCGGTCGTGCCCGTCGACCGGCGGACGGGTATCACCGAGGTCGAGCGGTGCTACACCGAGGCGGAGGCGAGGCAGCAGGCGGATCGCTGTCTCTCCTGTCACGTGCATCCGATTTACAATCGCGACCTGTGCGTCTTGTGCGCCCGCTGCGCCGACATCTGCCCGGAAGACTGCATTAGCTTCGTGCCGGTGGAGCGATTGGTCCTGAGTGCCGCCGATGCCGCGACCGTCGCGGCTATCGCGCCGGCTGATCGATCGCACACGGCGTTCCTCTATGCCGAGCAACGTTGCATTCGGTGCGGGTTGTGTGCGATTCGGTGTCCGACCGGCGCGATCACGATGGAACGATTCCGTTTCGAGGAGGTCAACGATGTCGCTGCCGGCCGAGCCTGAACGCCGCCGCGTGTTGCAATGGATCGGCCAGTGGTCGGTCGTCGCCGCGATCGTCACCCAGTTCGCCGGAGTGGTGCGCGCGTTCGTGCCGCGGGTCCTCTACGAGCCGTCGAAAAAATTCAAGCTCGGCAAACCCGCCGAATATCCCGAGGGCGTGACCTTCGTTCCCACGCATCGCCTCTTTGTGATGCGCGAACGCAACCAGTTCCACGTCATCGCCGCCACCTGCACACACTTGGGATGCACGGTGGAATGGAAGGACAAGCAGGGAGAGTTCGACTGTCCCTGTCACGGCAGCAAGTTCAAGGCGGATGGCGAGCCGTTTGCCGGGCCCGCCCCGCGGCCGCTGGCCTGGTATCCATTGAGCGTGTCCGGCGATGGGTTTCTGGTGGTCGACTCGGGCAAGATGGTGCCGCCCACCTATCGCTACGCCGTCGCGTAAGAACAGTCCGGCGAAGGCTTTGGGGAGGGAAGGCGCATGCGCGCGCGACTGAAACGACTGTGGCGTTGGGTGAGCTGGACGTGGAGTCCGGCGAGCGAGCTCGAAGCCAGCACGGCAATTGTCGAAAACCTTTGGCTGCATTGGTTCCCGGCCAAGGTCGACGAGGAAAGCTTCGGATGGCGCTACAGCCTGTGGTTGGGAGCCATCACGGCACTTCTCTTCCTCATCCTGATCGTCACCGGCGTGCTCCTCATGTTCTTCTATGTGCCATCTACCGAGAAGGCATACTGGAGCATCAAGGATATTCAGTATGTCGTCGCATTCGGGTGGCTGCTGCGCAACCAGCACCGCTGGGCGGCGCACTTGATGGTGATGGCCGTTTTCCTGCACATGCTGCGCGTGTTCTTCACCGGCGCGTACCGCGCGCAGCGCGCGGCCAACTGGCTGGTCGGCGTGGTGTTGCTGCTGTTAACGCTGTTCCTCTCCTTCACGGGCTATCTGCTGCCGTGGGATCAGTTGGCGTTTTGGGCCGTCACCGTCGGGACGAACATCGCCAAAGAAGCGCCGATTGTTGGCGAGGCGTTGCGGTTTGTTCTCTTGGGTGGCACCGAAATCGGTCAGAGCACGCTCGTGCGTTTCTACGTGTTGCACGTTGTGGTCTTGCCCGCTGCCGTGGTGCTCCTGTTCGCGTATCACATGTGGCGTATTCGGCGGGATGGCGGGATGGCGGTCACCGATCCCGCCGCAGCGGGCCCAGTTGCCGCCCGTGATACGGCAGGCGCGCCAGGCAAAACCTATTCCCTGTTCGGCGTCACGCCGGGTACGAGCCTGGAAGTGCGCGCGGCCGGACCGCGAGGCGATGAGTCCGCGGCGTTCTCGTCCCCGCACTTGGTACGTCGATTGGTGCTCGTCTTCCTTGCCGTATTCACCATCACGATCATCCTGAGTCTGGTTTCCGGCGCACCCTTGGAAGAGCCTGCGGATCCGTTCCTGACACCGAACCCGGCCAAGGCGCCGTGGTACTTTCTCTGGTTGCAAGAGTTGGTGGCGATCACGACTGTGCGCTTGGGAGGGATCATTATCAGTGGCGGGCTCATCGGCGGCATTGTGGTGCCCGGGCTTTTGCTCCTGGCGGCAGTGGCCTGGCCATTCCTCGATCGCAGCCCGCTCCGGACGATCGGCAAGTGGTTTCCGCCCGAGCGTCGAGTGCAAAACGCGACGCTCGGCGTCATCGCGGTGGTTATTCTCATCTTGGTTCTGGTCGGCGTGCTGATACGCGGCCCATACTGGGGGCTGTATTGGCCGTGGCAAGCTTGGCCGGAGCTCCCACGGCGATTGTGAGCGAGCCCACCATGCGTTCACGATTTCTCGAACATCGGGACTTTTGGCCACTGCTGGTCGCATCTGCCGCGTCGCTGCTGGCTGTCCTGATGGTGGTGGTGCGCGAGTACACGCCCGAATGGAAGCATCATACCGAGACGTTTCGCAACCTGTTGAAGGCTCGCGGCGCGTACGATGCTGCGTCGGTGGTCCCTGAGGATGTGCAACAGATTTGGTTGCCGGCGCTCGACCGCGTCGATCGTTGTATGAGCTGTCACGTCAACTACGACGCATCGATCTCGACGCTTCCGGAGCTGCCCGCGCTCTACCGCGCGCATCCCGACTTGCCTTACATGGCGAAGCATCCGTTTCCGACGTTTGGATGCACGGCGTGCCACGGCGGGCAGGGCTACGCGCTTGACGAGGCGGGCGCCCATGGCCTCGTCGAGCATTGGGATGATCCGTTACTCACCACCGCCTTGGCCACGCAGTATGGTCTCACCAGGGCGCAACTGATGGAAACCAAGTGCAACACCTGTCATCGCCACGACGACTCGACGGCGGGAACGGACCTCGTCAACATGGCTAAGGAAATCTTCGACAAGAAACACTGTACATCGTGTCACGGCCTGTTAGGTAGCGGGGGTTTGGCCGCCTCGGATCTCAGTTACGATGGCGACCTCAACCCCGAATATCTGGATTTCTCGGCTGTCGATGGACCGAAGACGGCGCTGAATTGGCAGATCCAACATTTCAAGAGCCCACAGAAGCTCGTGCAACGCAGCGGCATGCCCAACTACCGCCTCAATGACGACCAGGCGAAGGCGCTGGCGCTGCTGATGTTGAGCTGGCAACGGATCAGCTTCCCGCCGCAATACATTCCGGCAGCGCGCAAGCGCCCGACCGCAGTCCTGCCCGTGGTCCGCGACGTGCCTTACCCGCCGTCCTCGACGACCCCGCTGGGCCAACAAGGCCGCTACATCTTCATGAATCGCGGGTGCAACACCTGTCACCGTATCGGGGGCGGCAAACTCATCGGCCCCGACTTGGCGGGGGTCACCAAGCGGCGCAACGACAAGTGGCTCACCCTGTGGCTGAAAGATCCGGCTGCCGTAGTAGCGAGAGATCCCGAGCTGCAAACCTGGTCGCACGAATTCGGCGACATCGTCATGCCCAACCAGAATCTCGACGAGGCAGAAGTCAACGCCGTCATCGGCTACATGAAGGAGTTTCCCGAGACGGACGCGACGAACCATCCATGAAATCACGAGCGGATGCGTCGCGGGTTGCCGGTCACCATGGCCGACCTCGAAGAATCGCACGTGATCCCAATCAGCGGACACGAGCTGTTGTACCCACTGCGCGTTGCGCATATCAGAAATCGCGCCGCAGCGCATCGCGATCAGCGCGGTGCCTCAGGACGAGAGCAGTCGTAGGTCCAGCGCTCGCTCGACGAACCACACCGCGGCGAGCACCGCGATCAGTGACGACGCGACGACCAAGGTGAAGCGTTGGTAGAACCACGAACGGCGCACGACGTAGGCGAGCGGAAGAAACGAACCGACGATCGCCAATTGACCCGCTTCGACCCCGGTGTTGAATCCGACCAGCGCCAGCAACAGCGATCCCGTTGGCAATCCGGGATCCGCCAGCACGCTTGCGAAACCGAAGCCGTGCAACAGCCCGAAGCCGAAGCCAACCAGCCAACGGCTCTGGTGGAATACTGGATAGGTATTGTTCAGCGCCGCACAGACCACCGAAGCGGCGATGCCCGACTCGACCAGCCGCGACGGCAGGTGAACCGTTCCCAACGCCGCCAGGCTGAGGGTAATGGAATGCGCCAGCGTGAATGCGGTCACGATCTTCAGCGTCTCGATCAACGCCGGGCGGAACTGCGGCACGACGTGCCAATGGCCGGCGTCGCGCCGCAGCACCGCGGGCATCAGCAACGTGAGCAGAAACAGGATGTGATCGTAGCCGGTCCAGATGTGCCACACCCCGTCGCGCCAGAAGTCCAGGACGGATCGCCATGGACTCAGTGTCGCCAAATCGAGCCGTTGCGTCGGGCGATCAGGACTGAACACTGCCGTGCGCGTACCGCCGGAGTTGGTGAAGTTCAGCAATCCCCGATGTTGCGGGTCGAGATCGAAGAATAGACCGTAGCGGACGTCGAGCGCGTCCGCTGGTCGCGGGCAGTTGACGGTGAAGCGCAGCACTGCGTAGGTACCGTCCGAGTGGTGATCGACGAGATGCTCGGTCACTTCGGTGACACAGCCGACCCCGCTCGCCTCGATGTGAAGCCGCGCCAGCGTGTAGGCAGCGATGGCGCTCTGCTGCGTGCGCACCTCGCCCCAAGTGATGGCGCTATCGCCATTGCTGTCCAGACCAATCGCATAGTCGAGGTCGCGCAACGCGATGTCCCACTGTCCGTGGATTTGCGGCTGGCTGGTATCCAAGCTCAGATAACTGTCGCTCGGCTTGTGCGCATGGGCGGCCACCGCCCACATCAACAGGACGAAGACGATCAGAGTCTTCATGGTCGCGTTGCTCGTAGTCGTTCGCCAAGCGCGGCGAGTTGCGTGTCCTCGAGTTTGGTTTGCGCGAGGAAATCCAGCACCGGTTGCGCGGCCCGCGGCTCGCCGTTGGCGATCGCGGACTCCAAGAGCACGCGTGCGTCCGAGGGTTCGCGCTGGACTGCCCAATTTTCGCGCGCGAGTCGGAGCGCTGGCGCGGGCTGCTTCAACAGATGGAGAGCGAAGAGTGCCTCCTCACGCCGGTGCACCGTATCGCCGCGCAGGTGAGCGGCCGCAAATCGATCGCGCAGCGTCTCGACATGTTCGTCGAGGCCGGGAGCAGCGGCCATTTTCTCGGCGAGCGCGAGACGCAGCAGCAGCGCATCGGCGCGGGTCGCGTCTGCCAAGAGGTCGATCACCGCGTTCGCTCGGCCTTGATCGAGAAGAAAATCCGCATACGCCGCGAGCAGGTAGTCGTCCGGCACGCCGAGCGCGATGGCTTGCTTGAAATGCGCGTCGGCGGCGGTGGCGTCGCCGAGTCGCGCAGCAATTTCGGCCAACAGCGTCAGCGCCCACAGGCGCACGCCGGGATTTGCTTCGTACGTTTCAGTGAGGGCGCGCCGGAGCATCGCATAGCTCTCGTGCGCTTCGCCGTTGAGACTCTCCACGCCGCTGGTGCAGATGACTGCCACCAACGGCGTCGCCCGCTGCAGCCCCTGCTCGCAGCTCCGTCTCGCCTCGGCGTACTCACCGCGGACTTGCAGTATCACCGCTCGCGTCAGCCATGCCTGCGTGTTGTCGGGATCGGCCTGCACCGCGCGCGTGAGATCGCTCAGGGCGCCCTCGAAGTCATGATTGTGTTGTCGGATCGTTGCCCGCAAGACCAGCACTGAAACTGGAGGCTCGGGCGACGCCCACCAGCGCGCGAGAGCGGCTTGGGCGTAGCCGTAGTAGCGCGGGTCGGAGCGGGCGCGTCCCTGTTCGACATAGAGCCAGGCGGCTCGTGTGGCGAGGCTGATGTTGCCGGGTTGCTGAGCCAGCTCGGCGCGCATCGCCCGCACCTTCCGCGCGCTCGTATCCAGCGGCGAGACAGGGAGTCGTTCCAACACCGCCTCATCGTCGGTCGGGACGTACGGAAGCGCCGCCGCGATGCGCGGATTCCACAGTGCGATGATTCCGCCGAGTAGATACGCGAACCTACGTCGTGTGCCGAAAGCCTGCATCGTCGAATCTGCTGACAAGATCGAAGCTCACGTTTCCTAGCCCTCTATACGATGCAGGTGGAAAAACGGTTTTCGAAAATCCGATTGGTCTTCCATTTTGTCTCCCACTCAAGAAATCCATTTCGATCGCCGCATGCGTAGTGACATCTGAATGCGACGCCGGTGCGCGACGAAGCCACAGCAATCCAATCAGCACGGCGCCGCGTATGAGCTGCGTTGGTCGCACATCGCAAAGAGCGCAGGCGCCCCCGCGCGCAGGCAAGGAGAGAACTACTATGATTTGGACTGCTCCATACGGAGGAAGCCGGTTCGGCTCCATCAGCAAACGGCTGGCGATTCTGATTCTTCCAGCCGCGTTGCTCGTCGGCTGTGGCGACAGCGATGGCGGGACATCCGTACCGACTCCGACCGCCCCGCCCGCAACCCAGACTGCGACGGCGATTCCGACGCATACGCTGACGCCGACGTGGCCGCCAACGGCCACGCCGACAACGGGCAACACGAGCGCGAGCGCAGCCTGTACGAAGCTCGCGAGCTGCACTCAGTGCTTCCTCAATCAGCGAGGCACGTGCCTCAGCACGGAAGACTGCGCCGGCCGGCTCACCACCGACGTGGCACGCTGCATCAACGCGGTCACCGGCTGTGATCAGCAGACGCTGGGTACATGCCTGCCCTTCGGTTGCCAGGGGACCGGCACCGGGTTGTGCGACATGACGCCCGCGACATGACGGGCGAATGAAGATGGTTTGAGATGGTTTCTCAGGAGCGATTGGAATGGACACCTCTAGTCAGGAAAGGAGCACCAGCATGAAGAAGCGAATCAGCGGGATCAGCCTCGCGGCAGGATTGCTCGCCGCCATAGCCGCAATGGTCTCGGCGCCGCAGGCCGAGGCTTCCAGTCACCGCGAAGCCCTGGCCACGGTGAACGACCCGTGCATCGACAACACCGACGTCTACGCGTGGGTCACCCCTGGTGACCACGGCAAGCTGTACCTGATCTCCGGCTATGCCGGGTTGCACGAACCCGGCCAGGGCAATCAGCAGGCACGACTGTGTGAGGACGTGCTGTACGAGTTCCACATCGCGCGTGGCACGGCGGATCTCGACGACGATCTTACCTACCAGATCCAGTTTTTCTCGACGACGCCGCGCCAGTTCGAGAAGGGCAAAACCTGCACCAAGGAAGACGGCAGTCCGGATCTCATCAACTGTGGCAATGAGCTGTTGATTCAGCAGAGCGGCGTGCGTCAGTACTACAAGGTGACCAAGGTGGAGTACCCCAACGGGCCGAGCGGCGCGCCGGTGTCCACGCTGATCACCGATGAGAACAATCCGCCCGAAGTCGCGCCGCCCAATGTCGGCCCGCGCACCGACCGACTGGTGTACCTCCAGCGCTACCCCGGCCGCCTCCAAGACGACGGCCTCGGCTTCAAGCCGTACACGAACAACGCCGCGGAAATCGCGGATACCCAGCGATCCAACGAAGAAGGTCTGTACTGCAAGAACAACGACGCGTTCGCGCGCAGCTTCATTGCGCCGCTGGGCAACGGCGGCTCGGAAGGACGGTCGTGGGCGGGTACGCGCGACGATGCGTACTACTTGGACGAGAAGGGCATCTTCGACGTGCTGAACCTCGGCAAAGGCGCACTGCCCATCGGCGGTGCGCTCCCCGAAGGATACAGCAGCATCGGCGCCCGCCGAACTCGCGGCGAGGATGTGTTCGACGGGTACAACCTGAACGTGATCGCGCTGGAAATTCCCACCACCAAGATCCTCGGCACGTCCTCGATCCCGCACAACGGCCAACCGGGCAACGACTCGCTGATCGGCGTGTGGGCCTCGGCCAGCCGCCGGCGCGACCGGCGCTATGAGCCCAACCAAGACAGCACCATCTCGTGCGGGCCGTGGGTGCAGGTGGGCCGCGAGGGATTGCCGTTGGTGAACGCCGGGCTGATCGGCACGCAGGATCAGGGTCTGTACCTGCGCACTCAACCGAAGAACGACGTGGCCAACTTCGGCGCGTACTTCCTGCGCCCGGTCCTGGTACGTGACGAGGAGGCGCTTGGCACCTATGCGGCGCTTGGAGTCGGCGGCGCCACCTTGGCCACGCTCAAAGGAGATCGTTTCGATATCATCGACACCATCAACCTAAAGAATATTCCGACGCAGGGCGCTCACGACGTTCCGCTGTCGGCCACCGGTGACGTGCTGCGGGTGGATGTAGCCACCGACTCCGCGTTCCCGAACGGTCGCCGGCTAACCCCCGGCGGAAACCGCGAGACGGTCGACGTCAGCGATACGACGATCACCTTGATCGTAACCGGCGGAGCGCTCCACGTTGGCGACGACGTGGACTATCAAGATGGCACCTATCTCGATCAATTCCCCTGGCATGCGTGTCCGCACCAGGGACTCACCGAGGGGCATGGAGCGGTGAACGTTGACAATCCGTAATTGCGCTCTTCTGAGCGAACACCCGACGGCCTCCGGCGATTCATCGCCGGGGGCCGTTCGCTCGTTTTGAATGACCGCATGTGAGGCAACGAAATATGATGCAGCTCTATTGGGTGCGCCGCGGCTGGTCGCCATTCGTCTTGCTGGCGTTGCTGCTGTCGGCGTGCCAGCCGTCGAGTCAGGGCAATCCTGCGACAGAGCTGCCCACCAAAGCGCAGATCACCGAAGCGAAACCGCTGTATCCGCAAGACATCGGGAAACCCGACCCGCTCGCGGAGCGTCTCTGCGACGCGCTGCAGGCCTTGCCGCAGCGCCGAAAGGCCGAGTGCTGTGGCACATCGGCATCGGAAGGTCTGACCAGCGAGTGCGCGCGTATTCTGACCGCCACGCTGCGCGACGGGGCGGTGCGGATCGAAGCGAGCGCCGTCGATCGGTGCATCGAGGAAACCTCGAAGCAGCTCGCCGGCTGCGATTGGGTTAGGCCACTTCAACCCGCACCGCCCGATGCCTGCCTGGGAATCATCCAAGGACAGCTGAAGGCGGGCGCGCAATGCCGTTCGACGCTGGAGTGTCGTGACGGGTTGATCTGCGGTGGCGCGCGGACAACGGTTGCCGGCGTGTGTCGAGAGCCGAGCGCGGTCGGCGGTGCGTGCAGCAGGGCCGTCGATACGCTGGTCACCTACGCCCGTCAGCCGACGGATGATCGGCGCCACCCCGACTGCGTGGGTCACTGCTTCCAAGGTCAGTGCGCTCCATTCGCCGCGGTCGGCGAGTCCTGCTTGTCCAATCAACAGTGCACGGCCGGTGCACACTGCGCGGCGGGTCGCTGCGAAAACGGACCGCCACCCAAGATCGGCGAACCCTGCGACAAGACCGTCTGCGAAGGCGCCGCAGCCTGCGTCGACGGCAAGTGCGCCGCGCTCAAGCGCAGCGGCGAGCCCTGCATGTCGCCGTTCGAGTGCCAGGGCAGTTGCGTCAAGGACGCCGGTGCAACGCTCGGGACGTGCGGCATGCAATGCAGTTGGGTCCCGCCCACGGCGATTCAGCCCGCGCGGACGCCGGCGCCATAGCGCGCGTGGCGGGAAACATCCAAGTGTCTCCGCTGCGCGTAGGGTAGAATGAGTAGGTGACAGCGGGAGCCGAGGAAAGGTAGTGGAAGCGCAGGAACTCGCGCTCGCGCTTGGTCGCGGCGAGCAGCACGCATTGGCCGAACTCTACGACCGCTTTGGCGGCGCGGTGTATCATCTCGCGTTGCGCATCACCCGCGATCCGAGTACGGCGGAGGAGATCTGCCTCGATGCCTTTCTCCAACTGTGGCGGCAAGCCGCGCGCTTCAATGCCAACCACGGGAGCGTCCAGAGTTGGCTGTTCACCATCGCGCGCAGTCGCGCGATCGATCGTATCCGCGCGGCCGGTGCGGCGAAGCGCACGGAAGTCGAGGACCCGATTCCGGTGAATGCGGTGCAGCAACCCGACGAAACGGCCGAGTTTGCCGAGCGCCGCGAATTGGTGCGTGAGGCGATCGCCACCTTACCGGCGGTGCAACGCACGGCGCTTGAATTGGCGTACTATGAAGGACTATCGCACTCGCAGATCGCAAATCGTCTCAATGAACCTCTCGGTACTGTGAAGACAAGGATCCGACAAGCCATGATCGCGCTGCGGCAAACGCTGGCGCCGGTTTTGTCGGTCACATCATGACGCACGAACAGATTTACGCCGACCTCTCATCGTATGCGCTCGGTGCGCTCGATGCCCACGAACGGGAGGAGATCACCGCCCACCTCGCCGCCGGTTGCGTGGGGTGTGAGCGCGAGCTGGCAAGTTGGCGCGAGCTGGTCGGCGTGATTGCGCTGGGCGGACAGGATGCGCCGCCGCCCAATCTCAAGCTGGCGTTGTTCGAGCGCGTACGTGCGAGTGGTGCCGGCGCGCGACCACCGGCCACAGTGGTGTCCCTCCGCCGCTGGCCGCTGGTCGCGTTGGCGCTGGCGGCAACCGCGCTGCTGGCGATCGGCATTGCGCGCGACGTCCAATGGCGCGGCACGCTGAACGGGCAGCAGCAAATGGTGGCGCAGTTGCGCGCGGATCTGACCGCAGCGCACGGCAACCTGGATCGCGTCGCGCAGCAACTGACGGCGCAGGAGAAGGACCTGACCTCACTGCGTGCGGTGCTGGCCGCAGCGCAAGAATCGCTCGCGATCGTCCAAGCCCCCGGCTTGCGTCTAGTGCGGCTCAAGGAAGCCCCGCAGGCGCAACCGGGCGACGGCCACGTGCTCATCAGCGCCAACGGTCGCGCCCTGTTCTACGCCTTCGATCTCAAGCCGCTGCCCCCAGAGAAGGCGTACGAGCTGTGGTGGATCACCGAGAAGGAAGGCCCGATCAACGCCGGCGTGTTCCGTCCCGACGAGCGTGGCCTCGGCCGTATCGAGGTGGCAGTGCCGACCGGGGCCGGGGCGGTTCAAGCAGCGGCGGTTACCATCGAGCCCGCCGCCGGCGTTCCCAAACCGACCGGACCGATGATCCTGCTCGGAAACATTTGACCGCCCAGAGATCCAAATCGCGCACCGCGATCGTATGAGTAACACGGATGATCGCGCGTACAGCCCAAACCAGTTCGCAAGCGAGTTTGTATGTTGCCCGTGGCCGAGCGCGGGTGATAGAAATGCCGTTACGACGTATGCATTGGGCGGAGTCACCGGAGCGGGCGGTCAAGGAGTCCGAATCGATTGCGATCGTCCGTCGCGCCGCCGCCGGTGATCACGCCGCGCTTGCCGAGTTGTACGACTCCACCAGCGCGATGGTGTTCGGCTTGGCGGTGCGTATTTTGAACGATCGCACGGCGGCCGAAGACATCGTAGTCGAGGTCTACGCCCAAGCCTGGCGCAGCGCCAAGGCGTATGACCCCAGTCGCGGGACACCGTCGTCGTGGTTGATGACGCTGACCCGCAGTCGCGCCATCGATCTCCTGCGCGCGCGTCGTCGCGACCAGGCCAGCGAACCGCTCGACGCGGCCAGTGCCGTTCCCTCTGCCGAACCGGAGCCCGAGGACGCGACCATTGCGGTTGAACAGCAGCGGTTCGTGCGCCGCGCGTTGGCGGGCCTGAGCGTCGAGCAGCGCGAAGCCATCGAGCTTGCGTACTTCGCCGGCCTCAGTCATACCGAAATCGCCGCGAAGCTCCGGCAGCCTCTAGGGACCGTGAAGACACGCATCCGCTTGGGTATGCTGCGCTTACGTGAACAGCTCGCGCCATTGGCGCCGGGAACGTTGGCAGTTGGTAAGGAAGTTGGACAATGAGACCCGACCACTCGCTTGAAGACGCGCAAGAGCAGGCCGCATTGTACGCGTTGGGTGCCCTGCGTGGCGAGGACGCGCAGGTGTTCGAGGCGCACCTCGCCAGCGGGTGCGAGATCTGCGCAGCCGAAGTGCGCACCTTCAATGCCGTCACTGCGGAACTCGGACGTGCGGCCCGCCCCCAGACACCGCCCGCGGCCGCCCGCGCGTGCGTGCTAGTACAGGCGACTGAGGCAAGCGGCGCGACCGTGACCGAGAACGCCGGCGTCCGCATCGTCCGCTCCGCCGGGTTGCAATGGAATGCAGGCAATGCCCCCGCCGTTGAGATCAAGACCCTGCACGTCGATGGCGAACGCGGCTACAGCACCAAGCTCGTGCGCATGGCACCGGGTGCGACGCTGATCGCCCACCGCCACACCGATGTCGAAGAATCGTACGTGATCGAGGGCGACCTGCTGGTCGCGGGTGAATTGATGCGAGCCGGCGACTACTGCCGCGCCGAGCCGGGTTCGGTCCACGAGGGCGTCTCGACGATCCACGGCTGCGTCTTCATCGCCGTGCAGTCGCAGCGCGACGAGTGGCTCACAGCCTAGGAATTGCGGATTGCTGATCGTCGATTGCGGATTGAATTGTCCGCTCCGACAATCCGCAATCCCAAATCCACAATCCACAATCGCCCGGTGTGACTTTTCGCCGCGGCGGCGCGATATACGCGGTAGATGGCGATTGACTCACGCGAAGACCGTCAGTTGATCACCGCGGCGCAGGCGAACCCCGCGGCCTTCAGCTTCATCTTCTCACGTTACTACGGCGCAATCTTTCGCTCCTGCATCCTTCGCACCGGCGATCCGGGCGAGGCCGAGGATCTCGCCATGGACGTGTTCACCGAAGCCTTGGCCGCGCTGCCACGCTATCGCTGGGACGGACGGCCGTTGCTGGCGTGGCTGTTCGCGATTGCCCGCAATCGCAACGTGTCGAACGTCCGCAAACGAGCGGTGCGGGCACAGGTGATCGAGGGCGAGAGCGCGAGTACACGCAACGGGCTCGACGAGGCGTGCCTCGATGCCCGCCGCGTGCTGGGAAAACTCGATGCGCCAACCGCCGAGGCGTTAGTGCTGCGCTTTGTCGTCGGCTGCTCGTTCGACGAGATCGCCGAACTGCAGGGCATCGCGTTGTCGGCGGCGAAGATGCGCGTCTATCGCGCCATCGCCAAGGCGCGCCGTCTCATGGGAGTTGACGATGAAGGGTGACGACGAACGCGCGGAACAATTGGCCGCCATGCTCGACGGCGGACCGGTGACGGAAGAGATCGAACCGTTCACGGCTGCAGTGCGTCGCGTGCGCGACGTGCTGTCTCGCCTGAGTCCGGACCCCGATCGGGTCGCCGCATTACTCCCGAGACTGTACGAAGGCCTGATCGCGGCGCAGAGCCAGCTGGCGATCGAGCTGGCCCATCCGACCGTGTACGTGCGCGACATGCAGGCGGCACTGGCATTCTATCGTGACGGGTTGGGCTTGCGCGTCGTCGATGAAGGGAAGTGGCTCTCGCTGCTCGCAGCCGGCTCAGCCAATGTCGCGCTGCACTGGACCGGCAGTGCAACGCAGCGGCCGCAGGTCGGCGACATCCGCCTCGAGTTCCGTGCGGATGACCTCGATCGCGCGGTCTCCGCGCTGCGCGGCGGTGGTATGCGCGTCGAGGTCCGCGTCGATCCCTATCGGCGCGAACGCTACGCCGAGGTGCACGATCCCGATGGACACTTGGTGCGGGTATTCGGTGGACTGAACGCAACCCAGCGCGTGCAGCAAGCGCCACGCGAGTCGATCAGCGCGGCGAGCGGGAAGCCGAATGAGTGAGATCGCCGCGACCCGTGCGCGTTTCGCCGCAGCGATTGCGCAACAGGGCAACCTGCGCTCGCCCGCGCTGGTGCAGGCGCTCGCGACGGTGGCGCGCGAGGACTTCCTCCCTCCGGGTCCGTGGGCGGTGTGGGAGATGCTGTCGTGGCAGTATGCGACCACGCCCGATGCCGATGCGCGGCGCGTGTACTGCGATGCACCGATTGCGATCGACCGTGAGCGCTTGCTCAACAATGGCCAGCCGAGCTTCGTCGCGATGTTGATCGACGCGCTCGATCTGCACGGCGGCGAGCACGTCGTTCATGTCGGCTGCGGTACCGGTTACTACACCGCGGTGCTCGCGCAAACGGTCGGTGCGGCCGGTCACGTCATCGCGATCGAGTACGATGCCGACCTGGCGGCGCGCGCCCGCGCCAACCTCGCCGACGTGCCGCAGGTCAGCGTGATTCACGGCGATGGCTGTACCCACGATTCCGGAATGGCCGACGCGATGCTCATCAACGCGGGCGCCACGCATCCGCGCGCGCTGTGGCTCGATCGCTTGCGCAGCGGCGGGCGGCTGATCGTACCGCTGGTGCGCTGGCCGTCGGACGCGAGCGAATCGGGTGTACGCGGCGGCGGCGTGGTGCTCAAGGTGACACGCGGCGAGATCGGCTATGCGGCGCGAATCGTCTCGTCGGCGATGATCTTCCCGTGCATCGGTGCGGTCGACACCGACGCTGACCAGCGACTCGCTGCGGCGTTTGCGCGGATGACCGAGGCCGACGCGATCCGCTCGCTCCGCCGCGACGTCCACGAAGCCGACGCGTCGTGTTGGCTGCACGGCGATGGTTTCTGTCTCTCAATCCGCCCCCCGAACACTTGAACCAGTCGACCCTGGCTGGGTAAGATGCGGTTCATGGAACACACGCAATCCGCGCGCCCCTTGGTGAACGATTCTTTCCACAGCGATCTCGACAACCTCTACCTCCGCAACCATCGCGATCAGACGATGGCGAAGGTGATCGCGCTGCGCACCAAGTACGGCGCACGCCGTTTGGGCAGGGCGACGGTGTGGGATCGGCTGATGTCTTTGCGCGAAGTCAACGACGAGTCCGATGCCGACCTCGAAGGCATGAGCCAGCTTGGTCACGCGCTGCAGACAGCGAACTCACTCGCCGATGCCGGCCTGGGCGACGACTGGATCATCACTGGTCTGGTGCACGACCTCGGCAAGATCATGCTCGAATATGGCGAAGCGCAGGAATTCGTGGTTGGCGACATTTTTCCAGTCGGCTGCCGCTACTCGCCGAAGATCATCCGCTACGAGCTGCTCAAGCAGAATACCGATTGGAGCAACCCTGACTATCAAACCCAGAACGGCATTTACGACGAAAGCTGCGGCCTGGATCGCGTTGTCTTCAGCTACGGCCACGACGAGTACACGTACCAGGTCGTGAAGGACTGCTTGCCGCCGGACTTCGCGTGGACGATCCGCTACCACAGCTTTCAATCGATCGCCGGCGACTACCTCCATCTCTTCGACGCCGATGACCTGCGCCGCCGCGAGAGCCACATGAAGGTCTTCGCCGTGCACGACCTGTACACGAAGAACCCCCACGTCGTGTTGGAGTCACGGCTGCCAGAGTACGAGGCGCTGATCAAGCGCCGATTTCCCGACCCGATCGAGTGGTGAGCGCCCAGCGTGGGCCGACGGCGATCGCACAAACGGCCCGCGCCGTGATTGCCTGCTCTTGCGATCGCGTGTCTCCAGCGGCACATGGTGTTAGGCGTCGGCGGAAGAGACGGCACGCCGAACGGTGTTCCGCAGATTTCGCCTTGACACATGTATCCAGTTTCCGGCAAGTCTACGGCTGCAATCCAAGGTTCTTCACCCGCGTCGCCGGAGAACGCGGGAGCTGAGTGTTTGGTCCGTCTATGCGTTTGTCCGCTGCTGTCTCGTGCCACCTGGCTGTGGCTGTCCTTACCCTTCTGCTGCCAGTATCCAACGCCCGAGGCGGAGTGCCGGTGAGCTTTGCGCCGCCCGTGTCGTACCCCACCGGCATGAGCCCGAAGGGGGTTGCGGTCGGCGATTTCGACGGCGACGGAGTGCGCGACCTCGCAACCGCCAACAGCAGCGCCGGCACGGTCTCGATCTTGGCGGGCTCCGTTGATGGAACGTTCAGCCCAGTCGTCGCAACGCTGACGGCGGGGGCCGGTCCGGCGGCGATCGCCGCGGGCGACTTGAACGATGACGGACTCGATGATCTGGTGATCGCGAACCTGACAGCGGGCACTGTGGCCGTCTTTGTCGCGACGGGGCAGGGATTCATTTTCTCCCCGTCCGCAACGCTCACTCTGAGTGGCGCGAAGCCGGCGCCAGTGGCGCTCACGCTGGGTGCGTTCGACAACGATGCGACCCTCGACATCGCCGTGGTCAACGCGGGCGCGAGTCGCATCGAGTTGTTCACTGGCAATGGTGACGGGACGTTCACGGTGGGGCAGCAATTGTTCTTCGTCCAGGACGTCGTGGCGATCAGTACCGGCGACCTCAATGGCGACAGCAACCCGGATCTGGTCGCGGCACGGACCACCCCGGGCACGGCGGCGGTCTTCTTGAACTCGAGCGACGGCTTCCATGCCTTCGGCAACATTGGAGCGGTCGCTGCCCCGTCGGCGATTGCCGCGGCCGACGTGAACGACGACGGTTTCGCCGATCTGCTCGTCACTGGGCGCACCGACAATCGCCTGGTGGTGCTGTCGGGCAACGGTGACGGCACGTTTAATCCTCCGGTGCAGTTCATCGTTGGCGCCACACCGCGCGCCGTGGCGATCGGTGACTTCAACAATGATGGCCTGCCTGACGCCGCGACCGCCGACCAAGGTGGCGGCGCGCTGAGCATCCTGCGCGGCGCCAATACTGGAACCTTCGCTCCGGCTCAGACGTTCAGCGTGGGCGGGGCGCCGGTGGCGTTGGCGGTTGCGGATTTCAACTTCGATGGCTACCTCGATGTCGTCACCGCCAATCAGACGAGCAATGCGGTCTCCGTCTTGCTGAACCTGACCGGGAACGTCACGCCACCACCAACGCCGACCCCCGAGGCGGGACCAGAAATCATCATTGGTAGCGACGTCGCTTCTCCCGGTGCCGCGGCCCAGATCGTGGTCAGCCTGCAGCGCCACGGTACCGAGGTCACCGCGGTTCAGAACGACATCCGCTTCGATACGGACGCCTTTGTTCTGAGCACCGACGATTGCGTGGTCAATCCGGCCACCGGAAAGAACCTCCGGAAAAACCTGGTGACAGACAATCTCGGACGTACATCGCTGCGCGCGATCGTGCTGTCATTCACCAACGCCGACGTGATTCCCGACGGTCCGCTGTACACCTGTACCTTTACCGCCCGGACGACGGCACTCGGCGGTGTGTACCCGTTGATCGCGCGCGCGGCGGTCGCCAGCGCGGCGTCGGGGGACTCGATTCCCGATCTGACGACGGTCGACGGCGCGATCATTGTCGACGCGGCGACGCGGACACCTTCAGCCACTCGCACGCGAACGCCAACGCACACTATCACCCCCACGCCGACACGAACCAGCACCGTGACGTCGAGCGCAACGCCGAGCAGCACGCCGACGATCACGCAAAGTCGCACGTCGACTCCGACCGGGAGTCACACCGCGACTCCTACTGCCAGTCCGACGGTTACCGCGACCGCGACGCCCAGCCCTAGCGCCGCCGACACTGCGACGGCCAGCTCAACTCCCTCACTCACGGCGAGCGCCACACCAACCTGGACGACAAGTCCAACGGCGAGCGCGAGCCCCACCCTGACGAACACGCCGCCGTTGTGTGTCTGCGATTGCGACCACGACGGGGCGGTGACCGTCGACGAGTTGATCCGCGCCGTGAATATCGGGCTCGGCACTGCCGATCTCAATCTCTGTCCAGCGGCAGACGCGGATCACATGAATGACGTGACCATCGAGGAGATCGTGCAAGGCGTGAACAACAGCCTCAACGATTGTCCGAAGTAAATGCAGCGCTCACGCGTCGAACAATACCGGTAGGCGATTGGGGGAGCGGAAGCTCACGCCCTGAATGTAGGACTCCTGCGCGGGATCGAGTCGCACGTTGGGCAGACGATCGAGCACCGCGCGCATGGCAGTGAGCACTTCCAAACGCGCCAGATGATAGCCGAGGCAGAAGTGCTTGCCGAGACCGAATGAGAGATGATCGTCAGCATGCCGGTGGATGTCGAAACGATCCGGGTCCGGATAGTGCTCCTCGTCGCGATTGGCCGGGCCGACCATCGCCGACACCATGGAGCGTTCCGGAATCTCCACGCCCCGCAGTGTCACCGCTCGCGTAGTCTCGCGCGCGGTGCCGAGCAGCGGCGGTTCCCAACGTAGGGTCTCCTCGAGCGCCCACGTGAGTTGCTCGGGGTCGCGGCGCACCTCGTCGAGTTGATCGGGATGCGAGAGGAGCGCCGACAGCATGTTGCCGAGGAGCCGGAAGGTGGTCTCCGCGCCGGCGGGCAAGAGCAGCAACAAGAAGCCGAAGATGTCATCGTCGGTGAGCCGATGATCATCAACACGCGCCGCCAGCAGCTCGCTGATTAGGTCGTCTTTGGGATCAAGCTTGCGCTGCTCGACGATCGGCCGCAGGTAGTCCTTCAGCGCGCGCGAAGCCGACAGCCCGGGTTCAGGCTGGTTGGCCTTGTAGCCGATCAAGTCGAGCGACCATTTCTGGAACTGGGCGTAGTCGCGGATCGGGATTCCCAACATGCGGGCGATGATGGTGAGCGGATAGTTGGTGGTGAGCTGGCTAACGAGTTCGGCCTTGCCGCCCCCGCGTACGATCCCGTCGAGTAGCTCTTGCACCACGGGTTCGACCAGTTCGGTGGCATAGCGCTCGATCGCCTTCGGACGAAACGCATGCTGCACCAGGCCGCGGTAGCGCGTGTGATCGTGACCATCCATTTCCAGAATCGTGCGGCCCATGACGGGGCCCATCACTTGCCGCATGATCCGCGACGAGAACGTCTCCGGGTCGCGCAATACGGCCGAGACATCGTCGTAACGCAGCACGATGTACACGGCGCGCATCGGCAACTCGACGCGCGCCACACCTTGGCTGCGCCGCATGGCGGCGAACATCGGATAGACGTCACGCACCTCCGAGACGATCGCGGCATCGACCAACAGTTCCGGGGCGACCTCGCTCATGGTTTTCCTCCGACCGGGAGGCGCAGGGATAACTTGAGCACGCGACCTAGTCAAGCGATCGACCTAATTCTTGAGTGCCGACCGATTCGCCGACACAGTCGACGCGGCGCACCCCACTTTGCGATACCCCCGGCCCCACGCTAAGGTTGTCCGCGCCTATGTTCACTTCGGTTCTCCAACCGCCCAAGCGTACGCCCCGCATCAGCCCTATCGACGACGCCATTGCTGACTTGCGCGCCGGCAAGATGGTGATCCTGATGGACGACGAGAATCGCGAGAACGAAGGCGATGTCTGTCTCGCCGCCGACAAGGTCACGCCGGATGCCATCAACTTCATGGCTAAGTATGCGCGGGGCCTGATCTGCCTCGCGCTCACTGAAGCGCGCATTCGCGAACTGGGCTTGAGCATGATGGTCGCCGAAAACCGCGCACCGCTCGGCACCGCCTTTACGGTTTCGATCGACGCGCGGCGCGGAATCACCAATGGCGTGTCGGCGGTCGATCGCGCGATCACGATTCAGACGGCGGTGCGCGACGGCGTGCGGCCGGAAGATCTCGTCGTGCCTGGTCACGTCTTCCCGCTGCGCGCGCGCAACGGCGGCGTGTTGGTGCGCACCGGACAAACTGAAGGCGTGGTCGACCTCGCCCGCCTCGCCGGGCTCAAACCGGCGGGCGTGATCTGCGAGATCATGAAAGAGGATGGCACGATGGCGCGGCTGCAGGACCTCGCGAGGTTCGGTGCGACGCACAACATCAAGTTGTGCACGATTGCCGATCTGATCGAGTACCGGTTGCGTTGCGACTCGTTGGTTCACCGCGTTGCCGAGGCGCGGTTGCGCAGCCGCTTCGGCGGCGAGTTTCGCACCTACGTCTACCGCACCGACGTCGACGACGGAGAGCATCTCGTCTTGGTGAAGGGTGACATTCGGCCCGACGAGCCGGTTTTGGTGCGCGCGCACTCCGAGTATCTGCCGGGCGACGTATTCAGCTTGGTGAACCGTAACACCGCCGCGCTGGTGCACCAGTCGATGGAGGTCATCGCCAAGGAAGGGCGCGGTGTGATCCTGTATCTGCGGCGCGAGGGACGCGGCGCGGAGTTGCTGGCGCCGAGTTCCGACGCCGGCCGGCGGCCCGCCCGTGAGGACGTCCGGCGGCCCAGCACCGATCCGGCCGGGCGCCAGATGGAGTTCCGCGAATACGGCATCGGCGCACAAATTCTGCGCGACATCGGCGTGGGCAAGATTCGGTTGCTCACCAACTATCCGCGCCGCATGGTCAGTCTGCCCGGGTACGGGCTGGAGATCATCGAGTGCGTGCCGTTGAGCTTGTCGGCGTCCGCTTCGAAGCCGGCGACGCGGGCGAAACCGGCGAGCCGCCGGTCGGCCCCCACGCGCAAAGTCGCCCCAATCCGCTAAGCGGCGGGGTTAACGTTTCGGAAAGAACGATAGCCCAAAGGTAACCGAGTTGGTGTTGAGCCCGCTGTTCTGTTGACTGATCCCAGCGTTCGAGATGTGCCGAATCCGGTACGAGACCGTCAACGCCGTCGTGCGGTCGAGAAACCAATGGACCCCGCCGCCCGCTTGCGAGCTGAACTGAAAATCCCCACCCAGGTTTTCGCCGCTGAGGTCCGTGTAGAGCACGCCTTCACCGCCTTCGAAGAAGGGGACCAAGCGCTGGCCGACGTCGTAGCGCAGGGAGAAAAAGATCGGATTGATGCCGGCCTCTACCGCGTCGGGGTGGTTTTTGATGTACGAAAAGATCGGTTCGATCACGAACTCAGCCTGGCAATGCCAGTCCGCCAGCGGCTGATCGATCACGGGAGGCAGGAAAAGACTGACCCGCGGCAACAACGAGTTGAAGGTGATGTTGTCGCGGTCGGACTGGCCGTACAATCCGCGGATGCCAAATGACTGAATGCCGCGCCACTCGCCCTCTTCCGCGAACGCCGGCGCGCTCTGCAGTAGCACCAACAGCGCGGACATCAACAGCATGAATTGGATCGACATCAAGCTTCGAACCTCCTGGGAACGATGACGGGCGCGCGAGTGTTATCGAGGCGTCGCGTGATGCGCAAGCCGTGCGTGATGCGCAAGCCGCCTATGCTGAAGCGATTCGTTCTCCTCGCGCTGGGTCCGTTCAGCGTCGGTCTCGTCGTCAACCTATTCGTTGCGCGCGGGGCGGCTGCGGCCGTGGGCAAAGTGACGCTGAGTCTTGAGGCCAGCGGGTCAATTGCGCCGCGCGGCGGCCTGCTGCCGGTCGATGTCATCGCCGACATCGAGCGCGGCTGGCACATCAACGCGCACCAACCGACCGAACCATTTCTCATCGTAACCGAAGCGTCGTTGGTGCTTCCACCCGGTATCACCGCCGAGCCGTTGCAATATCCCAAACCTGATCGCAAGGTGTTCACCTTCGCGCAAGGCAAGGAGCTGCTGGTCTACGAGGGCAAGCTCGGCCTCGGCACGGGATTGCACATCCCTGCCGAGTTTCCCGGCTCCCGGGTTCGGGTCCAAGCGACCCTGCGCTACCAAGCGTGCAACGACACGACGTGTCTGCCGCCCACGACCGCGACTGCGGAGTTGCTGCTGCCGGTTAGCGCCGAAGTTGTTGCAAACCCGAGCGCCAGCGCCGCGCGGCCGCTCGTCGCGACGGGAGGTTGGTCCGTCGAGCAGTGGCTCGCGCAACGTGGTCTCGCCTTCACTCTGCTCGCGGTGACGCTGCTGGGGATCGGACTCAACCTGACTCCGTGTGTGTATCCGTTGATCTCGGTGACGGTGGCGTACTTCGGCACTCACGCGCAGGGGCGTAGCGGGCGCAAACTGGCGTTGGCGTGCATCTACGTGCTCGGCATCGCAATGTCGTTCTCGGCGCTCGGTGTCGCCGCCGCGCTGTCCGGCGGGCTCTTCGGCGCGGCGCTGCAAAAGCCGGCGGTGATGGTGTTCATCGCGGGCGTGATGGTCGCGCTCGCGTTGAGTTCGTTTGGACTCTATCAATTGCAGCCGCCGGCCGCGTTGATGCAATGGGCCGGCGGCAGCACGCAAGGCGCGGCGGGCGCCGCGTTCATGGGCGTGACGATGGGCATCGTCGCGGCGCCCTGTGTTGGTCCGCTGGTGCTGGCGTTGTTGGTCGCAGTCGGCACACGGCAAGATCCGCTGCTTGGCTTCGCGCTGTTCTTCGCTCTCGCCTGCGGCATGGGGTTGCCGTACGTCGTGTTGGCGATGGCGGCCAGCTCACTCACGCAGTTGCCGCGCTCGGGCGAATGGTTGGTGTGGATCGAGCGTCTGTTCGGTTGCATCCTCTTGGCCATGGCGGCCTACTTCATCGCGCCGCTGCTGCCACGGCCGGTACGCGATCTGCTCTTGCCGGCAGTGATTGCGATCGCCGGAATCTACCTTGGCTTCCTCGATTCATCGGGGCGCAGCTTGCGGGTGTTCCGTCCACTCAAGCAAGCGGTAGGCGTCGGAGCGATCGCGTTGGCTCTGTGGCTCGGATGGCCGCAACCGGTCGAGAGTGCCATTCAATGGCGCGAGCTAACTCCGACCACCGTCGATGCCGCGCGCAGTGCCGGCCGGCCTGCGGTCGTCGACTTTGGCGCCGACTGGTGCATCCCGTGCGTCGAGATGTTGCGCACGACCTTCATCGATCCCAAAGTCGTGCGCGCCGCAACCCGCTTCGAGATGGTCAAGGCCGACATCACCGAGGAGAGCGAGCCCGCCACCAAGCTGCTCGAACAGTTTCAGGTGCGTGGCGTGCCCACCGTGTTGGTGTTCGACGCCCTCGGCAATGAAGTCGGCCGCATGGTCGGCTACACCAGCGCCGACGAACTCCTGGAAGCGATGGCGAAGGCCGGCTAATCCGTAGCCCTTCGGGTGCCCCCGGTTCGCTTGTGCCAGCGGGCCTATCCGGGTAGACTCCACCGCAACGTGAACCAGAACGCTCCGGCCTGAAGGCCCTCCGCGCGTCAGCAAAGGAACCTGTGGATTTTCATTCGCTGCACCTGCCTGCGCCGGTCCTGCAAGGGATCGACGCTATTGGCTTTACCACTTGCACTCCGATTCAGGAGAAAACCCTGCCCCTCGCGCTCGCCGGAAAGGATGTTGCCGGCCAGGCGCAGACCGGCACGGGTAAGACCGCCGCGTTCCTGATCACCATCTTTGCGCGACTGCTCAAGCGTCGTCGCCATCGGGGTGAAGGATCGCACGACGAGGGGGGGCACGAGGAGCAGAACCCCGGCAACGCGCCGCGCGCACTGATCATCGCGCCGACCCGCGAACTGGTTGTGCAAATCCTCCACGACGCGGAAGGGCTCGGTGCCTTCACCGGGTTGAGCATGCACGCGGTCTACGGCGGCGTCGACTACCAGAAGCAGCGCGAGATCCTGCGCGATGGCTGCGACATCTTGGTCGGCACCCCCGGCCGCTTGATCGACTACTTCAAGCAGCACGTCTACACGCTTCGCAACGTCGAGGTGCTGGTGATCGACGAAGCCGATCGTATGTTCGATATGGGCTTCATCGCCGATCTGCGTTACATGCTGCGCCGCCTGCCGCCATACAACAAGCGGCAATCCATGCTCTTCTCAGCGACGCTGAGCTTCGACGTCATGGAGCTCGCCTACGAGCACATGAACGATCCGGTGAAGGTTTCGATCTCGCCCGAGCAGCTCACTGCGGAAAACGTCGAGCACATGCTCTATCACGTCGGCAAACGCGAGAAGCTGCCGTTGCTGCTCGGCCTCCTCCAACGTGAGCAACCAACGCGGACGATGATCTTCATCAACACCAAGCGCGAGGGTGAGTGGCTGGCGCGCCGGCTCGCCGACAACGGGCACAACGCGCGCATTCTCAGCGGCGATGTCGATCAGCGTGTCCGGCTGAAGTTGGTGCACGACTTCAAGAGCGGCGCCCTGCCGATCCTGGTCGCCACCGATGTCGCCTCGCGCGGGCTGCATATCGAGGCGGTCAGCCACGTCATCAATTACGACCTGCCGCAGGACCCCGAAGATTACGTTCACCGCGTCGGCCGCACCGCGCGCGCGGGTGCGTCGGGCAAGGCAATCAGTTTGGCGTGCGAGGAATACGTGATGGCGCTCGAGCCGATCGAGCATTTCACCGGATTCAAGATTCCGTTCGCGCATGTCGAGGACGACATGTTGGTCAAGCCGGTGCCGCCATCGCACGATCCGCGGCGGCACGTGCCGCGACCGACGGCGCACGCGCCGGCGGGGCCGGATCGTCGTCGCGCCCGCAACGGCCGTGGCGGCCGATCGGCAGGCGCTCCGGCGGGGCGCTGAGGCAATCCAATCAGTCTGATCGGTCCGATCTGTCCGAGGCACGCGGCTGATCACCGCGACACAAGTGAGGAGGCATCATGTTCGGGACCATCAAGAAAATCATCAAGGACAAGGGCTTCGGATTCATCACTCCCGACGACGGCGATGAGGTGTTCTTCCATCGCTCGCGGCTGGCGCCGAAGGTGAACTTCGACGATCTGCGTGAAGGTGATTCGGTCGAATTCCAGGTCAAGCAGGGCGAGAAGGGCCCGCAAGCCTTCAACCTCAAGAATCGTTGATCGGCGCGTGAGTCATTGGCTCATTGACTCGTCGATCGACGAGTCCATCGCTTGTTGCGCTCGTTGCGCTCAATGGGCTCGATGAGCCGCTCACGCACTCGGCCGCCGCGCACTGACGCGCTCGCGGTACCGACCGCTATTGGTGCGGCGATTCCCTTGCGCTGGGCGGTCGCCTGGCCGCACGCGGTCGCCGCGGCGACAACCGGCGCCCTCATTGGCGCGACGTTTCTCAATTTCCATCTGCATCTGTTCGCGTGGATCGCGTTCGCACCGCTGCTGTGGGCGCTCAGCCGTGCACGCGACCGACGCGAGACAATCATCATCGCCGCGATCGCCGGCATGGTCACCAACGTCATCGGCTTCTATTGGCTGATCTATACGATCAGAGTGTTCGGTGGCTTCCCGTACGCGATCGCCGTGCTCGTCTTCGCCGTTCTCGCGGCGGCCTCGTCGCTGCAGTTCGTGCTCTTCGGCCTCGCCTTCACGCGCACCGGTTGGGGTCCGCTCGCGCTGGCGCCGGCGATGCTGTGGACCAGCATCGAATTTCTCTACCCCAATTTGTTCCCGTGGCGGATGGCGCACACGCAAAACCTCGTCGTCCCGTTGATTCAGATCGGCGATCTCACCGGCCCGTTCGGACTGAGCCTGGTGGTGGTGTGGGCCAGCGCCGCCGTCGCGCAACTGGTGACGACAAGCCGGCGACGAATCGCTTCGCTGGCCACCGTCGGTGTCGTGATCGCAAGCGTGTATGTTTACGGGCTGGCTCGCATCGCCAGCGTGGAAACGACGATGCGGGCGGTGCCGCCGGTGTCGATCGCGTTGGTGCAGGGCAACGTCGGCATCAAGGAGAAGAAGAGTCAGGCCTACTTCGAGATCAACGTCGAGCGCTACCGTCAGCTCACCGCGTCGCTGCAGGATCGCGTCGCGCTCGCGATCTGGCCGGAAACCGTGGTGCAAGAATGGCTGCCGACAGAAACAACGTCATTGGCAGACAGCGACCTTCCGTTTCCCGGGTTGACGACGCAGCTCATCTACGGAGGGTTGGCGTATCACCGAACCGGCCCGCGCGAAGCCGACGAGTACAACAGCGCCTTCCTCATCGATCGCTCCGGCGCCCTGCTCAATCGCTACGACAAGCAGATCCTGATGCCGTTCGGCGAATACATCCCGTTCGCGTCGCTGTTCCCGGCGATCAAGCGGTTGAGTCCGCAGACCGGCGGTTTCACGCCCGGGCGCGAGACCCACACGTTCACCGTGCCGAACGTCGGTCAAATCGGTCCGCTGATTTGCTTTGAAGACCTGGTCACGGCGATTCCCCGGGCCATGACTCAAGCCGGCGCCGAGGTCCTCGTCGCGATGGCGAACGACGCGTGGTACGGCGAGTCGGCTGCGCCCTACGATCATCAAGCCATCGCGCTGTGGCGCGCGATCGAAAACCGGCGCTACCTGCTGCGCGTGAATAACAGCGGCGTCACCAGCGTCATCGATCCGCTCGGCCGCGTCGTCGGCGAATTGCCGATCTTCACTGCCGACGCGCTCGTCGCCTCGGTCCACCCGTTGAAGATCATGTCGGTCTTCACCCGCATCGGGCACGTCTTCGGCTGGGGACTAGTAGGAGCGACCGTGCTGCTCGTGATGCGCGCAAGGCGCCCGGTAGCGGGTTGACACTACCAGTCATGGTGTCGGTGCAAAGATCCTCCCAATCGCCGCACCGGTATCTACACCGTTCACGACATCGTCGCCGTTGACATCGCCGCGTCCGCACGGGCCGACGTCGTTGGGAGGGATGAGGGGCTGCAGCGCGACCACATCGGCGACCGATACGTAGCCGTCGCAATTCACGTCGCCGCGCGGTCCAGTCGGCGTTTGTGTCGTGCTCGCGGCAATCGTCGCTGACGAGGTGGCGGTCGGGGTCGTCGTGGGCGTGTTCATCCCGACGATGGTGATTGTGGCGGTGATCGTAAGCGTCGATGTTGATGTTGCGCTCGTCGTCCGCGTTATGCTCGGGCTGCGAGTGGGTGAAACGGTCGCAGTCGCTGAAGCGGTGGGCGTCGGCGTTGCGCTCGGACTGCGAGTGGGCGAAACGGTCGCAGTCGCCGAAGCGGTGGCCGTCGGTGTTGCGCTTGCCGTCTGCGTCGCGCTCGGGCTGCGAGTCGGTGAAACGGTGGCCGTGGCCGATGTCGTGGGTGTTGGCGGCGCGCTCGTCGTCTGCGTCACGCTCGGGCTGCGAGTAGGCGAGACCGTCGCCGTGGCCGAAGCCGTCGCAGTGGAGGAAGCCGTCGCAGTGGAGGAAGCCGTCGCAGTGGGGGAAGCCGTCGCAGTGGGGGAAGCGATGATCGTTGGCGTTGCCGTCGGAGACACTCCATTCGTGGGCACGCCGGTAGGCGCCTGCTTGCGGCCGATCCACGTGCTCCACTGGTCCGAAGTCTTCGCTGCGTATTCGTGGAACATCCAGATGTCGTCGGTGACGGGATCGGCGGCGATGCCGCCGAAGTCGCCCCAGCGGTTGCTGCCTTCAGCGGTGACAACGTAGTTCGACAGGCCCGCTTGCAGAAACCCCACGGGTTGCATCGTGCCCGGCGGATCCGAGGCCGCACGCCCGGTGTAGAACGCCGAGCCGAAGATCGATCCATCGACGCCGCTCATCACCAGGCAGACGTTGCCGTGCGCATCGGGCTGAATCGCCGGGTAGAAGTAGCACCGCGTCGGGTCGCCGACGGTGCCGAGTTGCCGCACCGCTGGCGTCGCCGGATCGAGCTCGTACCAGCGCGCTTCGGCGCGCGCCCCGTCCACGCTCGACTGCGTGTGTGTCGCCCACAGACTGCCGTTGCGCTCGACCGCGTGCAGCACACGTGTGTCGCCGTCATCGAGTGGCACGCCGCCCCCCTTTTGGGGGCATTGCGGAACGTTGGCGTCGTTCCATCCCGTCACCGTGAGATTAACGCTCACAAGCGTCGGCATGGTGGCGGGATTGTTCACCGTCCACAGGGTGAGATAACCGTTGCCGTCCGAGTCGAGCGCGTTGGTGGCCAACATGTGTTCGCTGGTTGCGTCGAAATTGATCTCCGGTGCGATGGTGAAGTCGGCCAAGCCGGTGACGGGGTTGCCCAAGGGTGCCGCGGGTGGCGCGCCAAACTCGAGCGGAGCGATCGGATTGCCCGCATAGAGGCTCGCCTTGGCGATGACCCACACCTTCGCGTATTCGAAGTCACCGGCGTTCGAAAACATGTTGGTCGTGACGTAGACGTTGAACTGATCGACGCCGAGGCCGGGGAAGTCGGCCCAGTTGTCGTTCGTCTGCACACCGCCGTCCTTGTCGGCATCGATGGTATAACCCCACCAGTCTTGTGACGCGCTCGGTCCGACGCTCAAGTTCCCCGGCGTACTCGACTTGGAGACCGCAATACGGAGCCACGAGTCGGGGCTCGACTGACCGTCGAGCGTGATCACGATGAAGCGGCCGCCGTGCGGGTCGTAGATGATCTTCGGATCGTAAGTGAAGCCGTCGCTCGAGCGCGCGCCGTTGTGAAAGTCATCGAGCGCGCGTTGTTGCGTCTTGGTGCCGTTCTTTGCAAACAAGGCGATGCCGCCGTTCACCACCGCGACCAGGTGTGTCGGTCCCGCGGCGATGATCGGATCAGGGGGAAAGAAGCCAGTATAGGGAATACCGGCAAAGTTCGCCGCCAGCGGCGGCGCCTTGGGTTGTGGTGATGCGGCGATTGCAGCGCGTGCTGGCGGTGCGACGACGAATGGCGCCGATCGGTGCATCGCTGGCACGCGCGGCATGCGCGGTATGATGATCGGATCGCCAGTGCGCAGGCGCGCGCTGTCGGGTACACCGCCAGCATCCACGACGGCGACGCCCTGTACGCCGGAGTGCTCGATTTCAGGAGCGCTCGCCGCTGCAACCCCGAACGCAAACAGCACACTCAGGATCGCCCCGCGCGCGCAGTGCGCAACGGTCACCGCTACCGCCCGTACTCGAACAGCACCTTCACCGCGCGCGCTTTGCCCTGATCCCAACACGACATGAAGGCGGTCTTGTAGTCATTGAGTTGGTAGCGGTGAGTGATGATCGGCGTGACGTCGAGGCGCCGCGTGCGGATGAATTCGAAGTACCACTCCATCGCGTGGAGGCGGCGACCGCCGTACTCCTCGATCGCAAACGCGTTGGAACCGACGATGGCGAGTTCCTTGAAGTAGAGCGGAGTCCACTCGAACTGCTTGGGCATCTCGACGCCGGTGACGACGATCTTGCCGCGCGGCCGCGTCACCCGCACGCCGACTTCGAGCGCTTCGGCCGACGCCACCGAATCGTAGATGACATCAACGCCGCCGTTGAGCATCGCTTGCCCATGCCATGGTGGTTGCACTTCTGCGCCAGTGAACTCGCTCACGCCCGCGATGATCTCAGTGGTCGGCCGCCACATGAACACGCGCTCCGCGCCAAACTGTCGCGCCAGTTCCGCCTGATGGTCGAAGCGCGCGACGGCGCAGATGCGGACGGTGGGGTGGAGGGCGCGCAGGATCGCGATGGCGAGCAACCCGAGCGTCCCGCAGCCGTAGACCAGCGCGCTTCCACCGTCTACGGGCGGCTGATGCAGGATGGCGTGCAGCGAGACCGAAAACGGATCGGCCAGCACCGCGGCGTGATCGGGAATGTCGTCGGGAATCGGAATGCACTGCGACACGTGCGCCGGCACCAACGGCGCGAAACCACCGGTGGCGTGCCGGCTGTTGCCGGTGTGAATGCCAACGTCGATCGTGCCGCGGGCGAAGTTCTCGCACTGTGCGTACTCGCCGCGCGCGCACCAGGCGCACGGCGGCGTGATCCCCCGCGGCGCGCACGACAGCCACGGGTTCAGCACGACCCGCTCGCCGACCTTGCGGGTCGTCACCGCCGGCCCGACCGCCTCGATCACACCGACCACTTCGTGCCCGAGCACTTGCGGGAAGGAAACCAGCGCGGTCATCGGATTGTCGAGCCGGCCCTTCAGAAAGACCTGTTTGTAATCGCTGCCGCACAAACCGCACAGATTGGTCCGAATCGTCACCCAATCGGGCGCCGGAAATTGCGGATCGGGAATCTCCTTCAACGTCATCGGCGCTAGCGGCCCGACATAGGCGCGCGCCGAAAGTGTCGCGAGCATCCGGGTGACCGCAAGCCGAGGCAGACTGTTCTCAAACACGAGCGCGCGCATGGCGGGCGTATAGCAGGAGCGCTTGCAATGCGGAATGGAGAACTCTCGATTGCGGATTGAGGATTGCGGAGTGCGGAATGCGGAGTGCGGAGTCGCGGATCGTGGATTTGCCATCGCACCCGTTTGCCAATGGTGAGAGAAACACCCGCTTCCCCGAGTAGCAGTCTTGAGTAGAAGCCGAAGGCTTCGTATCGAAAGACTGCTACTCGAGGGGTTCCCTCTTGCGCGCAGCCGGTCGCGCGAAGGAATCACGGCTACAGGCTCTGCTTAGCCGAGGCTTCCATCGCCCCGATCAACCGCTCTAGTGCCTGTTCAGATTCGTCGTCGGTCAAGATCAACGGCGGCGCGAGGCGAATGACCGTATCGCGGTGCAACGTCCAATTCACGATCAGGCCGCGCGCGAAACACACGCGCGCGATGCGTTGCGTCGTCTCGGCGTCACGGAATTCCAAGCCGATCAGCAGGCCCTTGCCGCGCACGGCGCACAGTCTGTCACCGATGAGCGACGACAATCGCGTGCGCCATTGCTCGCCGAGCACAGCCGCGCGCTCAGAAAGATTGTCGCGCGTGAGCACGTTCAGTGCGGCAAGGCCGGCGGCGCAGGACACCGGATGGCCGCCGAAGGTTGTCACGTGCGCCAGCGGCGGATCGCGCGAGAGCGTGGCCATGATCTCGCGTCGGCCGATGAATGCGCCGAGCGGCATGCCGCCGCCGAGTGCCTTCGCCAGCACGAGCAGATCGGGAATGACGCCCCAGTGCTCGCAGGCGAACAGTTGTCCTGTGCGGCCGAAGCCGGTGATGACTTCGTCGACGATCAGCAGCGCGCCGACCTCGCTGCAACGCCGGCGCAGCGCGGGGAGGAAGGTATCGTGCGGAATCCGCACGCCGCCTTCGCCCTGGATCGGCTCGACGATGACGGCAGCAATCGACTCGTCGGTGGCGCTCAACGCCGCTTCGTCATCGAAGGCGAGAAAGCGCACGCCGCTGAGCAGCGGCTCGAACGGCTGGCGGTAGAGCGGATTGCCGCCGACCGAGAGCGCTCCGAAGGTATCGCCGTGAAAGCTGCCGTGAAAGGCGACGAAGCCGGTGCGGCCGGTGAACTTGCGCGCGGTCTTGAGCGCGCCTTCGACCGCTTCGGCGCCGCTGTTGGTGAAGTAGGTCACGTCGAGATCACCGGGTGTGAGCGTGGCGAGCCGGCGCGCCAACTCGACTTGCGGCGCCTCGATCGCCTCGCCGTACACCATCACGTGTAGATAGCGCGCGGCTTGCTCTTGCACGGCGCGCACGACGTCGGGATGGCAGTGGCCGACGTTGGCCACGCCGATGCCGGAAAGCAGATCGAGATACGCGCGCCCATGCGTGTCCCACACCGTCGCCCCACGCGCGCGCTCGACAACGATGCCGAGCGGGTCGGGCGAAGTTTGGCACACGTAGCGGAGAAAGGCCGCGCGCAGTTGGTCGTCGTACTCGTCGCTCATCTCATGTCACGCGTCACGTATCACGGCCTCACGATCCATTCCGACACTCGTGGCCGCCCGCCTTGCCGCCAGCTCAAGTCCGGTCGCTGCATTTGGCCGAGAGAACACACGCGATGCACGCCAGTCTGGGTGAGCCACGTCTCCAGATCGCCCTGGCGGTTCGGCGGTGCCGCGATGCCTGCCGCTTCGAGGTACGGGCGTACGGGTGCGAGGATCGTCGCCAGCTCCGCGAGCGCATCCAGCGGCTTCACCCAGACGGTCCGATTGAGCGGCGTCGGAACGAACACGGGTGCGGTGTCGTACACGACGGTCCAACTGACACCGCTTGGCGATGCGAACAACGTGACCTCCTCGCCGCGCACACTGCGCCACTCGGCTTCCTGACGGAAGCGCTGCAAGGCGGCCTGCTCGGCGCGACTCAGTTGGCGCAACGGCAACTCGTCGGCGAGTCGATCGAGCGCGCGGCCAAGGGTGTCGGCAAATTGTTCGACGGAGATCGCACCGCCGCGTTCCACGTAGGCGAGCTGTGGCGACAGACAACCGAGTTGATCCCACAGCGCGACATCGTCGGCGAGTCGGGCCGCGACAACCTCCGCATCGCGCAACGCTTCTCGCGTGATTGCCGCGAAGCTGATGCGGTGACCGTGGCCGATGAACCGCCCCGGCACTCGGCGCGCAATATCGGCGATGGTCACGTCGTTGCCCGAGGCGACCACCACATTGGCCGCACGAAACGCCGCGGCTTCGGGATCGAGCCGGCCACCCGGCCAGTAGAGCGCCGCAGCACACTGCGCCAACTCGGTGTCGACGGCCGCGAGCGACTCGATGAACAGCGACGGGAACACGCGGTCGCCGCTTCCGGCCTTCACCATCACGGCCGATTTGACGGCGAGCGAGAGCGCGATCGGGATCGCCGCCAACCCCGGCAGGTTGCCGGCGAGCACATGCAGCAGCAGCGGCGGGCCGCAGGCGCGATCACGCGAGCCCAACTCGGCGTCGAGGAGCCGACCGATTGCGCTACTGCGTAACGGTTCGAGCATCAGCGGCAAGCCATGTCGTACCATGGCTGCCGAGAACCCGGTTGCGGCGGGCAACTCAGCTTCGGCGCGCTGTCGCCAGGGCGATTCGGGTTGCAGCCATCGGTCGACGAGTTCGCTGAGTGCGGCCAGCACCTGCGCCGTCGGTCGCGGGCGCAGGATGCGTTCACGCGCCGTGATCAAGTCTGCGGCGATTCGCTCGACGTCAGCGGCGGTGAGCATAGTGTTACGCCGGGACCTGCCACTCGGCCGCGCTGAGCGAACAGCCGCGGGCCTCGGCGCCGCCGATGCGGCCGTCAACCGCGAAGCCGTCGCTAACAGTGTGACCGAGATCTTCCGTCAACACGGCGAACGCGGTGCCGGCGTTGGCGAGGTCGTATAGACATAGCAGTCCTTGCTCGCCGGGCGGCACCTCCGCAAGTGTCGCGGGATCGAGCACGCGCACGCGTGTCCACGGCGGCCCAACCAGCTGGCGCCGCGCGAACCGGCCACCGACACGATTGCGGATGACGTTGTCGTAGAACTGTGAGGACAGCTCCGCCATGCCGTACTCGTTGACGCAGAAGTAGCCGGGAATCGCGAACGTGTTCCACGCCGCTTGCAGCAAGCCTTTGCGCGAGAGTGGCCGCGGCGTGCCCTTGGTGCCGCCGGTGTCCATCAGACGGCAACCGTGGGGCAAGCGAAACGTGACCGCGTGGGTGGTGCAATAGTCGAGCAGGTGAATCAGCGCGGCGGTCGTCGTCACGATGCACAGTGGCGTGCCACTGCGTTCGCTCACGCGCAACGCGGCAATGCACGCCGCGAAGTCGATGCCGGCGGGCGAGGCGACGTAGGCGCTGCCGGGTGCGCCGCACTCCTCCATTGCCCATCCGATCATTTGGGATAGCGAGGAATCAGGTGCTGTCGCGCACGACGGAATCAGCGAGACGATGGGTGTGCGATTGACATCGGGGAAGAGGAAGCGGCGCAACCCGGCGATGGCCGACGCGCGATACAGCCGGAGGTCGGGCAGCCCGTGGCGGCCGCGTTTCTCGCCGCCGCGACTCGTGCCCGTCGTCAAGAAGACTCGCTCGGGCTCGGCACAGTGCAGATCGGTCTCCTTGAATGCCACGACCGGCACCGGTGGCACCTCGCGCCAACTACGCAAAGACGACGGCGAGACACCGCGCCGTTCGCAGTAGCGCCGATAGGGCGCGATGGTTTCGAACTGGTGCGCGAAGACCGCCGGCGCCAATGCGTCGAAGTCGCCGCCGTCGGTCGCGATGAATCGGAGAACCGCGTCGTGAACCGCATGCACGAGCCGACGATAGCACCGGGGGCGAGAGCGGCAAACGCCATGCTCGCCCCGGCTCGATCGGCACCAGGTCTCCTCCCCGTAGGGGCGACGCATGCGTCGCCCGCGAACGGGTGGACGGATCAACCCACAGCGTCGTTCAGTGCGAGACTGCGACGTGCAGTCGTTCGACCAGCTCCACGAGCTGACGGGCTTCACGATGCGAGATGTCCCCGTGGACCGCGTCGTTTCTCAGTCGAAATGGCTCCGAGACATCACCGCGCGTGATTCCGAGCGCACGCAGGTTTCGAGGCGATTCGATCTTTCGGACGAGATCGTATCCAAATTTCGAATCCGGGATGGTTAGGCGTATTGCGATCTTCCGACACAGATCTTCGAAGGCGCGCGCTGCGATTACCCCAGCGATGACATGTTCGTGGTCGAGTAAGACCTTTGCGAACAGCAACCGGTCGGATACGCCCGATTCGAGCCGAAGATTGGCCACAAGGTTGCGCAGGCGGGTCTCTTGGAAGAATGCATCGCCGTTCATTTGCTTCGTGAGTTCCGCGTAGAGCGGAGAGATGTACAGTTGCGCGGCTGTCCACAACGCCATGTCGATATCCGCGACCCGCTCCATGCGATAGTGATCAGCCAGCGTTTGAAGAATCTCCGTGTACGTCAAGTAGGTTTCGATGCTCTCCTTGGGGGTTAAGTTGAGAAGGTGCATGACAGGGGGTGAAATGATTCCAAAATACCGCGGGCAGACAAAGCGAAGAATCACCGAGGCAACTTCGATGTCTCGGACCTTCTCGTAGAGTACCTGCACCGCCTCTCTTCGACTTCGACGCTGCCCCAAGTTTTCCGGAAGCTTGAAGCTGCCCTGCAGCCCGCTACTGAGGGGCGGCCACCACTTGGCATACGCCCAATCGTTGCTTTCCTCGACCACGCGTAAGTCAGCGCTCGTTACCTCAAGCGTGTTCCGGGCGCGCACCAGTTGGCGTTCGATACCACCGAGGTCCTGTCGTTTCCCAGTGACTTGCTCGGTCGCGTTGGGAAAAAGTGTGAGGAACTCCTGGATCCACATGCCCGTGTCCTTTGCGGATCGTTGTAACTCACGAGTCGTATGGCTCGCCGACTCGACCGATGTAGCGTGGCCGGAATGCGGCCTCGAAGCGACGTTCCAATGCTCGAAGCGACAACTCAGTCGTGCCAGTGAGTTCGAGCGCTGCAAAGGAGCACCTCGTGTTGAGGAACACCCTGCGGTCGGCTCGAACGCGAAAGTCGTAGCGCGCTGCCCATGCCGGTGTCGCATCGGCGATCATGTGCCTCGCCAGGACGCTGTTGCTGGGATTGCTCGCGAAGTGCAGCTTGAGTCGACCGCGTAAGCCATCTCGGCGACGCGGTCCCGCGATTCCAACTTTCAGGCACACTTCCTCGGAGCCATGAAACCAGATGACATATAACCCCGGTGTGATCGGGACGGCCGAAAGATCGGCGGCCCGAAGACGGGCCTCCTTCATCATCACATTCCGGATGGACTCGAACCCCGCTTCTTGCGTCTCTGCAGTCCGCGTTGGTGTCATCGAGAATCGCTTCTGTGCCTTCCTCGCTTCTCCGGAACTACCGACTTCCCCCACGGCAAATGGTAGTCAGCGCGACCTATCGCGGCGTGAACTGGGTCGACAGGAACGCGTCGAAGGCGCGGTCGGGTAGCCAGCGGCGCAGAGCCAGGATGAAGTGCGCGGCGAACGTCACCGGATAGCGCGTCTTCGGCCGGCTGGCGGTTATAGCCTTAGCGATCACCTTCGCGACGGCTTCGGGACCCGCCGCCATCATCGCCATCGGCCCTTCGTAGGCTTCGTTGATGCGTTGCGCGACGAGTTTGTTGAACGCCGCGTACGGCGACTGGCTCTCCGTGGCGGCGCCGATGCTGTGGATCGCGGTGTCGCCGAAACGCGTCTTGATCGGACCCGGCTCGATCACGACGACATCGATACCGAACGGCTTCACTTCGAAGCGCAGCGCGTCGCTGAGCGCTTCTACCGCGTGCTTGGTCGCGTGATAGAAGCCGCCGCCGGGAAACGTCAGCTTGCCGCCGATCGAGCTGAGGTTGACGATCTTGCCCCACCCTTGGCGGCGCATGCCGGGCAGCACCAGTTGCGTGAGACGCGTAAGCCCGAACACGTTGGTTTCGAACTGCCGCCGCACTTCGCCCATCGTGACTTCCTCAACCGGACCTTCTTGCCCGTAGCCGGCGTTGTTGATCAGCACACCGACGGCGCCTTCGGCTTTCTCGATCGTGTCGACGGCGCTGCGCATCGACGTCTCGTCGCAGACATCGAGCGCGAGCAGCTTGCACCCTTTCGCGGCGAGGTCGGCGATCGCGTCGAGCTTGCGCGCGCTGGCGAAAACGGTCCAGCCGTTGCCAGCGAGATGCTCCGCGGTCGCGCGGCCAATCCCGGTTGAACAGCCGGTGATCAGGACGGCTTTGGAAACGGGTCCCTGCGTCATCATGTTCCTCCTGGATTGAGCTTGTGGGTGATCACGCCGCCAGCAAGCGGGCCAATTCGCTGCGCGCGCGGAAGGCGAACACGACATAGCCCGCGACGATGGCGAAATCAGCGAGGATGCCGCCGAACACGAACCAGCCGATGCCGGTGACGACCATGGGCACGATCAGAAACGCGCGCCCAACCGCGTTGCCGGCGACCAGCGCCAGCGCCATCCGCGGCGCGCTCGCCAGCGAGCGGGCGGCCAGCATCAACCAGATACCGATGACGACCAACTCCGACGCCATGAAGCACACGAGGAAATAGAGAAACCCCGTGTCGGTCGTGGTGAGGCGCGCCAGCGTGTCTGCGGAGAGCACGATGCGTTGCACCGTCGACCAGCCGGTGAAGATCGCGACGCCGAGCAGGGCATCGTACACGCCAGCGAAAAACACGAACCGTCGAAACGCTTTCAGTGGATCCATCGATTGCCTCCCGGTCACTTCAAGCGACGTTGGACGACCCCTCTATTATGTCGGCTGCGCTGATGTCACAAGCAGTTCATGCAGCGGCAACCCACCATGGCGACAGCGACCCACTGGTACTTTGCATACGGCAGCAACTTGCACCGCTCGATTTTCGTCGAGCAGCGGAAGATGCAGCCGTTGGCGGTGCGCTGGGGTTGGCTGGACGGCTATCGCTTGTGTTTCAACATCCCCGTCGGTCCGGGCGAGCGGGGCGTGGCGAATATCGAAGTCGAGATGGGCGCGCGCACCTGTGGCGCGCTGTATCTGCTCGCGGCGGCCGAGTGTGATCGGCTCGATCGCACCGAGGGCGTCCACCGCGGTCTGTACCAGCGCATCACGGTTCCGGTACTCGCAGAGAGCGGCGACGTGATCGAAGCGTTCGCCTATCAGTCATCGCTGACGCAACCGGGCCGCAAGCCGTCGCCGCGCTATATGGGGCTGATTCTAGAGGGTGCGAAGGAGCACGGGCTGCCGGCGGGGTACGTGGAGTTGCTGACTCGCTTCGAACTCGCCGTGGACGAACGCGAATCGGCAAACAAACCGAAGACCGACGCGTGACATCGTGGCGGACCTCTCGGTCCGCTGGACAGGCACGGAGGCCTGTCCCTACCAAAAGAAGGAACCTTGGACTTAAGAGCCGCTCACTCGCCGCTGTCGACCGTAGCGCGGTTGATCAAACTCGCGGCGACCGCGGCACCGAAGCCGTTGTCGATGTTCACCACCGTGATGCCAGCGGAGCAGGAGTTGAGCATGGCGAGCAGCGCGGCCAGGCCGCCGAAGCTGGCGCCGTAGCCGACGCTGGTCGGCACCGCGATCACCGGCACAGCGACGAGGCCGCCGACGACGCTGGGCAGCGCCCCCTCCATACCAGCGACGACGATGACGACACCGGCTTGTTGCAGCAACTCGTGATGCGCCAGCAAGCGATGAATGCCGGCGACGCCGACGTCGTGCAGTCGCTCGACGCGGTTGCCGAGCAGCTCCGCCGTCTGCGCCGCTTCTTCCGCCACCGGCAAGTCCGACGTGCCGGCACATACAATGAGGATGGTGCCGCGTCCGCGCACTTCGATCGGACGGTGGACCAGTGACGCGATGCGCGCATGCGGGTTGTAGCGCGCGGCCGGCAACGCCGCGCACACGTCGGCTGCCATCGTCGGTTCGAGCCGCGTGATCAGCACGTTTTGTGCGCCGTCGCTGAGCCGCTGGGCAATCTCGATGATCTGTGCCGCGGTTTTGCCGGCGCCGAAGATCACTTCGGGAAGTCCCTTGCGCAGCGCGCGATGATGATCGACCTTGGCGAAGCCGAGGTCCTCGAACGGCATCGCCTTGAGCCGCTCCATGGCCTGCTCCGGCGTGACCCCGCCGCTGCGCACCAGTTCGAGCAATTCACGAAGACGATCAGGGTGCATCGCAATATTTCTCTTCCGCCCGAGTCACGACTCACGATTCACGAAATGATCCCATCCACCGCCAGCCGCAACGCGAACTTCGCGGCCGGCGCCGATCAGTTGAATCCCAGCGCGTTTGGGTACGCAACGGCCGATGCGGGTGATGCGGCACCCCAAGCGTTTGGCGATGCGTTGCAGTGCCGGCACACGACGATGGGGGACCGCACACAGCAACTCGTAATCGTCGCCTCCGCGCAGCGCAAGCGCGAGCGCATCGGCGGCCGGCAGTCGGCGCAGCGCCGGCGAGTACGGCAATGCGTCGACTTCGATGACCGCGCCGACGCCACTGGCTGCGGCGAGATGCCCGAGGTCCTGCAGCAGGCCATCGCTGATGTCGATCAGGGCGGTGGCGACCTTGTGTTCGGCGAGTAGTCGCCCGGCGGCGAGCCGCGGCTGCGGCTCACGATAGCGTTGCACGGCGGGGCCGCGCCGCACGCCGCGTTCGAGCTGCCGCACTCCGAGCGCGGCATCGCCGACGGTTCCGGTGACCCAGAGCTCGTCGCCATCGCGCGCCCCACTGCGGGTGAGATAATTTGGGCCGCACTCGCCGAGCAACGTGATCGAGATGAACAGTTCCTTCGCTCGCGTGATGTTGCCGCCGACGATCGCCACGCTAGTCGCCCGTGCGGCCGACTTGATGCCATCGTGAACGGCGAACAGGTTAGCGGCGGGATAGCTCGCCGGCACGCCGACGCTGATGACGCAGAACGTCGGTCGTCCGCCCATCGCGGCGATGTCGCTGAGGTTCACCAGCAAGCTGCGCCGCCCGAGTTGCCGCAGGCTGAGCCATTCGGACTTGAAGTGAACGCCTTCCACCAACGCATCGGTAGTGATGAGCAGGCGGCGATTGCCGCAGCGGACGACCGCGCAGTCGTCGCCGGCGCCGACCAGCACCTCACGGTTGCGCCCAAGCGTCGGTAGCAACCGATCGAGAAAACCGAACTCGCCGAGTGTGGCCAGCGTCTGCGTGCGGGCCATCAGGGAGCGACCTCTTGCAGCTTGCCGCCGGCGATGCGCACCACGAACAGATCGCGCTTGATGCCATCGTCGGTGAGTTCGATATCGCCGGTCGCGCCGATAACGCGGCGACTGTGGTGCAAAGCGTCGGCGACGGCGTCGCGCGTTGCTGCGGCTTGTTGCACAACCTCACGCAGCATCTCACGCACCACGGCGCCGGCGTCGTACGCGAGCGCCGCTAGCACGTCGGGCGCGCTGCCATAGGCTTGGTGGAACGCGTCGACGAAGTTGTGCGTGGCCGGCCGCGCGCTGTCGGCAAAAAAACCGGTCACGAAGATCGCGCCGTCGAGCGCCGCACCGACGTGGCTCAACGCGGCGGGATCGTTCCAGTCGTTCGCTCCCATCAGACCAACACCCGGCAACGCCTCGCGCAGAGTTGCGCCGACGATCACTGCCGCCTCGGCGGTGTCGGGCACGAAGACGGCGTCGAGGGCGTTCTGCTCGTGGCGCTCGCGCGCGCGCACTAGCTGCGCCGAGATCTCGCGGCGCTTCGGGTCGTACGTGTCGGCCCAGGTCACACGCCCGCCAGCGCGCTCAAACGCGTTGCGGAACTTGTCGGTGAACGCGTGGCCGTAGCCGTCATCCGGCGCGAGGACACCCACGTGCAACCACTTCTGCCGACGGGCTTCGCGCGCGAGCACATCGGCCTGCTGGCTTCGGGTCATCATCGTCGGAAACACGTAACGGCCCGCGAGTCCCTCGCGTTGCGCGAGCAGCAGGAGCGGCAGGTGCGCGTCTTCGGCGAGCGGCGCAATCACGGCAGCCGCTTCACTGCGCAGCGGGCCGATAACGGCGATGACGTCGCTGCGACCGGCCACTTCGGTGAACGCTGTGCGAGCTGTATCGGAGTCGGCGCCGGTGTCCTGCACGACCAACTGATCGCGCGCGATACCGAGTCCGAGTTGGATTCCTTGCAGCGCCCGCTCGCCGAAAGCGCGCGACGGACCGCTGAGCGGCAACAACGCGGCGATGTGTTGCGAGCCGAGGCCGCTGTCGGCAGCGGCGGTGGCGTCACTGCTTGGCGTGGGGGGAGGCGCCGTCGCCGCGAGCGCTGCGGGCGTGCGGTCGAGCCAGGCTCGAATGGGAGCGTCGCGGATGATTTCTTTGGCGTGTACGCGCTCCTCTTCGCTCATCGTGTCGATCACCCGATCGCAGCGAGCGCGGATCGCGGGCCGATCGGCATTGCTGGCGAGACGCCACGATTCCGCCCAGGCTTGCAAAGCGCTCACGGTGTTGCCGAGCGCGAGGTGAACATCGCCACGCAAGGTTGAGACTTGCGGCCAATTGTCTTTCGGAAAGCGAGCGGCGAGTTCGTTCAGCGTGGCGAGCGCCGCGCGATACTCCTTCAGTCGGTACTGGCTGAGCGCGATCTTGTACCAGGCGCGCGGCAGGTAGTCATCGTCGGTGGGGTGTTGCAGGAAGGCTCGGTACGCTTCGATGGCGCGCTCGTAGTCGGCGCGTTGAAACGCGTTCTCCGCGCGGGAGAACACACTAGGCGGCGCCGGTGGCGGCGCGGGCTCGGTGGCGCACGCAACGAAGAGCAGCGCGCACAGCAGCAAAAGCGGGCGGGTCGGCGGTCCGTGCTGGCGGCGGATCATGTCTCGCGCTGCGCCCATGCTGCTCCGCACGGTTAGTCGAAGATCTCCTTGACCTTGTCGAGGAACCCCTTGGTCATCGGCTGCACTTCCTCGCCGCTGAGCTTGGCGAACTCTTCGAGCAGCTCGCGCTGGCGGGCGTTGAGTTTGCGCGGGGTCTCGATGTTGACGCGCACGAGTTCGTCGCCGCGGCCGTAGCCGCGCACGTCGGGCACGCCCTTGCCTTTGAGACGAAAGATGCTGCCCGATTGCGTGCCCGGCGCCAGCTTCATCTTGACCTTGCCTTCGAGGGTGGGCGCCTCGATCTCGGCGCCGAGGGCGGCTTGCACAAAACTGATCGGCACTTCGCAGACGATTTCATTCTCGTGGCGGGTGAACAGCGCGTGCTCGCCGACGGTGAGCACGACGTAGAGATCGCCCGCCGGTCCGCCATTGCCACCGGCCTCGCCTTCGCCGCGCAGCTTGAGTCGCGAGCCGTTGTCGACGCCGGGGGGAATTTTGACGCTGAGCGTTTGGGTCGTGCGCGCGACGCCGGAGCCGCCGCAGCGGCGGCAGGGATCTTTGATGATCGAGCCTTGCCCGTTGCACTGCCCGCAGGTCTTGGCGATGGTGAAGAAGCCTTGTTGAAAGCGCACCTGCCCGCTGCCGCGACACGCGGGGCAGCTAGTGCGGGCGCTGCCGTCCTTGGTGCCTTGCCCGTGACAGGTTTCGCAGGCGACCAGACGCGGCACGGTGATGGTTTTCTCGGCTCCGAAGACGGCTTCCTCGAACGCGATTTCCAAGTTGTAGCGCAGATCTTCGCCGCGGCGTGAGCGCGAACGGCCGCGCCCGCGGCTGTTGCCGAAGAAGTCGCCGAACAAATCGCCGAAGATGTCCTCGAAACCGGCGGCGCTGAAGTCGAAGCCGCCGGCCCCCATGCCTTGCTCGAAGGCGGCATGGCCGAAGCGATCGTATTGCGCGCGGCGCTCGCCGTCGCTGAGCACCTGATAGGCTTCCGACGCTTCCTTGAAGCGGTCTTCGGCGGCCTTGTCGCCCGGATTGCGGTCGGGGTGATGTTTGAGCGCGAGTTTGCGGTACGCCTTCTTCATCTCGTCGTCGGTCGCGCTACGGCTGACGCCGAGCACCTCGTAGTAGTCGCGCTTGTTGGCCACTGGTCCTCAGTTCAACTCGTTCGCTCAGAATACAAAAGCCCCCCCTCGCAGTCGAGGGAGGGCTTTGTACTCTGTATGTGTCGGTCGGCTACTTCACCTCTTCGAAATCGGCGTCGACGACGTCGTCCTTCTTGCCGCTCGGTTGCTGCGGGCCGCCTGCCTCGGTGGCGCCGCCAGCGCTCGCCCCGTCGCCGCCGGCGTCGTGGTTATGCGCTGCCTTGGCGTACATGGCCTCGGCGAGCTTGTGCGACGCCGTGCTCAGTTGCTCGGCTGCCGCCTTCATCGCGTCGGCCTCCTGGCCTTCGAGCGTCTTCTTGGCATGTTCGAGCGCCTGCTCGATGGCGGTCTTCGTCGCCGCATCGACTTCGCCGCCGTGATCCTTGAGCGACTTCTCGGTCGCATACACGAGGCTGTCGAGCTGATTGCGCGCCTCCGCGGTCTCACGCCGCTTGTGATCCTCGGCGGCGTGCTCCTCGGCATCGCGCACCATTTGTTTGATCTCGCTCTCGTTGAGTCCGCTCGAGGCGGTGATGCGGATCGATTGTTCCTTGTTGGTGCCGAGATCCTTGGCGTTGACGTGAACGATGCCGTTGGCGTCGATGTCGAAACTCACCTCGACCTGTGGCACCCCGCGCGGTGCCGGGGGAATGCCGACGAGGTCGAACTGGCCGAGCAGCTTGTTATTGGCGGCCATCTCGCGCTCGCCTTGGAACACCCGGATGGTCACCGCGCTCTGATTGTCGGCCGCAGTGGAGAACACTTGGCTCTTCTTGGTCGGGATGGTGGTGTTCTTCTCGATCAGCTTGGTGAACACACCACCGAGGGTTTCGATGCCGAGCGACAGCGGCGTCACGTCGAGCAGCAGAACGTCCTTCACCTCACCCTTGAGCACACCGGCTTGAATTGCAGCGCCGATGGCGACCACTTCGTCGGGATTGACACCGCGGTGCGGCTCCTTGCCAAAAAGTTTCTTGACGTGCGCCTGCACCGCCGGCATGCGGGTCATACCGCCGACGAGAACGACTTCGTCGATCTGGCTGGCGCTGAGCCCAGCATCGCGCATCGCGGTGACGCATGGTCCATCGAGCTTATCGAGTAGATCGACGCACAACGCTTCGAGCTTGGAGCGGGTGAGCTTGATGTTGAGGTGCTTCGGCCCGCTCTGATCGGCGGTGACGAACGGCAGGTTGATGTCGGTTTCCATCGAGGTCGACAGTTCGCACTTGGCCTTCTCGGCGGCTTCCTTGAGGCGTTGCAGCGCCATGCGATCTTTGCGCAGGTCGATGCCCTGATCTTTTTTGAATTCGTCGGCGAGGTAATCGATGATGCGCTGATCGAAGTCCTCACCGCCGAGGAACGTGTCGCCGTTGGTCGACTTGACCTCGAACACGCCTTCGCCCAGCTCGAGGATCGAAATGTCGAAGGTGCCGCCGCCGAGATCGAAGACGGCGATCTTCTCGTCCTTCTTCTTATCAAGCCCGTAGGCGAGCGAGGCAGCAGTCGGCTCGTTGATGATACGCAAGACGTTCAAGCCGGCGATGCGGCCGGCATCCTTGGTGGCTTGCCGTTGGCTGTCGTTGAAGTAGGCCGGCACGGTGATGACCGCCTCGGTGACCTTCTCGCCGAGATAGTCCTCGGCGGTTTGCTTCATCTTCTGGAGCACGAAGGCGGAGACTTCCGCGGGGCTGTACTTCTTGCCGCGGATGTCGACCCACGCGTCGCCGCCGCTGTCGGCATTGACGATCTTGTAGGGCGAGATCTTGGTTGCCTTCTGGACATCGCGGTCGTCGAACCGCCGACCGATGAGCCGCTTGACGGCGGAGATGGTGTTGTCGGGGTTCGTAATCGCTTGGCGGCGAGCAATCTGGCCGACCAGGCGCTCGCCGGCGTCGGTGAAGGCGACCACGGACGGCGTGGTGCGGCCACCTTCGGAGTTGGCGATGACGACCGGGTCGCCACCTTCCATCACGGCGACGCATGAATTTGTCGTACCGAGGTCGATTCCGATTACTTTCGACATGGTGAGGCCTCTCTTTCGTGGCCGGCCGATGTGAATCGGCTGGATGTGCGGGAGTTAACCATCGTTCTCCTCGTCCGCAACTGCGTTTGTGGGCTTGTCGGGGCGTGCCGATACGGTCACCTGCGCCGGCCGCAGCAGCCGGTCGTGCAGCAAGTACCCTGGTTGATACTGATCCACGACGCGATTGGGTTCCTCGTCGGCACGCTCGACCCGCGCCAGGGCTTCGTGGCGATTGGGATCGAAGCGCTCGCCGCGAGCGTCGATGCGGGCGACCCCGTGCTTCTCGAGTATGTCGAGGAGGCTGCGCAACACGAGACCAACCCCTTCGACCAGCGGTTGACCGTTACCGCCACTTTGCGCGTGAGTGACCGCGCGTTCGAGGTTGTCGACCACCGGCAGGAGGTCGCGAATCAGCGGTTCTTGGGCAAAGCGGAGTGTTTCGGCGCGCTCCCGTTGCGTCCGCTTCTTGAAATTGTCGAGGTCGGCAACCGCGCGCAGGAAGCGATCGTAGTTGTCCTTGGCTTCGGTCTCCTTCGCCGCCAACGCCGTTACGAGGCGATCAACTTCCGTGGCTTCCGTTTGAACCGGATTGGCGGGGTCGAGGTCCGTAGGTGCGGGGGACTTCGAGGTATCGTCCGAACTCATGCGCCTCCTAGGGATCGTGTCGCGAGCAGCCGGTTGGGCTGGCGATGCGGCGCGCGGAAGCTAATGACGGTCCCCCGCCTTGTCAAGGTAACCGGCCGGTGCTTAGGTGCAGTGCATGCGGCCAACGCAGGCCGATCTGGCGATCATTCTGCGCGCGCGCGCGTATCGTGAGAGCGACAAGATCGTCACCTTCCTCACGCGTGAGTTTGGCAAGCTCAGCGGCATTGCGATGGGCGCGAAAAACTCGCGCCGGCGCTTTGCCAACTGCCTCGATCCGTTGACGCGCGTGCGCGTCTATTTTCGTTCGCCGCCGCGCGGGGCTCTCATGTTCTTGGAAAGTTGCGACCTGCTCGGGGCGCCGACGGCCTTCAGCGACCCGATGAAGCTGGCCTATGGCAGCTATCTCGTCGAGCTGACCGATCAACTGACCGCCGAGGCCCACGCGGTGCCCGAACTCTACGACCTGCTCGATACCGGGCTTGCCGAGTTGGAGCGTGGCGCGGCCACGGCGGCGTTCTTGCGGACCTTCGAACTGCATCTGCTGCACTTGGCCGGCTACGAGCCGCATTTCGAAACATGTTTCCAGTGCCGACGACCACTCGGCGACCAATCCCGTGTGTACTTCGATCCAATGCATGGCAACCTGATTTGCGACGCCTGTCCATCGCGCGATCCGTCGTGGCTAGCGCTCAGCGGCGAGACGATCGCGCGTCTGGAAGCCCTCAAGCAGACGCCGCTCGCCCAAGCGCGCGCGCAGCTCCTCGCACCCACCGCGGCCAACGAGGCGGCGCAATTGCTCGGCCGCTTGCTGGCGCTGCACTTGGCTCGCCCGCTGAAGTCAGTCGGATTGATCGTCAATCTGACGGCCCAGCGCGAATGACGATCACAACACAAGAGTGGTTGCCGCTGCCAGTGGCCGATGGTAGCTTGCCGCGCGATTCGAGATCCGATCCGGAGGCAGCATGGCGACCGTTATCACCAGCGAGTGCATCAACTGTGGGGCGTGCGAGCCCGAGTGTCCGAACACGGCGATCTACCAGGGTGGCGTCGAGTGGGAGCTTGACGGCGTGAAGCATCCCGGCATTGCCGCGGATATTTTCTACATCGTTCCCGAGAAGTGTACCGAGTGCGTTGGCTTCCACGATCACGAAGCGTGCGCGGCGGTGTGTCCGGTTGATTGCTGCATTCCCGATCCGAAGATTCCGGAGATCGAGGCGGTCCTGCTTGAGCGTGCCAAAGCGCTGCACCCGGAGCAGACGTTCGGTGCCGACTTCCCGTCGCGGTTTAAGAAGGAAGGTGCGACCAACGGCGGTGAGCCCACGCCCGCCCCGGCTTCTGCGCCCGTACCGGCCGCTGCCACCAAGCCCGCTCCCGCGGCCCCGGTCGCGAGCCCGGAGACCTCCGTGTTCGTGCCCGAGATTGGCGAATGGGAGGTACCGATCCAGTGCCACCATTGCCACGGCGCGTTCGCGGTCGAGTTCCGCCACTTCCGCGCCGGCGTGGTGTTCAACTGCCCCTTCTGCAACGGTTCGTACGTGATCACCAGCACGATGCACAATCACATTCACCATCGGCTGCACGACTTTCACAGCCAGTGGCGGAATGCGTTCGAGACGTTTCAAGCGAAGCGGCAACAGGAGCTGGCGGTGTTCGAGGAAGAACAGAAACGCGCGCTGGAGGAGTTCAACCGCTCACTACAGTCAGACAGCTTGGAGCTGAAACCTCCGGGCGCCGCGCGCAAGCGCGCGTGGATTTTCGGCTGATGCGGATTGGCTAGCAGCTACCATCCGCAATCTGCACTCCGCGTTCAACTTGCGCCTTCTGGGATGTCGATAAACTCCACCATCGCGCCGGTACTAACGTGGTGCTGTGCGGCGAAGCCGCCGTTGACTTCGAGCACGTAGCGCGCGGGCGTATCCGGACCGACGGGTTCGGTCGACATTGGCCGCGCGTTCTCGACGATGCCGACGATCCGGCGCTCGCGATCGATGAACAGCATGTCGAGCGGCATGAGCGTGTTCTTCATCCAGAAGTGCTGCACGCCGTCGGCCGGAAAGATGAACAGCATGCCGGCGTCGGCGGTGAGTTCGCGGCGGTACATCAGACCCTGGGCGCGCGCGCTGGGTGTGCTGACGACTTCAACGCGCACTGTCGCGTTGTCGGCCGCGAGAATGACCACGGTCGGGCCGCGCGTGCAGGCGCCGAGCGCAAGCGCCGCCACGAGCAGCGTGGCGCCAGCGATCCGATTGCAGCCATGGGGGCTACGCATAAGTCACTATACTCGCGCGATTAGCACACCGAACCGCCTTGCAAACGCGGAACGATTCTCCTAGGAGTCGTCCAGTTTCCGGTACGGTGGTGCTCCCGGAGGGTGCGATGAATACGCTGATGTTTACGCTCGTGCTGGCGGCGTTCCTGGGCTACTTCGCCCGCACCATTTATGGCCGCGTGATGGTGCTCACCAAGGCCGCCCCGGCCGCGATGCTCGACCGTATTCCGGAACGCATCCAAGCCGTGCTGGTGTATGTTTTCGGTCAGAAGAAGTTCGTCACCGGCGAGCAACCCGCCGGCTGGATGCACTTCTTCATCTTCTGGGGCTTCACCATCCTCGGCGTGCAAGTCATCCAGATGTTCGCCCGCGGCTTCGTTGCCGATTTCTATCTGCCGCTGATGTCGCCCGCACTGCTGGGCGGCCCGTACATGCTTTTGAAAGATCTCATGCAGCTGGTGGTGCTGTTCTGGATCGGCGTGGCGCTCTATCGCTGGGCCATCTCTCATCCCGCCCGCCTCTACGGATACGCGCCGTCGGAAAATCGACTGCGCGGCCACTCGCACTGGGAAGCGTTTCTGATCCTTTCCCTCATCGGCCTGATCATGATCACCGGCTACCTATACGATGGTGGTCGGCTGGTCTACCTGGCCGGACAGCCGATGACGGAGAAGGAGCGCTTCTGGCAACCGATCAGTCGCCTCGTCGCCGTGCTGCTGGCGCCGCTCGGCAACTCGGGCGCCAAATTCGCCAGCGACCTCGGCTGGTGGGGACACAACCTGATCATTCTCAGCTTCCTCAACTTGCTGCCGCTCGCCAAACACTTTCATGTCCTCACCTCGTTTTTCAACGTGTTCTTCAAGAAGTTGGAACCGACCGGAGCGCTGTCGAAACAGGATCTCGAGAATGCCACCACCTTCGGCACCTCGTACATCAACCAATTCACCTGGAAGCAGATCCTCGACATGTACTCGTGCACGGAGTGCGGTCGCTGTTCGTCGCAGTGCCCGGCCACGTACAGCGGCAAGGAGCTGGCGCCGCGGCAACTGATGCTCAACCTGCGCGATTATCTCTACGAGCATCAAGACGAGGTCCTCAAAGCGCAAGCCAACGGCGATGGCGGGCTCACCATCGGCGTGAATGTGGTCGGCGAGAATCTCATTCACGATCAAGTACTGTGGGACTGCACGACGTGCCGCGCCTGCGAAGAGGCGTGTCCAGTGTTGATCGAGTACGTCGACAAGATCGTCGATATGCGCCGGCACCTGGTGCAGGAAGAGTCGCGCTTTCCACCCGAACTCGCCCGCACGTTCAAAGGTCTGGAGACGCAAAGCAACCCGTGGGGGATCGATGCCGGCACGCGCGGCGATTGGGCCAACGGCCTCGATATTCCGCTGCTCGCCGACAAGCCCGATGCCGAATACCTCTACTATGTCGGCTGCGCCGGCTCGTTCGACGATCGCAACAAGAAGACCACCATCGCGCTCAGCAAGATCCTCAAGCAAGCGGGTGTCGACTTCGCGATCCTCGGCGGCGAGGAACCGTGCAACGGTGAGACCGCGCGCCGCATCGGCAACGAGTATCTATTCCAGAGCATGGCGCAGATGGCGGTCGAGACGCTCAACGGCCACCAGGTGAAGAAGATCCTCACTAACTGTCCACATTGCTTCAACACGTTGAAGAACGAGTACCCGCAGTTCGGCGGCAATTTCCAAGTCGTGCACGCCACTGAGTTCGTCAAGCAACTGATCGCCGACGGCAAGATCGAGTTCACCGTCAACGGTAGGCAAGCGGTCACCTATCACGACTCCTGCTACCTCGGCCGCTACAACGACATCTTCGAAGCCCCGCGCGACATCCTCGGGACGATTCCCGGCCTTGAGCTGCGCGAGATGGCGCGCAACCGTCGCACCGGCATGTGTTGCGGCGCGGGTGGCGGCAAGATGTGGTTCGAGGAAGACCCCGACAAGCGCGTCAACACTCGCCGCGTCGAGCAAGCGTTAGAGACCAATCCCGATGTGGTCGCTGTCGCCTGCCCCTACTGCATGACTATGGTCGACGACGGCATCAAAGGGAAAGGCGTGGAAGAAAAAGTCCGCGCCCTCGATGTGATGGAGTTGGTCGCGAATTCGATGAAGTCGTGAGCGTCGAGCGGCGACGGACTAAGTTCGAGGACAGCCAGGATCATGAGTAGCGCATAGTGGGTGAGGTGATCCGAATCCACGTTTCGCAAGGCAAGAAGCACAGGCCTCGCATCCCATCCGCAAACGACTTGTTCCACGGAGCCGACCGGGCGAGACAAAACTTGTCTCGCGCATCGTGCAGATTTTGGATCACATTGGATCATCAGATGACGCGCGAATTCAGAGTGACCGCCCGCTGGGTTCCATTCGAAAACGGTGCTTCCGACGGGCTTCGCGCGCGCAAGCCACGAAAGTTCCGGCGACAACAAATGTCGATCCGCGGCAGCCTATTGCCTAGTGCCTGGCCATGTTGCGTGCGGAGTGTCTGCGCAAACGACGGCATGTGGCTTGCTGACCATTCTCGATCGAGGCCTCCTGAATCGTTAGCACCATGCATAGCTTTCCGCAAAGAAGATACCGCTCGACAGAGGGCCCGCGTCCCGCGGCCCGAGTACTGTTTGATGATGGATGCTTCCAGGGCCACGCCGAGGGTTCTCGTGATTTCGCAGTCTCGCGAAGAATCCCTCATATCGTGCGCGCACTGTGCTTGGGCGCCGTGCTTGCCGTAGCAACAGTTTCCTTGAGCCCGCGTATTGCCGCCGCCAGCGCGGTGCTGACGATCAGTACCATGCCGCCGCCAGCGGCCAGTCCACCGACACTCCCAGCGCCATTGACTTGGAACGTAATCGGACTCGACAGTAACGATGTTACAGCCGGCCCGAACTTCTATCCGGTTGGGGGGCGCGTCTGCAACACGGGCGACGCCACGGCAACAAACGTAGTCAGCGGTTTCGTCTGGGACACCGCCAATGCAAACGTCAATCTCTCCGGCGCGACCAGCATCACGCACTCATCGCTTGCCGCCGGGGCCTGCACGGACTTCTACTTCAACGTCGTCATCACCCGCACCAGCGCGGCGTACAACACGACCAGGCGGTTCCACATCACCGCGACGGCAGACGGGCTCGGGACGGTTAGCACGATCACTCCGCGCGAGTTGTACGTGGAGAAGTTCGTCTCTCAGAATCGCAACTCATCGGTGAGCATCACTGGTCCCGCCACCGTAACCGTCGGAGACACGGTACAGTACATCGCCACGGCCAGCACCGCGACGAATGGGTACGAGCAATTGCAGGCTTTCGTTAACTTCCCGAACATCATTTTCCGGATTCTATCGGCTTCGGTGACGTACACCGCTCCGTCCGGAGCAACGGGCGACAAAGTCTACGGCGACGCGTGCGGATGGAACAACGATCCGACGAGCGCCAGCTACCGGAGCTGCGGCGGCACCGGGAAGCTTGGCGGCACCGTCGTCACGACGTACACGGTCGAGATACTCTCGTCCGGCAGCGCAACCGTTACGCTCAGCATCGTCGATTTCTCCGGCTCGAGTTATCACTACAACTCCGACTACGGCACCGTGATTGAGACGATCACCGCCGTCGATCGGACCGCAACCTTCACCCCGACGCGGACGCCTACCCTCACCCCCACCGCCACACCAACATCGACGCCGACCCGGACACCTACGGCGACACCGACCAGTACCCCGACAGCAACACCAACGCAGACCCCAACGGCGACACCTACCGCGACGCCAACTCACACCTCGACGGCCACACCGACAGCGACACCCACACAAACCGCGACGGCCACACCCACATCGACGCCGACCAGTACGCCGACGCGGACACCCACGGCGACTCCAACCAGTACGCCCACGCAGACACCCACCAATACCCCGACGGCCACGCCTACGCAGACCACCACCACCACACCGACATCAACACCGACGGCCACACCGACCAGTACACCCACGCGAACGCCTACGGCGACGCCGACCAGTACCCCGACGGCCACGCCAACGCAGACCGCCACCAGCACACCGACATCGACGCCGACCAGTACGCCAACCCAGACGCCAACGGCGACACCTACCGCGACGCCAACTCACACGGCGACGGCCACGCCGACAGCGACACCCACACAAACCGCGACGGCCACACCGACATCGACGCCAACTAGTACGCCTACTCAGACCCCTACGGTGACCCCAACCGATACCGCGACGGCTACGCCTACGCAGACTGCCACCGACACACCGACGTCGACACCGACGGCGACGCCGACCAGCACGCCGACGCGGACACCCACGGCGACGCCGACCAGTACCTCAACGGCTACGCCCACGCAGACTGCCACCAGTACGCCGACATCGACAGCAACTGCCACGCCGACCAGTACGCCGACGCGAACGCCCACGGCGACGCAGACCAGTACCGCGACATCCACACCCACACAGACCGCCACCAGCACGCCGACAGCGACGCCGACCAGTACGCCTACGGAGACACCGACCAATACCCCGACCCCGGTCATCGACTTGATGGTGGATATTTCTGACAGCCCGGATCCTGTGCCGGCCGGACAAGACCTCGTCTACACCATCGTTGTCACCAACAACGGTCCAGACGCCGCCACAGGTGTGATCATGACGCAGGCGCTGCCCCCGGGGGTAACGTTCGTATCCGCCACACCTGACCAGGGAAGCTGCGCTCAATCCAACGGCACCGTCACGTGCGACCTGGCCGGGCTAGCAACCGGCGCAACCACTACGATTACAGTGGTCGTCACCACAACAGGGCCGGGCACCCTTACCACGACGGCGTCGGTTGGCGGCAATGAGTTCGATTCTGATCTGGGTAACAACACCGATGCGGAAGCCTCGTTCGTGCCTGGGGCAACCTTCACTCCGACCCGAACCGCTGGGGGAACCAGCACGCCCACGCCGACCCCGACACCGGTTGATGCGCAGTGCCGGCCACTGATCCGCAAAGTGCACGCAGGCATCGCCAATCCGGGCGGACTGATTACCTACACACTGCTCTGGTCGAACCCGTGCGACACGGTTCTCCACAACGTAGTTGTCAGCGACAAACTCCCCGACGGCTTAGTGCTGGTTGCCGCGGCCGCCGACTCAAGCGCAGTCACCATCTCGATCTTAAGCAACACGGTGACGTTCGCGGTCGCCACCCTCGTCAAGGGTCCGGCAAACACCGCAACCATCTCGGCACAGATCGACGCGAGTGTGGCGCCAACCACGCTGCTGATCAACACCGCTAGCCTGCGGAGCGACGAGTTTCCGACCCCCTCCGTAGTCGATGATCCACTGCGCGTACGTGGCGGCGTCGTTGACCCGCACAAACTCTCGTGCGCCCTCAACGCACAACAACTCACCAGGCCCGAGCGCGAGATCACGTTTGTCGCGCGCTACCAGAGGGGTTCGGCGCTCAACACGATCACACTATCGATCCCGATTAGCGACCTCGAGGTGTTGAAGGTCCAGCCGCCCGCGACTAGCGTGATCGGCGGTCTCTTCACCTGGACGAATCTGAACAACACATCCGGTCTGGTGAAGGTGAAGACGCGCGTCACCCCAGTGGTTCCCGATGGTGCGCAGCTCAACGCCACGGCCACGGTGAACGATGGCCTTGGCAGTCTGGTGTATTGCGACAATCAGTCCGTCGTTGATCGTGGCGACCGCTTGTTCGTCAAGTTGCGCGGCCAGGCAAAGGCCGCCCCAGGTCGCTTGGTGACGTATTCGATCCAATACCGTGACGCTATCGGCAACAACGAAATGACCCTCTCTCTACCGGCCGATTCGAACGTACTGAGCATCATTCCTCCTGCCACCAGTCAACAAGCGGGAGTCCTCACGTGGATCAACCTGCCGGTGCCGGCCGGCCCGGTGAAGGTAAAGACACAGGTGTCGGCTCAGGCTGTGGCGGGATCCGTTTTGTCGGCGAGCACCACCATGAGTGATTCGACCGGTAACGTGGCGCGCGCAACCACCGAGACTCAGGTCGGCGCCGCTGCGAGTTCAAGCGGCGGTACCAAACCTGGTGCCGGTGACTTGAGTGTCGGTATCGATGGGCCCGGTCATGTGATACCCGACTCCCGCTTGTCGTACACGCTTACCGCAACCGTACTCGGCAATGCGGTGGCATCGGACATCGTGCTGCGCAACGATCTGCCGGCCGGCTTGACCTACCGCTCGGCAATCCCCGCGCCGACGAGCGCGCTCAACGGCATGCTCACCTGGAGCCTAGGAGAGATCCAAGGACCGGCCATTGAGCGGATCAAAGTCATCGTTGACGTCGCCGCTTCGGCGGGCGGCTCGACGGTCGTGAACAAAGCGACCCTGGTGGATGGACAAGGGCACAGCGCTAGCTCGACCCAGCCAGTGAGCGTTCGCTAAGGAATCGCAACATCCCTACGGCGCCGGGCCACCCTACCGGCGCACGTCTCCCAATATCAGCGTCGCCGCCTCACGTGCCGCGGGGCAAGCCCAGCACGCGGTGCGCGACGATGTTGCGTTGAACCTCGCTGGTGCCGCCAGCGATGGTCATCGACCTGTCGTAGAGGAATTGATAGTGCCAGCGCCCGGAGTCGGGAGTGCGGGTGCTGCCCTCCCAGAGTTCACCGTACGCGCCCAGCATGTCGACGCCGGCTTCGGAGAAGCGTTGCGACAGCTCGGTCGAGAACAACTTCATCGCCGCCGACATGTGAATGTTGATCCGTCCGTGGAGCTGATCGCTCATCGCCCGCAAGCCGAACGACTTGGTGATCTGCGTCTTGATCGCAAGATCCGACACGCGCTGCCGCCACACCGGATCCGCCGACACCCCGCGCTTGTGTGCGAGGTGGACGATGCGTTCGAGGGTTTGATCCGCGCGAATCGAGCCGGCGATCCCCGTGCGCTCGTTAATCAGTGCCGAACTCACGACCTCCCAGCCCTGGCCCTCCGCACCCAGCCGATTGGCCACCGGCACGCGCACGTCGTGCAAGAACACCTCGTTGAATTCGCTGTCGCCGGTGATCTGCCGAATCGGCCGCACCTCGATGCCGGGCGACTTGAGATCGATCAGCAACATCGTAAGCCCTGCCCACTTCGGCCCCTCTGACGATGTGCGGACCAGGATGAAGTACCAATCTGAGATATGCGCGAGCGTCGTCCACACCTTCTGGCCGTTGACGATGTAGTCGTCGCCGTCGCGCTCCGCCTTGCACTTTGCCGCTGCCATGTCGCTTCCGGAGCCCGGCTCGGAGTAACCGGTGGCCCAGATCTCTTCCGCCGCAAGAATCGGCGCGAGGAAGCGCTTCTTCTGGTCCTCGGTCCCGTACTTGATGATGGCGGGACCGACCCACCAGATCGCCATGGCGTTGATCGGACCCGGGGCGTTGGCGCGCGCGAGCTCTTCGTTGAGGACCGCTTGCTCCATCGGCGACAGGCCGGCCCCACCGTGCTCCTTCGGCCAGCCGGCGCCGAGGTAGCCCCCGTGGTGCAACCGCTTCTGCCACGTGCGCATCGCCTCGAGATCGCGTCGCTCGTCGGACTTTGGGGCGTTGTCCTTGATCCACTGCCGCACCCTGGCGCGGAACGTCTCTTCTTCGGCGGTGAAACTCAAATCCATTTCAGCTCCTGGTCAGCTCCAGCGTGGGAAAATTATGCGCGGCGAAATCCCGGGCTCATGGGCGATAGCAACCCAGCCGACCACGCGTCAAGCTGACGTGGGCGTGCGCGTGCGGCGTCGTCTACGACGCGGCCCGAATTGCGGGCGCGAATGCGTCGGGAATCTCAACGCGGAAGGTCGAACCGCAACCGAGTCGGCTCTCGACGCTCACGTAGCCGCCGAGCAGTTGGGTCAGCCGCTTGACCAGGTAGAGCCCCACCCCTGTGCCGCCGCGATCGACCGGACCAACTCGGCGGAACAAGTCGAAGATGACACTGAGGGACTCGGGGCCAATGCCCGCTCCCGTGTCGATGACCTCCAGTGCAACGCTGTCATCGCCGGCCCGCTTCGCGTGAACACTCACGTGTCCGCGCTCGGTGAACTTGAACGCGTTGGCCACCAAGTGCGTGAGGATGTCGGCGAGCTTGAATCGGTCGCTGGTGAGCGCCGGTAAGCCGGGATCCGCCGAACAGCGAAACGTCAGGCCGCGCGGCGCGCTCGATCGACGCTGCACTTCGGTGAAGACTTGTTCGACGCTGAAGGTCTCGATACACAACTTCATCCGCCCCTGTTCGAGGCGCCCGAGATCGAGCAGCGTGTCGATGAGCGTGAGCAACTGCTCCGCGTTGCGGCGCATGCGATCGAGCAGCTCGCCGTCATCGCCGTCGCCGCCGTGGCGGTCTTCAAGGATATCGAGGTAGCCGAAGAGCACGTTGAGCGGAGTGCGGATCTCGTGGGACATCGAATTGATGAAATCGGTCTTGAGTCGAGCCGCGCTGTGCAGCTGTTCCGCCAGCGAGGCGTTCTCGAGCGCCAGCCCGCCGTGCTGCGCGATGCCTTCGAGGATCTGGCGATCGGCGACACTGAAGGGTTCGCGTTCGCGCCGCAACACGGCGAACAGTCCTACACGCTGGCCGTCGGCGTTGGTAATCGGCGCCAAGGCGTACGTGGCGACACGGTGCGCTTCGATCAGCGCGCGCGGCAGTCGGCCGTCCTCGGCCATGCCGGAGACCACATCGCCGCCGAGCACCGCCTGTATGATCGGGCAATTGGTAGAGTCAACCCGCAGGGGCTGGACTGCGTCGAGGCTGGCGGATGCGCGTTCGCGTTTGGTAACACTGAGGAAAGCTTGCTCGGATTCATCCCACGCGAAGGCGAGTGTCGAGTCACACCGCAGGCGTTGCGCAATGATGTGACGGAGATCGTCGAGTGCGAGCGCGGCCGAAGCCGGCCGGGTTTTCAGGTCCCGCGATGCTTGTAAGAGCGAGGAATTCACGCGCGACGTCTCCCGCTGCTCGCGCGCCCGATAGGCGTCGGCGGCCTTGCCGAGTATCTGGCCGAGATGCAGCGCGACGCGCGTGTAGGCGGCGAGCAGCGCCGGTAGTCGCGCGTCGTTCGCATACAGGGTGCATGCCCACTCGGTGATCAAGGCGCTGCTGATCTCCAGGGAGCTGTAAAGTTGCGACAACGTCGAGCGCAGTTTGAGGTCCGAGCCGCACTGCCCCTGCAACAGACCGAGGTAGCGTTCCAGGTTCTCCTGGAACACCGCATCCAAGTTGCGCGCGCGTAGATTGCGCAACAGATCATCGAGGAAACAGCGATTGGCCGATGACATCCATTCCGCCACTGGCTGGCTGCCACCCAACGCCGGCCCGACGATCCCGAGCAGGCGATCCGCCCAGACTTGCGCAATCTGATCGATGTGCGGCGACAGACTCGCCGCCAGATCGGCGAGCAGGGTTTCTTCGTCGGCCGTCCAGCCGCCAATCGATTGCAGCTCATCAACGAAGCGGCCACCCGACACCAGGCGAGCCGGCAATGGCCCCTTGCGGTTCCAGATGTCGGCATTGAGCTGTGGGTGAGGAAGCTCGTTGAGTTTGGGGAACACCGCAGAAACCCACGAACGTTCCATGGGCAAAAGCATACAGCCATCCATGCGGTTTGAAAATAGAAAAATTGCGCCGGCGATCGAGTTTGAAGAGTACAACGAGCCTCAATTCGTCAAGCAGCGAGAGCGCCTTGTCGCGACTAATAAGGATGGTGGCAAGGGGAACCGTTGCGTTCTGCGCTGGTAGCGTGCCGCGCGGCAAAGCAGTATGAGGCCCGAGGCATACCACAGCGGGAGAGAGGACCTCATGAAGATCGCAATCGGCGTAGGGGAAATTGGCGGCAAGCCGGCGGATATCAACGATCTGGTCGCGCAGGCCAAGCGCGCGGAAGCGGATGGCTTCGCGTCGGCCTGGATGGCGAACATCTTTGGCATCGACGCGATGACCGCGCTGGCGATCATCGGCCGCGAAACTTCGCGCATCGCGCTCGGTACCGGCGTGGTGCCCACCTACCCGCGCCACCCGGTCACTATGGCGCAGCAGGCCCTCACCACGCAGGCTGCTTGCGGCGGGCGCTTCTCGCTCGGCATCGGCCTGTCGCATCAAGTCGTGATCGAGTTCATGTTCGGTTTCTCGTACGCCAAGTCGTACTCGCACATGAAGGAGTACCTTGCCGTCTTGAAGCCGCTGATTCAGGCCGGCACCGTCAGCTTCAACGGCAGCGAGTACCGCGTCAATGCGAATGTCACCGTCCCTGGCGCGACGCCGTGCCCGATTTTGCTTGCGGCGCTGGCGCCGAAGATGCTGGCCCTAGCGGGAGCTGAAGCCGACGGCACCATCACGTGGATGACCGGTCCGAAAACATTGCGTGACCACACCATCCCGCGCATCAACGACGCGGCCGCGAAGGCTGGGCGACCGAAGCCGCGCGTGATCGCCGGTCTGCCGATCGCCGTGACCGAAGACATTGCCGCCGCGCGCGAGATCGCCGGCCGGTTGTTCCTGATCTACGGCGGGTTGCCGTCGTATCGTGCGATGCTCGATCGCGAGGGTGCCGAAGGCCCGGCCGATGTGGCGATCGTCGGCAACGAGAGCGCGGTCGGTGAGCAATTGCGGCAGCTCGCTGCGAGCGGAGTGACCGAATTTCTCGCCGCCCCCTTCGCCGTTGGCGACGACGGTCACGCGTCGCTCGAACGCACTCGTGCCTTGTTGGTGAAGCTGGCGCGCCAGTCGTAAGCGGGGACTGGCGTGTTTTTCTCCGGTTGAATAACAGCGGTGGGTCAGGCTTAGCTGCGGGCCACGTCTATGCGCCGATTGGTCCGCGGCGTCGGAATCTTCATCACGTGGACGGCGCTGCTGCCGTGCCTCAGCCACGCGCAACCCACATGCGTCGGTGACTGCAACGGCGACGGCTTCGTCGCAGTGGATGAGTTGGTGCGCGGCGTGAACATAAGCGCCGCGCCAACACCGCAGCCGGTCAATCTGTGTCCGGCTTTCGATGTCGATCACAACGGGGTCGTGGCACCGTTCGAAGTCGGCGCGGCGCTACTTCTTGCCTTCGACGCCTGCGCCCACCCACCATCGTCGGCGCCGACACCAGGGGGTGCTCCAGTGTCGCTCGCGATCGGGTTGGCGAGCGGCGCGGTGAATACGTCGGTCGCCATCGGGGTGAGCATCAGCGCGCCCAGCACGACGGTGCGCGGGGTCCAGCACTATATCGCGCTCGATGCGAGCACGCCGATTGCCGCGGACGCACTAGGTGGGCCGGTGTGTTCGGTGCTGCCCGGCGTGCCGGTGCCCGCTTCGGCTCCGTTCCTCTTCGTTCCCATCGGTTGCCAACTGGGCGTTGACTGCGAGCGGCTGGCCGTCATCATGTTCTTCGATCCCCCGATCGAGAATCCCACTGCGCTCCTGCTGTACACCTGCACCGTCAGCATCGCGGCCGATGCCGCCATTGGGAGCCATCCTCTCAGCATCCTCGGCGTTGGGGCGAGCGATGTTGATGGGAACGCCCTGTCAACCAGCGGCGCTGACGGCGTAGTGATCGTCGTTGCAACCCCTTCGCCGACGGCGAGCGCAACTGCCAGCATAACACCGTCCCCCACATCGACCTCGACGGCGCCGCCGACCGCAACCGGCACACGTACTCCAACGCCAACGCGCACCGCCACAGCTACGCGTACGCGGACGTTCACACTCACGCCGACCGTCACACGCACGCCTACGATCACACGCACCCTGACATCTACGCCCACAGCGACCATCACGCGCACAGCGACTCGGACACTGACCGGCTCGCCGCCACCAACGCTGACGCCAACGATCACGCCGACGCCTACGCGCACTGAAACGCCATCGCCGACGTCGACTCCCAGCAACACGTTCACGGTCAGCGCAACCTCCACCTCGACCTTCACCGAGACAATGACGCCGACTATCACCCGCACCGCAACTCAGTCGCCAACCGGTTCATTGCCTCCAACGACGACCCCCACGATCACCCTGACAGTCACAATGACTGCAACTGCGACACCGACTTCCAGCAGCACGTTCACGGTGACCCCAACCCAAACCACGATGGTCACGCCAACTGCACCATCCACTTTCAGCGTAACCGCGATTCCGACCGGGACACCGACGATCACCGTCGCGACCACCCAGAATTCCACGCGCACAACGACGACCGCCGCGACCCGAACCCTCACCAGCACGGCATCGCAGACGCCGACCGGCCCGCTGCCGCCCACGGCCACTGGAACGCTGCAACCGAGTGCATCACCGACCACGACGCTCGTTCAGACGTTGACTCCTACGGCGACTCACACCGCGACACCAACCGGCACTTTGCATCCAAGCCAGACTGTGACGCTGACGGCGACCGGTACGGGGATTGTGTTTGCGACCGCAACGGCGACGCAGACAACAATTCCAACGGCAACTGCCAGCCCAACCAGCACGGCGACGTGCGTTGGGGATTGCGACGGCAATGGGTCGGTGACGGTCGACGAGCTCATCATCGGCGTCAACATCGCTCTCAACACCGCGCCGTTCGCGTTGTGCCCGCAGTTCGATGCCGATCACAGCGACACCGTGACGGTCGAGGAGCTGGTGCAAGCGGCGAACAACGCGCTGGTCAGCTGCGGCGAAAGCCGCTCTCTGCCAGCACGCGCAGCAACTCGACCGTGATGCGATAGGTCGCGCCCCAGATTACGTGCGCGCCGACAACGAACGCGCGGACGTCGATTTCAGTGCCGGCGGTTGTGTGGCGGCGCACCAACTGAGTCGCATTCGGTAAACGCAATTGGGCGAGCGGGATGGTCAGTACTGCGGCGACCTCGCGCGGATCGGGCGCGAACGGGTAGCGCTCCGGAATGCGTCCTACGAACGGCGCGACCAAGAAGTTCGACGTGAGCGTGCGCACCTCCGGCAGCGCGTGTAGCAACTCCACGGCGCCGGCACGCAGGCCAATTTCTTCCTCCGCCTCGCGCAGCGCGGTGGCCAGGAGGCTTTCGTCGCGCGCGGCGTGGTAGCGGCCGCCGGGAAACGCAATGTCTCCCGGGTGAACCGGCGCGTCGGCGCTGCGTAGGATGAAAACGACATGATCTTCGCCGTCGATCACACACAGCGGCACCAGTACGGCCGCCCGCGTCGCCGCTCGCGTCATCGCGGGTTGATTCATCGCGTGGTGATTCGCGGGGTGATTTGATTGACCGCAGCGACTGTGTCTCTGAGGTTGTCGGAGTTGAGCAAAAGCGGACCGACGACGACGGCGTCAACGTGGGTACGCAAACGGCGCACGGCAGCGAGCGTACCGAGATCGCGCAGGGCGATGACGGTGCGATTCGATGGCACTTCGTTCGCCAAACTCAGCGTGGCGTCGAGGTCCGCGTCGATGCCGATCAGCGCCTTACCGCACGCCAGCGCCTTCATGAGATCGCCGGCGCGCTGAACCTCGATGACAGAGGCCATGTGCAGCGAACTCGCGAGGTGCACTAATTCGACTAGCGTGTCCGCCGCAAGCTCACTAGCTGGAAAGATCGCAGCATCAGCGCCATGCAGCCGGGCGTCGTAGAGTTGATTGGGATCGAGGGTGAGATCGTCGCGCAGGACCGGAGCAGTCGTCGCCTCGGCTACCGACCGTAGCAGCGCCAGCGATCCGTCCCGCTGGCTGTCGGTCGCCACGGAGAGGGCGGCGACTTCGGCGTCATCGCAGGCCACAGCGAAGGCGACGAGGTCTCGCCCCGACCACGTCTGGTCAGTGATGGGGTCGGCGCGCTGCGCCCGCGCGATCAGCGCGAGTTCCTGACGCTGGGTCGCTACATAGAGCGCGAAGTCGCGCCGGCTGGGCGTGATCTCACTGAGCCGCAGGCCGTGCAGCCCACCGGCTTCCTCGCGCTTTTCTTGCAGCCAGCGGCGCCGATCCATGGCGCCGATGCTACCAAGCGACGCGGGACTGCGGAAGCACCGTCCATTTGCCGAACCGCAAGGCCAGTGTGCTATGGTCGCGGCACATGAATCGAGTGGTGGTGCACTATCACGAGGTCGCCCTCAAGCGCGGCAACCGGCCGATGTTTGTGCGGCAACTGATCAACAACATCGGCCGCGCGCTGCGCGGCACCGGCGTGCGCCGAGTGAAGGTCGCGCCCGGCCGCGTCGTCGTCGTCTTGGGCAAGAACCCGGACTGGCCGGCGATTCGCGCGCGCCTTCCCAAGGTGTTCGGGATTGCCAACTTCGCGCTAGCGCAACGCGCGGAGCGCAACATCGATGACCTCATCGATGGCATCCTGGCGGCGATCGAAGGTCGCCAGTTTGCGAGCTTCGCGATTCGCACCAAACGGGCCGACAAGTCGTTCCCGCTGCCGTCGCCTGAGATCAGCAGCATCATCGGCGCCGCAGTTAAAGAGAAGAGCGGCGCAGCGGTGAATTTGAAGCACCCGGAGCTGCGTATCACGGTGGAAATCTTGCCGCGCGAGGCGTTTTTCTCGCTCGACACGTTGCCCGGTGCGGGCGGGTTGCCGGTCGGCACCAGCGGACGCGTGGTCAGCTTGCTCTCCGGCGGGATCGATTCACCCGTCGCGGCCGTGCGCATGATGCGGCGGGGTTGCCGGGTCGAGTTCGTGCATTTTCACGGCGCGCCGTTTCAAGATCGCGCCAGTCGGGACAAGGCGACGGAACTCGCGCGTGTGTTGACGGACTATCAGTTCGAGTCGCGGCTTCATCTCGTGGCCTTTGGCGAGGTGCAACGCGACATCGTCGCCCAGGTCCGGCGGCCGTTTCGTGTCGTGTTGTACCGTCGCATGATGCTGCGCATCGCCAGCGCGATCGCGCGGCAAGTCGGCGCCCTGGCGCTGGTGACCGGGGAGAGTCTCGGGCAAGTGGCGTCGCAAACGTTGGAGAACCTGACCGTGATCGGCAATGCGACTGAGCTGCCGCTGCTGCGTCCGCTCATCGGCATGGACAAGAACGAGATCAGCGAGCAAGCGCAGGCACTCGGCACGTACGAGATTTCGATCCAACCGGATCAAGATTGCTGTCAGCTCTTCGTGCCCCGTCACCCGGCAACGCGCATGACGATCGCGGAAGCCACCGAAGCCGAGGCGGCGCTCGACATTCCGGCGCTCGTGCAGCACGCGCTCGACCACACTGAAGTCGTGGACTTCGGCGAACCAATCGTCGCCGGTCGCCACCCGCAGGCGCTCGCCGCTGCGAGCTGAGGTTAGCAGCGCGGCACGAATTGCGCCGCCCAGAGTGAAGCACGCCGCGCGCAGAGTGAACAATGGACAGCGAAGCCGCGTTAGCCGCCGTGATGTTGTCGCAGTTGCCGCGCGTCGGCGAGAAGGCGCTCATGCGCGTGCTGCACCACAATGCGGTTCGCGGCATTGCGCTGGCGGATTTCTTTCGACTGCCGGAAGCGCCGCTGCGTGACGCTTACGCGCTGCCGGCGGCGGCGGTCCGGCGCATCTGCGAGGAGCGCGACGACCTGCGCCGCGAGGCGCAAGAACTGCTCGGACAAATGGCCGGGGGCGGCGTCGCCGTATGGTTGCCGGATGACGCGGCGTATCCGGCCCGTTGGCGCGAACGAGCAGACCCCTGTCCGCCCGTGGTGTTCGCGCTCGGGGCCGGTGCGGCGTTCGCGCTGCCGGCACTCGCCATTCTCAATTCGCGTGGGCTTTCCGAACGCGCGGTGACCGCGATCATTCGCATCGGGCAGAGCGCTGCCGCGCAAGGTCTCGCCATCGTGAGTGGCGGGATGAAGGCGACGCATCGCATCCCCGCCGTACTTGGGCGTGCGGCGCCGGCGCGCGTGATTGTGCTTGAGCGCGGCCTGTTCGCGGCCTTCGGCCGGCATCTCGATCGCGATCCGTTCGGACTCGGTCCGGGGCGTGCGGCGCTCGATGCGGTGCGGACGTTGGTGCTGTCACCGTTTCGTTTGCGCGATCACGCGGTCGCGCGCAACGGTCCGCGCCGCGATGAGTTGGTGGCCGCGCTCGCGGACATCATCGTCGCTGTGAGCACGCGGCCCGGCGGCCAGATCGAACGCATTTGCTTCGCTGCACTCGATCGCGGTCAGTGCGTCCTGTCCTGGCTCGGCGAGAACGCCGGCCTCGTCGCCGCTGGTGCGGTGCCGATCGACGAAGGACAGTTGAACGATCTGCGTCGGTTCGTCGTGCCACGGCGGTGAGTCGCGCATCACTCCGGCATGCGGCGGCGCGCGCGGGCACGTTGAATGCGCGTCAGCGCGGCGTCGAAGTTGGTATCGCCCGACGAGGGTAACACGGGTAGCGGCGGGTCATTTCGTTCGCTGACGCGGCTTGGCGTGCCGACTGTCGTCACGAGTGTGCGGGGTTCCACCGCACCAGATACGAAGAAGATATCGCGGATGACCGGCGGACCATCTTCGCTCACGCGCGCGTTGAGGCGCGCGCGAATGTCGTCCTTCATGAATTGCAGTTCCTGCATCCACGTGTGACTGGCGACGGTGACGAACAAGATGCCGTTGCGAAAGCGCGCCGGCTGGGCGCGCTTGGCGATCGCGTCGCCGACTACCTCATCCCAACATGTCCACACCGCGTAGGCGCGGAGTTGGCGGTCGGGATCGACGCGCTGCAGCACCGTCGGCAACAAGCCCGCGAGCAAATCGGGACGTGCATTACGGTCGCCCATGGCCGCGATGGTAGTGCCTCGGGCCAGGAAATGCGAGTGATTGTCCGCAGTTGCTCGGCTTGCAATTTTTTTCTTGACAGCACAATATGTAGTGGTGCATATTCCCGGCCCCCACAAGATGAAGGAAAGCAGCAGGCGGGGCACAGGGGAGGGAGACATGGCGGAGCGGGCACGGCGGCGGGAGGACGAGGGGTGGAAGCCGAGCGACGAAGCCAGAGCGGCGAGTGGGCTGCGCCAGCCGCGATTCTTCACTCAAACCGGCGAGGATCCCTATAGTAGCGTCGAGTGGGAACTCCGCAGTGCCGTGATCCAGGGCGAAGGCGGCGACGTCGTCTTCGAGCAACACGACGTCGAGTTTCCCAAGGGCTGGTCGCAGCTCGCCACCAACGTCGTCGTCTCGAAATATTTCCGCGGACATCTCGGCAGCCCACAACGCGAGCGGAGCGTGCGCCAGCTCATCAGCCGCGTGGTCGACACGATCCGTAGCTGGGGCGAGCGGCAAGCCTACTTTGCGACGGCCGAGGATGCCACGGCGTTCAGCGATGAACTGACGCACCTGTTGCTGCACCAGAAAGCGTCGTTCAATAGCCCGGTGTGGTTCAACGTCGGGATCGAGCCGCGACCGCAGTGCTCGGCGTGCTTCATCCTGTCGGTGAACGACACGATGGAGTCGATTCTCGGCTGGTATCGCAACGAGGGCATCATCTTCAAAGGCGGCTCGGGAGCCGGCGTGAACCTGTCGCCGATTCGCTCCGGACGCGAGAAGTTGGGCGGCGGCGGCACCGCCTCGGGTCCGGTGTCGTTCATGAAGGCCGCCGATGCCTCGGCGGGCGTGATCAAGTCGGGCGGCAAAACCCGGCGCGCGGCCAAGATGGTGGTGCTCAACATCGACCATCCCGACATCATCGACTTCATCAAGTGCAAGGAAGAGGAAGAGAAGAAGGCCTGGGCGCTGATGGATGCCGGCTATGACGGCTCGCTCGATGGCCCGGCCTACGGCTCGGTGTTCTTCCAAAATGCCAATAACTCCGTGCGCGTTACCGACGAGTTCATGCGCGCCGTCGAAGACGATGGCATGTGGCAGACCCGCGCCGTGCTGACCGGCGAGGTGATGGGGACGTTCAAAGCGCGCGAACTGCTGCGCATGATGGCCGAAGCCACACACCTGTGCGGCGATCCCGGCATGCAGTTCGATACCACGATCAATAGCTGGCACACCTGCCCGGCCAGCGGGCGCATCAACGCCTCGAATCCCTGCTCCGAGTACATGCACCTCGACAACTCGGCGTGTAATCTCTCGTCGCTCAACCTGATGAAGTTCATCAGCGACGAGGGCGATTTCGATGTCGAAGCGTTCCGCCACGCCGTCGATGTGATGATTACGGCGCAGGACATCATCGTCGACAACTCGAGTTACCCGACATCCGAAATCACCGCGAATGCCAAGGCGTACCGCGAGCTGGGGCTCGGCTACGCGAACCTCGGCGCATTGCTGATGTCGCTCGGGTTGCCGTATGATTCAGACGCCGGACGCCACTACGCCGGGGCCGTGACCTCGCTGATGTGCGGCGAGGCGTACCTGCAATCCGCGCGCATCGCGCAGCAGATGGGTCCGTACGCGGGCTTTGCGCCCAACCGCGAACCGCAGATCGAAGTGATCGCGAAGCATCGCTCCTTCTCACACAAGATCGATTCTGCCTACGTCCCGCTCGATCTGCTGTCGGGCGCTCGCCAGGTGTGGGACGACGCGCTCGCGCTCAGCAAAATGGCGGGCGTGCGCAATTCGCAGATGACGGTGCTGGCGCCCACCGGGACCATTGCCTTCATGATGGATTGCGACACCACCGGCGTCGAGCCCGACATCGCGTTGGTGAAGTACAAGAAGCTGGTCGGCGGCGGTATGCTCAAGATCGTCAATCAGACGGTGCCGCGCGCGCTCAAGCGCCTCGGCTACGAGTCGAAAACGGTGCAGGAGATCGTTGAATTCATCGACGAGCACGACACCATCGAAGGGGCGCCGCTACTCAAGGACGAGCATCTGCCGATCTTCGATTGCGCCTTCAAAGCGGCCCAGGGCACGCGCTCGATTCATCACCTCGGCCACCTGCGCATGATGGGGGCGGTGCAGCCCTTCATCTCGGGCGCGATTTCCAAGACCATCAACATGCCGACCGATGCAAGTGTCGATGACATTGCGGAGGCCTACCTCGAAGGTTGGCGGCTGGGCGTGAAGGCGGTGGCGATCTATCGCGACGGTTGCAAGCGGACGCAGCCATTGAACACGGCGCGCGACGACAAGAAGGCGGCCATGGCCCTGGAAGTGGCAGCGCGTCAAGAGTTCCGTCCGGTGCGGCGTCGCTTGCCGCAAGATTGCCGCTCGATCCGGCACAAGTTCGAAATCGCCGGGCACGAAGGCTACATCCACGTCGGGTTTTACGAAGACGGGACGCCCGGCGAGATCTTCATCAAGATGGCGAAAGAGGGCAGCACGATCTCAGGCTTGATGGACACGATCGCCACGCTGACGTCCTTATCGTTGCAGTACGGTGTGCCGCTCGAAGCGTTGGTGAACAAGTTCAGCCACGTCCGCTTCGAGCCATCGGGTTTCACCAAGAATCCCGAGATCCCGATGGCGAAGTCGCTGACCGACTACATCTTCCGCTTCCTCGGCACGCGCTTCTTGGATGCCGAGCAGCGGATGGGAGTTGGGCTGACGGCGGTCGAGACTACGGCCGATATGCCGGCGAGTGCGCGAGCCGGCGAGTCGGCGCGATTGGTGGAGTCGTTGGGATTCAGTCCGCAGGCGGATGCACCGAGTTGCACCGACTGCGGCGCGATCATGGTGCGCAACGGCAGTTGCTACAAGTGCCTCAACTGTGGGGCGACCAGCGGCTGTTCGTGAGGCGCTGAAGGTCGTCGCAATTGGCTCGGCGGGGGTCGAGCAGTTGCGACAGGCAAGCGTGGGGAGTGCGGTGGTGGTGTGGTGTGGCGGAGGACTCCCCGGCGGTTGGGGGGTGGTGGCCGAGCAGACTCGGGCGGGGCGCCTTCGGGCGCCCCGCGGTTGTAGTGTCCGCGTCTGCGTAGGACTACCGTAGGCGGACAGAGCCGCCCTATTTTTCATCCTCTTCGCAAAATCGAATTAGTGACTCGCGGCGAGCAGTCGCCCGAGTAGACTGGTCTTGAGGTGCGCGATCAGTCCCTGCGCTTCGTGGACGAACTCGGCGCTGAGGAAATTCTGCACCAGAACGCCATCGAGCGCGGCCATGATCAGCGCCGCATCGAGTTGCGGGCTGCAATCCGAACGGAATACACCGCGGCGCTGGCCGCTCTCGATGATGTCAGCCAACAAGTTGCGGAAGACGCCGTAGAGTTCGCTGACGCGGCGAATCACTTCATCGGGCTGCCGCTCGCCCTGCAGCACCAGACTCAGGAAGAAGCGCACTGAGTAGACATTCTCGCGTACGAACTCGGCGAACAGTTCGATCAATCGTTCGATCTGTTCTCGTTCGTTGAGGCCGCCGAGGTCGTCGACGTTGATGAAGTAGGGCTCCAGCGTCTTGCGCAGGGCGGTGTGGTAGAGTTGTTCCTTGGTTTCGAAGTACCAGAAGATGAGCGCCTTACTCACCTTGGCAGCGCGCGCGACTTGAGAGATCGAGGTGTTTTCGTAGCCTTGCTCCGCGAACAAGCGCGCGGCGGTGCCGAGAATTTTCTCGCGGGCTTCGGCAGTATGGCTCGGCTGCGGCTCGGTCATGAGAGGTAACTGCGGAGAGGGTACGGTAGAAACGCGCAGTCTGTCAACGGATTGTCGCCTGTATCATCATGATTCCGGATAGCGTCGCTTGCGCTACGGCGCGAGGTTAGGGCAGCATGTCGGCCATGTGGCGTGGATCGAGGAGACTCGGCGAGGTACTTCCCGCGTTGACGCTGGCGCTCGCATTGAGCCTCGGCAGGTCGAGCCCCGGACCGCATCTGCCCACTGCACCCGCGTCAACCGGTGGCGCATCCGTCAATGATCCGCACTGGTCACTACAGGCCGGCGGTTGGTTCATTCGCGTCGACGGCGCGGAAGTCGATCTCCCGAGTCTTGCGCAACAGACCACGCCGCCACGGCTGATTCGCGGTCCACAGCCGCTGTCGCCCTACGACTACTTGATCGCCCACCATGCTGAGGCGCAGGGGCTGGATTGGCGGCTGGTTGCGGCGCTCATCTTCGAAGAGTCGCGCTTCGATCCGACTGCCGAGAGCGACGCCGGCGCCTACGGGCTGATGCAAGTGCGGCCAATCGCGGCCGCAGCAGTTGGGGCGCGCGCATTCAAGGCACCGGGAGACAACATCCGCACTGGCGCACAGTACTTGCGACAGTTGAGCGAGACCTTCACCGAGTCCCACGGCGGTGAGCACCTCGCGCTGGTGCTTGCGGCCTACAACATCGGACCGGGGCACTTGCATGACGCGCAACGGCTGGCCCGTCGCGTGGGCTACGACCCGAATGTGTGGGATGAGTCGATGCAGCTAGTCCTGCCGTTGCTGGAGCAGCCGGCGATCTGTCTGCGGCCGGAACTCGTCGCCAATGGCTGCGCCCACGGTCGCGACACGGTCGCGTACGTCGGCCGCGTACTGGCGCGCTACGAAATGTATCGGCGCCGATTCGGGGCGCGGTGGACCGACGTTGACGACGGCGATGACGACCCGGACGACTCGACCGATTCGGTTCAGGCCGCTTCCGCCAACGGGTGACTCTCGAAGCGGAGCTGATCTCCCACGCAGTCGACCACCACGCGGCTGTTGTCGCGTACTTCGCCGGCGAGAATCTTGCGCCCCAGACTGGTTTCCAATTCGCGTTGCAGCACCCGCTTGAGCGGCCGCGCGCCGTACGCCGGATCGTAGCCGGCGCGCGCAAAGTACTCGCGCGCCGCATCGGTCAGCTCCAATGTGATCTTGCGCTCGCTGAGGCGAGCCAGTAGCCGGGCGAGCAGGATATCGACGATCTGCTTGAGTTGCTCGAGCGTGAGCGAGTGGAACACCACGACTTCGTCAACGCGATTGAGAAACTCGGGTCGGAAATGCTGTCGCAGCGCCTCCAACACCTCGCGCTTCATCCCCTCAAAGGCGTCGGCATCGTCACCGCCGCGGTAGCTGAGGATCAACTGGCTGCCGACGTTGGAGGTCATGATGACGACCGTGTTCTTGAAGTCGACGGTGCGCCCATGGCCGTCGGTGAGGCGGCCATCGTCGAGGATCTGCAGCATCACGTTGAAGACGTCGTGATGTGCCTTCTCGATCTCGTCGAACAAGATGACGGCGTACGGCCGGCGACGTACCGCCTCGGTGAGTTGGCCACCCTCTTCGTAGCCGACATAGCCCGGCGGCGCGCCGATCAGCCGTGCCACGGTGTGTTTTTCCATGTACTCGGACATGTCGATGCGGATCATCGCCGCCTCGTCGTCGAAGAGGAACTCGGCGAGCGCTCGCGCCAACTCAGTTTTGCCGACGCCGGTGGGGCCGAGAAAGATGAACGAGCCGATTGGTCGATTGGGATCCTTCAGTCCGGAGCGTGCGCGGATGACCGCATCGGCGACGGCGGTCACGGCCTCGTTCTGCCCGATCACGCGCTTGTGGAGATGCTCTTCGAGGCGGAGCAACTTTTGCGTCTCGCCTTCCATCAGGCGGCTGACCGGAATGTGAGTCCAGCGCGCCACCACCTCGGCAATGTCCTCCTCGTCGACGTGGTCCTTGATGAGATGGGAACCGGTTGCGGGCGACTCGGCGCTGGCGATTTGCTTTTCCAGCCCGGGGATGATGCCGCGCTCGAGTTCGGCCGCACGCGTCCAATTGTACTCACGCTTGGCGCGCGCCAGCTCGACCCGCGCATCTTCGAGCTTCTGCTGCAATACGCTGACGCCGCCGAGCGCGCCCTTTTCCTGTTCCCACTGCGCGCGCAAGCGGCGTTCGTTCTCCTTGTGATCGGCTAGCTCCTTTTCCAGTCGATTCAGTCGGTCGCGCGACGCCTTGTCGGTTTCCTTCTTGAGCGCTTCGCGTTCGATCTCGAGCTGCATCACCCGGCGCGTGACCTCGTCGAGTTCGGCCGGCATCGAATCGATCTCGGTGCGCAGCCGGGCGGCGGCCTCGTCGACCAGGTCAATGGCCTTGTCCGGGAGGAAACGGTCACTGATGTATCGATGCGACAAGACCGCCGCGGTGACCAGCGCTGCGTCCTTGATGCGCACCTTGTGATGGACTTCGTAGCGTTCGCGCAGTCCGCGCAGGATGGAGATGGTGTCCTCGACGCTCGGCTGATCGACCAGGACCGGCTGAAAGCGGCGTTCGAAGGCGGCGTCCTTCTCGATGTGTTTGCGATACTCGTCGAGCGTCGTCGCGCCGATGCAGTGCAACTCGCCGCGTGCGAGCATCGGCTTGAGCAAGTTACTGGCGTCCATCGCACCGTCGGCCGCGCCCGCGCCGACAACGGTGTGCAGTTCGTCGATGAAGAGGATGATCTCCCCGGCCGACTCTTGCACTTCCTTCAGCACGGCTTTGAGTCGTTCCTCGAACTCACCGCGAAATTTGGCGCCGGCGATCAGCGAGCCCATGTCGAGCGTGATCACGCGCTTATCCTTCAGTCCTTCAGGCACGTCGTTGCGCACGATCCGCTGCGCCAGGCCTTCGACGATCGCCGTCTTGCCGACGCCCGGTTCGCCGATCAGGACGGGATTGTTTTTGGTGCGGCGCGAGAGCACCTGAATGACCCGGCGAATTTCTTCATCGCGGCCGATGACCGGATCGAGTTTGCCTTGGGCGGCCAGTTTCGTGAGATCGCGGCCGTACTTTTCAAGCGATTGGTACGTCGTCTCCGGATTGGGGCTGGTGACGCGCTGCGCGCCGCGGACGGCTTTGAGCGCGGCCATAAGCGATTCCCGCTTGAGCCCAGTCTCGCGCAGCAGCTTGCCGGCGCCCGCTCGCTCATCGACCGTCGCGAGCAGCAAGTGCTCGACGCTGACGAACTCGTCCTTGAGCTTTGCGGCTTCGTCTTCAGCGCGCGTCAGCAACTGATTGAGGCGGGGGGTGATGTAGATCTGTTCCGCCCCGCCGCCCGAGCCGGTGACGCTGGGAATGCGATCGAGTTCTTTGCCGAGGCGATCCTTGAGAACGCCAGGGTCGACGCCAGCACGCTGCAAGATCGGGGTCGCCAGCCCATCGCTCTGTTCGAGCAATGCGAATAGGAGGTGCTCGATGTCGACGCCCTGATGATGGCGGCGCGTGGCCAAGTCCTGCGCGGCGCGCAGCGCATCCTGTGATTTCTCAGTGAACCGATTGATATTCATCCTCGCTCCGTCTTGCGGGGTGACGCGGTTGCGACGAAGCTAATCACGAATCGGAGTAACGCAAGGAAATACCGATCGCCGCGAACTGCGCCGCGGCAGTGCCTTCGGATACTCGTCCGCCAAACTCCCGACCATCTCGGTCACTACGCCGACGACTTGCGCCATCCGATCGAAATCGAGGCGTTCAGGAACATCGCAACCGCGATGATAACAAACGTTGCGTAACGTCGCCGTGTCGGTCAGCATGACGGCGGGGTAGTCCTCGTGCCAAAACGACCAGTGGTCCGACCATCCGATCCCGTAGAGCCATCCGAAGCTGACCATCACCGAGGCGGGAATCGTTTCTGACTCGCAGAACATATCGGCGGTCCGAAACGCCAATGCGCGCGACTGCCAATTGCCCACAACGGCGATGAAGTTGCCCTGCGACGGAAGCAACGGCCATCCCCACTGCGAGCCGGTGGCGTCGCTGAAGTAGCCGAGCATCTCGAGTGAAATCATCGCGTGGATCTTGATGTTCCCCGGCTCCTGGGAGTGGCGCAACTCTCGCGCGTAGACTCGGCTGCCCATCTCGTGCGTCTTGAAGAACGGCTCCTCTTCGTTGGTGAACGCCACGAAACGGATCGTGCGCGGGTGTTGTCGTTGCGCCAGCACTGTCGCCACCTCGATCAACGCCGCGACGCCGGTGGCATTGTCATCCGCGCCGGGGTTCATCCCGCCCGACTCCAACCCATCGGAGTCGTAGTGCGCGCCGACCACGACTTCGTCCGCGTCGGGATCGGTTCCCACAACGACCAGTTCGATGTTGCGATAGGTGTTCCCGGTCGGCGTGATGCTGAACGATTGCGTCCGCACGAACGGATGGCCCACGGCGATATCTCTGAACAGACCCTCGATATACTCGGCGGCGGCAACCAAGTTCTTGGGTTGGAGAAAATTCCGTTGCTCGAATTGTACGAGTCGTTGTACACGTTGCTCCATGCTGGCGGCGAGGCGCTGCTCGGATGGCGTCGCGACTCGGGGGCTCGGCGTACACCGAGTGTATGTGAAACAACCAGAAACGGCGGCGGCGCCGAGCGCCAGTGCGGTGGCAAGCACAATACGATCGTGTCGCATGGCGTGGTGCAACTACCGCGAAGGGGTTGGCGGGCACAAGCGAATGACGTCGGCGGGAGCCCCGGCGATCCTCGACCGGCTCACACCCCACAGTTTGCGACTCGCCGCCACCGCGGCAGTGCTCCTTCTGAACGGATGCGGGCTGTTTGCGGCATCCGGCAGCGCCGTGCGCAATCAGTACGATCCCATCTTTACCCATCACCGCGTCCCACTGTTATTTGCTCACCGCGGTGGCAATCTGGAGGTGGCCGAAAGCACGCCACGGGCATTCGATCACGCCATCCAGTGTGCCCAAGCGGACGTTCTTGAGCTCGACGTGCAAGTCACGCTCGATGGTGAGTTTGTTGTCTGGCATGGGCCGAGTCTCGACAAAGTGTTCATCGAAGGCCAGCCCACTGATCCGCGCAAACGGTGGCGCCGTTGGATGTGGCAGTACTCGTGGCGGGAGGAGCTGCAGGGAAAAGCCTGGGTCGCCGATCCGAGGCCGAAGACCGCTTGTTGTTCGTGTGACCAAAATCTCGCGGCGGTTCCTCACGACCCCGATCGCCGTTTGCTGACATTGGATGAGTTCCTCGATCTCTACAGTTGCGCCGACGTGAATATCGAACTGAAGGAATCGATATGGTTCTGGCATGTTCCAAAGTTGGCGAGGATTCTCTCCAAGCAGCGCTGGTGCGCAACCCACCGGCCGCCGCGGAAGATCCTCGTCGTCAGCCTATGGCCGGTGCTCTTGGAAGCGTTTCGATGGTGGGACGCTGGCGCCCATCCGACCGGGTTCGACGCGCTCACGAGCGTCTTCACATCACTGGCGGCCGACCTTGGTGTGGCGTGCTACGTGGAAGGGCGCGCGCTCCAAACAACGTACGGCGCCTGTCTTGCCGGCGAGAGCATCGTTGACGGCATTCATGAGCACCACGGCGCCGCTCACGTGTTCATCACGTCTTTTCCAGGCGCCAAAGCGCTCGACGATCAGGAGAGTGAGGCGTCGGCGCGTGAGATACGCACAATCCTGTCGCGCGGCGTCGATGGTGTGATGACGGCCCGTCCGTTCTGGGTACGTCAGATCATCGAAGACTGGCGCACAGACCCGTTGGCTTCGGACACGAAAAAGCAGCCAAGTGATCGAACCCCCCGATGCCCCCACATGACCGAATCCAACTAGAGCTTGGCCATGCGGCCATAGCGCAGCGGCAGTGCCGCCTCCGGCTCGTCGCTGATCGTGGGCGAGTCGATCGCACTCGTGAGCGGGAGATTGACGTAGAACGAACTGCCGTGGTCCATCTCGCTGGTGACGGTGATGAAGCCGCCGTGCTCGGTGGCGATCTGGTGGGCGATGGAGAGGCCGAGGCCAGTGCCCTTGTCTTTGGTGGTGAAGAACGGATTGAAGATGTCTTCGATCATCTTCGGCGGAATGCCGACGCCGGTGTCGCGCACTTCGATCTGGCAGAGCGGATTGCCCTGATGGCGGTGGCGCCGCGTCAGCACAGTGACCGTGCCGCCGGCAGGCGTGGCCTGGATTGCGTTGAGGACGAGGTTGATGACCACTTGCTTGAGCTGATCACCGTCAGCGCGGATGACGGGCAGGTCGGTCGCGAGCAGGCGGGCGAGTTTGACCCGGCTCTTGCGGGCTTCGGGATCGAGCAACAGCGTGGTGCGCTCGATGAGGTCGTTGATGTCGACATCCTCGACCCGATGGGAGGGTGAGCGGGCGAACGACAGCAGTTCGGTGATCAGGTCACCGATGCGATCGACCTCGCCGGCGGTGAGGCTGAGAAAGCTGGTGAAAAATTCCGGATCGTGTCGCCGCTGCGGTGCGAGTTGGAAGAACGTTTGGATCGAGACCAGCGGATTGCGAATCTCGTGCGCGATGCCGGCCGCCAGGGTGCCGAGGGCCGACAGCCGCCCGGTGCGCTCGATGATGTCGCGCGACTTCTTCAGCTCTTCGTAGAGGCGGGCGTTCTCGAGCGCAATCGATGCTTCGGCCGCGAGCGTGCTGAGGAGTTGGAGATCTTCGGCGTAAAAGGCCTCGAGATTGCGCTTACGGCCAAGGGCGATGAAGCCGATGAGCCGGTCGCTCGCGGTGAGCGGGATGCAAACCTCCCAACCGTTGCGGGCGCAGGTTTCTGCGGCGATGCGATCGATCGAGTCGGCAGTGGCTTCCAACTCGTCTCGCATCACCACATCTTCGCGCCGACGCAGCATGACGACCAACTCGTCCTCGTCGCCGAACTCTCCCGTGGCGGGTGCGATCCCGCTCGTATGGCGCACCGTGTACGCATGCTCACCTTCGTCGAACAGACAAACAGCGAGCCGATCGAGCTGGAGTGTGACCGTCAGGGTCTCGGCCAGCTCGTGGAGGAGCTTGTCGCGATCGAGGATGCGAACGATCGAACGCGTGAATGCGGTCAGCGCAACGCGGTATTCATGCTTCTGCCTGAAGAACGACCGTTCGATCCCTGACTCCGCGCGCCGACGCAGCGTTGGAAACAGCACGCCGACCCCGATCAATAGCGCCAGCAGTGCGAACGAGAAGTCGGGATGGATCTGGCCGAACGACGCCCGCTGCATCACCAAGAGCAGACCGAACGTTGGCGCGATGACCGCGAGCGCAGTCGCCGCATACGCCATACCCTTGGTGATGACGATGTCGATGTCCATCAGGCGGTGACGAACGATGGCGTACGCGACAATGCCGACGTAGGCCACATTCGCTAGATTGCCAAGGGGGAAGACGTGAAGGCCGTATGCTGGGAGAAGGTTTGTCAGCCCAAGTGGTACCGCCACTGCCGCGGCCAGCAGCCAAAGGCGCGCTTGATCTCGCTTACGCGGCGAACCGCTTGAGTTGACCTCCCGCAAAAGGATGCCTACCGTGTAGGCGACCGAAAGCACGAAGTTGAGGACAAGAAGATTGTAGAGACGTGTCCCGATCGAGTAGTACCCCCAACCAAACCACCGGACCTCCGCGACGACCAAATCAAAAGCGTTTGTGACCACCAAGAAGACTGACAGTCCTACCGATAGACCTACTACCCACCGACTCCATCGCTCATGCCGCTCAGCGAAGACGTAGGCGAACACAGCTATTGCGGTCGGCAACATGATCGTGCCGACCCTAAAGGCCCTAGCCCACTGGAATGCTGTCGCCGCGTCACGAAAAAAATAGAATCCGAAAATGTTCAGATTCCACAAAACGAGCGAGCCGGCCAGGAACGCGTATGCGATGTTCAGAGGATGACGGGGATTTCTGAATAGTACGAATGTGCCGAGCGCAGCGTTGGCTAGTCCAGCGAGCAGCGGGATGCTCCACTGGTAGTTCACGACCGCTCCTCACTCTGCGGGAGGAGACTCCACAGTGCAGGGCGCGTCTGCCGATATCTGGTGACGATGTCACGGAGATCGAGGACGAGGACAGCGTGGCGTTCGTTCCCGAGCCCAGGGTGTTCGAACTGTACGTCTCTAATCGTCTCAAAGAGCAGATAGCGATAGATGGGTGCAAGGATTGGCTTTGACCATATTACGAAGTGAGAGAACCCTTCGCAGTCAGCCAGGCCGAATGCGAACTTGAATGCGGCCAGATGCACGAGACTTGAGATGCTGCGAAATGCGGGCAGGGCGCAGAAGCGGCTGATCTCAGCGGCTCGGTGCTCCAGCGGGAGGATCTCATCCAACGAGCGGAAGGTTTCGATCTCGAACGGCCGTTGCGCTGGTCCCACAATCCTCAGGGAAGCTACGGCTTCGCCATCGTTGGTCCTTACGACACAAAGGTGAGCTCGCTGGTCGACGGCATCCTCCTCCCCTTGATACCCAAGTTCGGTGCAATAGACCTGTCGTCTTACTCGTATGGCATCAACACGATCGTTCTGGTCTCCCACGCTGATCACGGACAGGGAGGCTTTGCTTCCAAGTAAGACCCGCCAAACTCGGTTTCGACTCTCAGGCGCACCAGTCGGCCCATGAAAAGTGTCCCTAGGCTGGCCTCCGGGAATTCTACCGTCGCTTGACATAGTCGCCACCGCGTCCGTATCTTCCCCAAACGCCGGCCGCCGAGTCAAGCGGACGCGGGGCAACCGCAACGGATTGTGGGCTGGAAATTGCGGCGTGGAGTTGAGTGGATGAGGAATCAAGCAGTCTCAGTTTTGAGCCGGGACGAAGTGAAGAGGCAGCTTGCCGACCTTGTCTGCGAGATCGCCAAGGTGCCGCTGGAACGGATCACCGAGGAAGCAACGGTGGACGACGGGCTTCAAATGCACTCGGTGGCGTTTGTTGAACTTCAAGTCGCGATCGAAGAAGCGTACGATATACAGATCGACCCCATCCAGGTAGTGGAACTCAACCAGTTCGGTGCCATTGTGGACTACGTCCATCGCTGCGCGCTGGGCGAGAACCAATGAGCCTCTTCTCCGCCGAGCACGAGGTATTCCGCAGGCGCGTCCGTGGCTTCGTTGAGGACCGCCTCGCTCCGCATGCGAACGAGTGGGAGCAGCAAGCCTCGTTTCCGCGAAGCCTGTTTTCCGACCTGGCGCACGAGGGGTTGCTCGGCCTCACTCACGCGCGGAAGTACGGTGGCCAAGAGTTGGACTTTGGCTACAGCATCGTGTTGGCCGAGGAGCTGCCGCGATCAAAAATGATGGGGGTCACACTCAGCATCCTTGCGCAGACTAACATCTTTCCGCCGTTGCTGGCGACACTCGGTACCGAGGAGCAGAAACAAGAATTCCTCGCCCCGGCGATCCGTGGCGAAAAAGTCGGTGCCGTCGCATCGAGCGAACCCAGTGGCGGTTCAGACATCGTGCGTGCGGTGCAATGCACCGCCGTAGATGACGGCGATTTCTGGGTCGTAACAGGGGAGAAGAAGTACATCACCAACGGACCGATCGCCGACTTCGTCATCATGCTCGTCCGCACCAAGCCCGAGGCCACCATCAATAGTCTCTCGCTGGTGATCGTGCCGACTGACACACCCGGATTCCGGGTGAAGGAGACGCTGCGCAAGCTCGGCATGCACACGTCACCGACCGGGTGGCTTGAATTCGATCATTGCCGCGTGCCCAAGCGGCTGACGCTGGGGAAGCCGAACCTAGGGTACTTCTACGTCGCGCGAAACATCCTCGAAGAACGCCTCATGGGTGGCGCCAGTGCGGTCGCCCTCGCTAACCTCGTGTTGCACGACACCATCGGCTATCTCCAGCAACGTGTCGCCTTTGACCAACCCCTCTCTCGCCTTCAGACTGTGCGTCATCGCATCGCCGAGATGGCTGCCGAGATTGAAATGGCGAAGCGCTTCGTCCACTCGGTCTGCGAGAGCTACCGCGACGGACACGTGGAAGCCAAAGAGATCTGTATGATCAAGTTTCAGGTCTTCGAAATGGTCCAGCGGGTCGTGGAGCGCTGTCTGCAACTCCACGGAGGCTCTGGTTTTCTCGAAGACAACTGGATCGCACGCGTGTATCGCGACGCGCGGGTTCTGAGTATCGGGGGCGGACCGTCCGAGTTGATGAAGGATCTGGTTGCAGGGTATTTGCGGCTGTGATGTGGGAGCGTGCGTGCGGCGTGTCGTGATCACAGGGATCGGGTTGCTCGGGCCGACCGGGAACGGGGTGGCGGCATTCTGGCAATCCCTCATCGAGCGGCGCTCCGGTATCCGACGAATCACGCGCTTCGACCCAACCTCGTACGGCTGCCAAATCGGCGGCGAAGTTCGTGATCGGAGCTACGAGGACCTGCTCGATCCGCGCACCCTGCGCACCACGACACATGTCAGCCAGCTTGCTCTCGCCGCCGCGGAACTCGCGCTGCGCGATGCGCGGTTGCCGGCGGCGCACTACGAGGCGGATCTCATGGGGGTCAGCCTGGGCACCGCCCTCGGCGGCTGGCGCGAGGCGGAACAGCAGCACAGCATTTTGATGGAACGCGGCGCGCGCCGCGTGAATCCGTTCATCGCCAATGCGACGCCGAACCACTCGCCGGGTGTTGAAGTCGCGCGCGCCGTCGGGGCAAGGGGCCCGCAGCTCACGCACTCGAACGGCTGCCCCGCCAGTCTGCAAGCGATCGCCGACGGGGCGGCGCTGGTGTCCAGCGGTGAGTTGGATCTGTGCGTTGCCGGCGGCGCGGAGAGCCCGCTGATCCCAATGGTGATCGCCGGCATGAGCCGTACGCTGGAGTTGTCGACCATCAACGATGACCCCGAGCACGCGTCTCGCCCGTTCGATCAATCGCACAGCGGCATGGTGCTGAGCGAAGGCAGTTGCATACTCGTCCTCGAATCGCTGGAGCAGGCGACGCGGCGAAGCGCGACCGTGTACGCCGAAATTCTCGGCGCCGCGGCGTCGTGCGACGCGGGCGGGATGTACGTCTTCGATCCGTCGGGCGACAGCGGAGCGCGGGCGCTGCATCGGGCGCTCAGCCGCAGTAGGTTGAGCGCGACCGACATCGACTACGTCTGCGCGCATGCGAACTCGTCGCCGGCGTTCGATCGCAAGGAGACGCTCGTCATCAAGCGCGCTTTTGGCGAGTGCGCGGCGCGTTTGCCAATCAGCTCGATCAAAGGCGTACTCGGCCATCCGTTCGGTGCGTCCGGCGCGTTCCAGACTGCTGCCGCTGTCTTGGCCCTGCGTCACCAACTCATTCCGCCGACGAACAACCTCGACATCGCCGATCCTGAGTGCGACCTCGACTACGTCCCCGGCGAAGCCCGTGCCGCGCGACTCCGCCACGCACTGGTGACCAGCTACGGCTACGGCGGCGTCAACGCGTACCTGGTGTTGTCCGAGCCGCGCAACGTGTAGCGACGAACTCCCAAGGCGCATCGGCCCGAGGCGGAAGATTCCGGCTAGCTAGAAGTCAGCCGGCCGCTCTGCGCTGCGGCGGCTCGGTTGCCACGGCAGGCATGGCGGCGCGTTCGAGGAATCGTGGTTTCAATACCAGCGCGAGTGCGGGGATCACTGTCAGCGTGGCCAAGGCGCTGACGGATACGATGATCGCGGTCAGAATGCCGAGGCGGGTCCAGATGCTGAAGCCGGCGAACGGCAACACCAGGTAACCGAGTGCGACCGCCGACGATACGAAGAAGATCGCTTTACCGGAGGAGTGCAAGCTGGCGCGGACCGCTGCCTCGATGGTGCCGGTGGTCGCCCACTCTTCACGAATACGAAAAATGAGGTAGATCGCGAAGTCGGCGCCGATGCTGACGCCCATCGACGTGATGGCGGCCGAGGTCATGTCGAGCCACACGTGCGCCCATCCCATCACCCCGAGGTTGACCGCCACGGCGATCGCCAGAGGCATCAGCACAAATACGCCGCCAACGAACGAACGCAACACGAGCGCAGAAAGGACGAAGATGATCGCGCTCACTTGCACCATGTTGACGATCTTCTCGTGTACGACGACGTCGTTCATGGCGGTCTGCACGCCGATGGTCCCGCCGGCAATCTCGACCGTCACCGGCAAGCCTTGGAAGCGTTCGCCGGCGAAGCGTTGCAGACGGCCGATGAGATCACGAGAGAACGCGGCGCCATCGGTTTTGCTCAAGCCGCGGATGACGGTGCGCTGATAGTTCGTGTCGACGAACCCGCTCAGCCCTTCGGGGCCGGCGGCCGAGCTGTACAAGAAGAGATACTGTGCGATGAGCCGCGCGTTGTCAGGGATGGCGTAGAACGCCGGGTCGCCATTGTTCATCGCCTGGTGCATGCGCTTGATGTGATCGGCAATCGAGGTCACGCCGCCGACGGTTCCGTCGGCCTCCATGAATTGCTCGAGATCGCTGATCGCCCGCAGCACCGCCGGGTCTTGCATCACATTCTCCCGGTCCCCTTCGACCAGGATGCGGACCGAGGCGGTGCCGGGCAGCTTTTCGTTCAGCAGCGTGTCGTCCTGCCGTACTAGCGTCGATGGCGAGAACCAGAAGCGGAAACTGTTGTCGGTCTGGATGACCAGCGCGCCGGCGACCGACACCGCGACGATCACGGCTGCGCTCAGCAAGACGGTGCGGGGTCGAGCGACGACGATGTCAGCGAGTGCGGCGAGCGCGCGATCGAGCCAGCGGGACTGGCTCTCGCGTTGCGTCTCGCGGCGCTTCGGCGCCGGCAACAAGCACCGGCAGGCGGGCGTAAACGTCATCTCGATGATCAGGGCGCTCAAAATGCCGGAGGCCAGCAGCAATCCGAACACGCGGACGCTGGTGACTCCGAAGGTCATGAGCGAGCCAAACCCAGCCGAGGCGATCAGCCCCGCCGTGAGCATCACCGGGCCGACCGCGGTCACCGACTGGATCACCGCCTGCTCGCTGTCACCGAGTCGTGCGTATTCTTCGTAGTATCGCTTCAGGATCTGCACGGCGTGGCCGGCGGCCACGGCCAAAATCACGACGGGTGTGACCGCGCTCCAAGTGTCCATCGGCTGCCCGCTCAGCCCCATGATCCCGAGCGACCAAACGACGCTGAGGAGGGCGGTGACCAGCGGCAGAAACATCGCTTGCAGCGTGCGGAAGGCTTCGTAGTGAATCAGTCCTATCACCACCACCGCGATTGGAAACAATACGCCGATGAGCGCGGTGTAGTGCACCAGCGCTGCGCGCAAAATTGGAGCGCCAGCGAGGGCGATGCGCACGGAATCATCGCGCTCGGGGCCGACGACGTCCTCAATGTGCTTGGCAATCATCGGGTCGGTCAGCCGATCATCGAACTCGACGACGATCACGGTTGCGGTTTCGTCCGCCGAGACCAGGTTGCCGCGGAACAGCCGATCCTGCCGCACTGCCGCCCGTAGCGCGGCGATGTCCTCCGCGCTCGTCGGTGGAGTCTCCATCAGCGGATGAATATCCATTCCATCGGCTCCGGCGACCACCGCCTTGACGTTCGGCGCAGCGATGCTGACGAGATTGGCGTCGATCACACCGGCCGTATCGTGGAGCCCCTGGGTAATGCGGTAGATCTTGCCGAGCGTGGCGGGCGTGTAGATGTCGCCGCGAGTGGCGATCACGCCGACGATCGCGATGGCTTCGCCGCCGAAGAGGTCGGAGATCCGATTCTGGATCTTCACATACGGATGATCCTGTGGCAGCGAGGCCCGCCGGCGGATCTCCAAGTGAACGTTGCGAAGCTGGGCCGCGAGCAACCCTGTTACCAGGAGTACCCCGATGACAACGGCGAGCCGATGTCGAACGATGAACGCGACGTAGCGCTGCATTGCCCTCCCCGCACAACTTCGAGTTCCGCCCCTCTACATGGCCGATCGAAGGCCGGCAAGCGGTTCACGACCTCCCGGGTTGGTGGTCAGCGACGCCAACCCGCCCGCGCAGCATTTGGAGTGGCTTCGGACTGGCTTCCCATAAGCACGCTCCAACACCTTCGGGCCCGGCACGAGCGTGCCGCTTGCCATATTGAATCAATTTCTACGAAAACAGTGACTTAGCGATAGTTCAGACAGCGGCACCTAGTTTGACCCAAGAGTGTCTAAATGCGATAATCACGCACTTTTCAGAGCCAGGGAGGTCCAGACGATGTTCAAGGTCGGAGAGAAGGTCGTCTACCCGGCTCACGGGGTTGGCGTGATCCAGAGCATTCAGGCCCGTAATATTTCCGGGACCGAGAAAACGTTTTACATGCTTCGGATCCTCGATAACGAAATGACCATCATGATTCCGACCGAGAATGTGGCATCGGTGGGGTTGCGGCGGATTATCGGCAAGGACATGGTGAGCAAGGTCTATAAGATCCTGCGCCAAAAGCGCGTGGAGATCGATCAGCAGACCTGGAACCGTCGCTACCGTGAGTATACGGAGAAGATCAAGACCGGGTCGGTGCTGGAGATTGCCAAGGTGCTCCGTGATCTGTTCGTCCTGAAGGGTGACAAGGAGCTATCGTTCGGCGAACGCAAGATGCTCGACACTGCGCGAAATTTGCTGGTGAAGGAGCTGTCGATTGCCCGCGCTCACCCGGAAGAGAAGATCATGGAAGAACTGCGGGATATCTTCGCGCACTGACCGGGGCGCGCATTGAAGTTCGAGAAGGGCCGGGCAAAACCCCGGCCCTTCTTTTTTGTATCGATCATGAAGGTCACTGCGATCATCGTCGCTGCCGGACAGGGAGTCCGAATGGGCTCCGGGCTTCCCAAGGTCTTTCTGCCGCTCGCCGGAAGCCCGATCCTCGCTCACACGTTGCGAGCCGTTTCGCAGGTAACGCAGATCAATCAGATCGTTGTCGTCGTCGCCGAAGGAGCCGTCGATCGGTTCCGCACACTACTCGATGAAACGGGGCCATGGCGCGTCGCGATCCAGCACGCCACCGGCGGTGCCGAGCGGCAGGACTCGGTGGCGGCGGGTTTAGCCGCCGTCTCAGCCGACGCGGAGCTGGTTGCAATCCACGATGGCGCTCGCCCGTTCGTGTCCCCGACCGCCTTCGCAGCAGCAATAGAGGCTGCGGCTGAGATTGGAGCCGCTCTGTTGGCGATACCAAGTCGCGATACGGTGAAGTTGCTCCACGGCGAGCGCCTGGTGCATGTAACCCCACCGCGCTCGACGGTGTGGTTGGCGCAGACGCCACAAGTTTTCCGCACAGCTCTGCTGCGCGACGCTCACGCGCGTGCTCGTCGCGACGGCGTGATCGCAACCGACGACGCCGCACTGGTCGAGCGCCTCGGTCTGCCGGTGCAAGTCGTGATGAGTGACGCGGCGAACCTGAAGATTACGACGCCCGATGATCTGCGTTGGGCGGAGTGGTACCTGCAGACTCGCGGAGCCCCTCGTTGAGGCTGCCGGAGCGGAATCCCTGCAGATCGAGGGTCACGTAGAGAAACCCGAGCGCCTTGAACTGGCGCACGACGCTGTCGCGCACGCTGATCTCGGCGAAGCGCGCGATCTCGGCCGCGGGCACTTCGATGCGCGCGATGGTCTCGTGGTAGCGCACGCGGCACTCCCGAAATCCGAGTTGTTGCAACAATCGCTCGCCACCCGCCACGCGCTTAAGAGCCTCCATCGTGATCACCGTGCCGTACGGAAAGCGCGATGACAGACATGGACTGGACGGCTTGTCCCAGGTCGGCAACCCCAGCGCATGGCTCAGGTCGCGAATGTCCTGTTTGGTCAATCCCGCTTCGACCAGGGGATGGCGGATCGCGTGCTCGCTCGCGGCCGTGAGGCCCGGACGGTAGTCGCCGAGGTCGTCAAGGTTGGCGCCATCGATGATGTGCGCGATCCCCAACCTCGGCGCTTCGGCGGCGCAAATTTCGTACAGATTACTCTTGCAGAAATAGCAGCGATTCGTCGGGTTGGCTGCGTAGCCTGGAATCTCCAACTCGTTGGCGTCGATCACAATGTGGCGCACGTCGAATTCGCGCGCGAGGATGACGGCCAGATCGAAATCATCATCCGCCGCCGTCGGTGAGCGCGTCGTCAAGGCCACAGCATTCGCGCCGAGTTCCATTGCAGCCACGCGCAACAAGAAGGTCGAATCGACTCCGCCCGAGTAGGCGACCAGCACGCGAACCATCACGCGTAGGGTGTCGCGCAGGTGATCGAGCTTGGCCTCGAGCGAGGTCGCTGTGGTCGCCGCCATCAGATGCCTTCGGCCTGGTAGATGTCGGTGGTCAGATAGCGTTCGCCGGTGTCGCAGAAAATCGTGACCACCGTTTTGCCCGGGCCGAGATCCCGCGCCACGCGCAATGCCGCGCAGCAATTGGCCCCCGACGAGATCCCCAGCAGCAAACCCTCCTCGCGCGCGAGCCGGCGCGTGTAGCGCGCTGCCTCCTCGTCGCTCACGGTGATCACCTCATCGTACACGGTCGGGTTGAGGTTCTCCGGAATGAAGCCCGCACCGATGCCCTGGATCTTGTGAAATCCCGGCTCGCCGCCGGACAACACCGGTGACGCCGCCGGCTCTACCGCATACACTTTTACGCCCGGCATCCGCTCGCGCAGCACTTCGCCGACGCCGGTGATCGTCCCACCGGTACCGACGCCAGCGACGAACGCATCGATGCGCTCGAATTGCTGCAACAACTCCTGCGCCGTCGTGCGCCGGTGGGCTTCGGGGTTCGCCGGGTTGCTGAACTGCTGCGGCATGAAATACTCCGGGTGCTCGTGCAACAGTTCCTCCGCCTTGCGCACCGCCGCGTGCATGCCTTTGCTGTCGGGCGTGAGGATCAGCTCAGCCCCATACGCGATCAGCAAGCTGCGCCGCTCCTCGCTCATCGTATCGGGCATCGTCAGGATCAGCTTGTAGCCCTTCACCGCAGCCACCAGGGCCAACCCGATCCCGGTGTTGCCACTCGTCGGCTCGATGATCGTCGCGCCCGGCTTGAGCCTGCCCTCGCGTTCGGCATCCTCGATCATGCTGAGACAGATGCGATCCTTGACGCTGCCACCGGGATTCGCCGATTCGAGCTTGCCCCACACCTCGGCATCGCGCGGGCCGGCGAGTCGATTCAGCCGCACCACCGGGGTGCCACCGATCAAATCGATCGGAGTCTTCGCTACCATTTTTCCCATCTTGCGCCGTAGGTGAAGCCCGGCAAAGATATCGGCAGCGGATTTTCAAGTCAATTCAATCATGCATCGAAACCATACGCAGCGTCTGTTGGTGCTGTTCCCGGGCGCGCTCGGCGATTTCCTGTGCGCGTTGCCGAGCATTCTCGCGTTGTGCGAGGACGGCGAGGTGTTGTTGGTCGCAAACCCCAGCGCGCTCGAATTAATCGAGCCGGGGCCGTTTCGCACCGCATCGATCCACCGCCGCGAGGTCGCCGATCTGTTTGCGGCAGAACCGCTGCGCGACGACACGCGCAAGCTGTTCGGTGGTCACTCGATCGCCCACTCGTGGAGCGGCTACGGCGATCCGCGTTTCGCCGAACGGCTTGCTGCGGCTTCCGGCGGCGAGGTGCACATCCATCGTTTCCGCGGCATGCAACCGGGTGAGCATGCGAGCGACTACTACGCGCGCTGTGTCGGTCGGACCCCGACCCCGACTCGTGTTTGGATCACCGCTGACGACGAAGCCTGGGCTGCCGAATGGTGCCGGCAGAACGCGCCGAGGCGGTTTGTGATGATCCACCCCGGAAGCGGCGCGCCGCGCAAGAACTGGGAAGGCTTCCCCGACCTGGCGCGGCAACTGCGCTCGCGGGGAACGGACGTGATCGTGATGCTCGGTCCCGCGGAAACCGAGCACCCCGTCAATCTGTGGAGCGACGTGTCGTTAGTCCGCAATGCGAGTCTTCGCAAAGTCGGTGCGTTGCTGCAGCGCGCCTCACTGTATGTCGGCAACGACTCCGGCATCAGCCACCTCGCGGCGACGGTGGGCGCGCCGTCGCTGGTGCTCTTCGGTCCGGCCAGCGATGCGGCAACGTGGGCGCCGCGGGGACTGCGCGTCGAAGTGATCACAGCGCCCGCGCCATGCGAGCGCTGCGGCCCCGACCGCTTCTGCATGCATGCGCTCGCCACCGAGCAAGTCGCGCGCGCGATCGCAACCGGGCTTGGAAGGACGTATTCTGGGGAAACGGTGAAGAAAACCTCCGCTTCCCCGAGTAGCGGCACCGAGTAGAAGCCGCAGGCTTCGTATCGAGGCGCTGCATATCGAGGGGCGCGCTGGGCGTTCCATGTCGATGACCTCTCCCAGTGGTTGACAACGCTACGCATCTAGCGCGACACCAGTCGCGACGAAGGAGCCGACATGTACGACTTGCTGATCCGCGGCGCGCAGATTTGTGATGGAACCGGTGCCCCGCCGTTTCACGGCGATGTCGCCATCAGCGACGGGCGCATCGCGGAGATCGGTTCATCTCTCGGTGGTGCCACGCGCCGGACCATCATGGCGGACGGGCTAGTCGCAGCGCCGGGCTTCATTGACGTGCACACGCACTACGATTGCCAACTGTCGTGGGACCCGGCGTTGACGCCGTCGTGTTGGCACGGCGTCACCACCGTGGTGGTCGGCAATTGCGGCTTCAGCATCGCGCCCTGTCGCCCCAGCGATCGCGAGTTGCTGATGCGCATGCTGCTGTTCGTCGAAGGCATGCCGACTGAGGCGTTGCGCGCGGGCATTCGCTGGGAGTGGGAGACGTTTCCCGAGTATCTCGATGCGGTCGAGCGCCTGCGTCCTGGAATCAACGTCGCGGCGCTGATCGGTCACAGCGCGATTCGCTATTGGGTGATGGGCGCGGCCGCCTCGGAGCGAGCCGCGACGGCTGGCGAGATGGAGCGTATGCGCGACGTGCTGCGCGAAGCCATGCGGGCCGGCGCCTGCGGCTTCGCCACATCGGAGTCACCGACGCACTTCTTTGGCGATGGCACGCCGGTACCGAGCCGAGTCGCGCCGCGCGACGAGATCCGCGCACTCGCGAGCGTGTTGCGTGAGTTCGGCCGTGGCCTCATCGAAGTTGCGCCGCTGCACTTGATCGGTTCGACCGAGAGCAAGCGCGAAGACCAAGCGTTCTACGGCGAGCTGGCACGGGCCAGCGGCCGGCCGGTGACCTGGGCGCCGCTGTTGCACAGCCCGTTCGATCCCGAAGGCTGTCTCGAACTGATCGAGGAAGCGGCGACCGCACAACGCGATGGCGTGCCGGTGTACCCGCAGGTCGGCTGCCGACCGCTCGAAGTGCGCATCAGCTTCGACACCGCCGGCATCGCCGTGATGAACAATCCCATCTGGCGCCCGATCATCGAGAAGCCTGTAAGCGAGCGTAAGAGGCTCTTCGCCAGCCGAGCGTTTCGCGACGAGCTACGCCTGATGTCGCCGCAGGGTTCGTACGTCGCCGCGCTGGCGCCGAGTTGGGACCAGATGTTCGTCCGCTACTCGCCGGCTGCCGCGCATCAGCCGTACACCGATTGCTCGGTCGCCGCGATCAGCGCCCAACGCGGCGCCGATCCGATCGACACGCTCTTGGACTTGTCGCTCGAAAGCGATCTGGGGTGTCAGTTCGGTATTCCGCTGATGAACGTCGACGAAACGATCGTCGGCAAACTCATCCGTCATCCCGCCGGCATCCTCGCGCTCTCCGACGCCGGCGCGCATGTCGACACGCTCGCCGATCAGGGTTTTACAAGTACGCTGCTTGCCCATTGGGTGCGCGAACTCGGTGCGCTGAAGATCGAGGATGCTGTGCGCTTGATCACCAGCGTCCCGGCCCGCATCTACGGCATCCGCGAACGCGGCGAGTTACGCGCCGGATGGGCTGCGGACGTGGTCCTCTTCGATCCGACTCGCATCGGATTGGAGCGCACCGAACTCGTACACGATCTCCCCAGCGGCGCCGCGCGGTTGATCCAACGCGCAACCGGCGTCGAGCACGTGATCGTCAATGGCGAAGTATTGATCGATGCCGGCAAACAGACCGACGCGCGCGGCGGTCGACTCCTTCGTGGCGGTGCGTAGGAACGAAACCGCCGATGAACGCCGATGAGGAATTCGACACAATAACGTCCCTCTCGTCATTCCGGCGAAAGCCGGAATCCAGGCTCAAGCTCGCATCCCCGCCTAGATACCGGCTTTCGCCGGTATGACGGACCCGTTGCGGGGAGTTCTTCTGGAAAGCCCAGATCCATGAGGTTTGTGAAGTCCCCTGCGTGCAGAAATCTCCCACCGGCGAACATCGGCGTCCATCGGCGGTTGCAAATTCTTCTTCGCCCGCTACTTCGCGCGCGGCAGCCCCAGTACGCGCTCGGCGATGATGTTGCGCTGGATCTCCGACGTGCCGGCGAAGATGGTGCCGGAGCGGTAGTAGAGATACGAGCGCGGCCAGCGGCCGTGGGCGATCGCCCGCGGATCGCCGGCGACGAGTTGCGCGTCGACGCCGAGGAGATCCATCGCGGTGTCGTGCAGGCGCTGACTCATCTCGCTCCAAAACAATTTCACCAGCGAACTTTCCGGGCCGGGTTTGCCGTGGCGCAGCAGATTGGTCAGCGTGCGCCAGTTGTGCAGCTTCACCAACTCGACTTCGATCACCGCCTGCGCCAAGCGTTGGCGGAGATTGAGGTCGGCCGACGCGCGCCCGCCGTTGACCGCACGCTTTCGCGCCAACGCGAGCAGCTCATCGAGCAGCATGCGATGCACCACGAGCTGACGCGCCGAGGTGCCGCGTTCGTGGCTCAACGTGGTCTGCGCGATTTCCCACCCGCGATTCAACTCACCGACGAGGTTGTCGGCCGGGATGCGCACGTTCTCCAGAAAGACTTCGTTGAACTCGTCGCTGCCGGTCATCTGTCTCAGCGGCCGGATGGTCACGCCGGGGCTCCGCATGTCGACGATCAAGAAACTGATGCCCTTCGCCTTTGGTGCGGTTGGGTCCGTGCGCGTGAGCAGAATGCCCCACTGCGCGAATTGCGCGTAGCTGGTCCACACCTTCTGGCCGTTGACGACGAAGTGATCGCCGTCGCGTTCCGCTTTGCATCGTAACGCAGTGAGGTCGGAGCCCGCGTTGGGCTCGGAAAATAGTTGGCACCAGATCTCGTCGGCACCGAGAATCTTCGCCAGGTAGCGCTGCTTCTGCGCGTCGGTGCCGTGCGCGATCAACGTCGGCCCGACGAGATTGACGCCAATGCGGTTGATGATCTCCGGCGCCTTGGCGTGCGCCATCTCGGCTTGGAAGAGATAGTTCTCGACGACGCTCGCGCCGCGGCCGCCATACGCCTTCGGCCAATGGACGCCGACCCAACCGTCACTGTGCAACCGGCGTTGCCAGTCCACCAGATACGCCACCTCCTCGGCGAGTGATGCGGGCTCGATTTCGTCACGCGGTTTGTTGGCGGCGAGCCAGGTGCGCAGCTCCACGCGGAAGGCTTCTTCGGCGGATGAGAATGACAGATCCATGAAGGAGAACCGGAATTAAACGCAGAGACGCAGAGGCGCAGAGACGCAGAGCCTGAGCGGACAAGATTGAATGAGGTCTCCGCTTCTCCGCGCGACCTTTGCGCAAGAAATCCCGGCAGTGGGTCCGTCATACCGGCGAAAGCCGGTATCCAGGCGGGGTCGTGCGCCTCGATCCTGGATTCCGGCCTTCGCCGGAATGACGATTGGGAAGATAGCTCCGCCATTTTGCAAAGCTCTCTGCGCCTCTGCGCCTCTGTGGTGAACATCCTTCTTCATCAGATCGCTCCGGCTGCGCGTAGCGTGCTGATCTCGTCACTCGCCAGGCCGAGGAGTGTACTCAGGAGTTCGTTGGTATCCGCGCCCAGGGCGGACGCCGGGCCGTAGCGCGGGGGGAGGTCGTCGATCTTGATCGGGCAGCCGACCTGGCGCACGGTGCCGAAGAGCGGATGCTCGTAGTCGATCACCATTTCACGCGCCAGCACCTGTTCGTTGCGCAATGCTTCTTCGATCGTCGCGACCGCCGCACATGGCACGTGGCCGCGTAGCAGGGTGACCCATTGCTCGTTGGTCTTCGTGCGCATCACGTCGCTGAGAATCGGAATCAATTCGTTGCGATGCGCAAAGCGGTCGGCGAACGTACGGAACCGCGGATCGTCGAGCAGATGCGCGAGATCCATCCGCTCCGCGAGACGCGTCCAAAATTTCTCCTTCATGCACATAATGACCAGGTAGCCGTCCTTGGTCGCGAAGCGCTGCGACGGCACGAGTGTCTGGTGCGCGTTGTCGGGGAGGCGCTCGACCTTCAGATTGGTATTCAGCACCCACACCGCGAGGTAGTTGAGCATCGACACGGCGGTGTCGAGCAAGCTGACGTCGACGTCGCCGCCGCGGCCGGTGGTGCGGGCACGCAAGAGGGTCACGAGCAGTCCGACCGCCGACATCAAGCCGCCGGCGAAGTCGACGATCGAAATCCCCGAGCGCGTCGGCGGTCCGTCGGGGTCGCCGGTCAAGTCCATGAATCCGGCCATCGCCTGCAACAGAAAATCGTAACCGGGATCGGCGCGCATCGGCCCGGTCTTTCCGAAACCCGAGAGGGCGCAGCAGACGATCTTCGGATTGATGTGCTTGAGGCTGGCGTAATCCAGTCCGAGCTTCGCCGGCAGATCGCCGCGGGGATTCGAGTACACGGCGTCGCACACGCGGACGAGTCGATGGAGCAGCGCGCGACCTTCGGCTGTGCGCAAATTGAGCGTGAGCGACTTGGCGTTGCGATTCAGCGACTGGAAATAGACCGAGTCGCCGTCGCGCGCGCCAGGCGGCACGTTGCGGGCTTCATCCCCGCCGAGCGTGGGGTCTTCGACCTTGATGATCTCCGCACCAAGATCCGCCAGCACCGTCATCGCAAACGGCCCCGACCCCAATTGCGTGAACGCGAGAATCCGCAAACCTTCGAGCGGCAACGACGACATGTTGGGTGTGTACTAAACGCAGCGCGTTGCTGCAAAAGCGATCCGCACGCGCGGCGGGCGATGTGCCGATGAATTGATTGAAGATGATCGGTGGAAGCTTCCCCCTTTGAAAAAGGGGGATCGAGGGGGATTTCCTTGATCGACTCTTCGGCAAATCCCTCCTGACCTCCCTTTTCCAAAGGGAGGAACCTGTTGTCGAGACGAAAATCGAGAGTGTCCGTAGGGTGGGCACTGCCCACCATGCATCGCCCGGAATCGGACGAGATGGTGGGCTGGAGCTGACGCCTCGCGAGTGGAAGCCACAGCGGCAGACCTCGACGACAAAGACCGCAGCATGAATCAGAAGCGCAGAACGGGGGCCCGCTGGCCTTCGTGTCGCAGACGACGCGCCTACAACTCCGCCAGCAGCGCCTTGGCGTCTTGCAGGTCGGGGGTGTCAAAGCCTTCGGTGAAGGTGGCGTAGAGCGGTGCGAGGAGGGCGCGCGCTTCGTCGGTACGGCCGTGACGGGCGAGGAAGCGCGCCAGGCTGGTGGTGGCGCGCAGCTCGACGAGCTTGGTGCCGATCTCGCGGGCGAGGGTGATCGCTTCGGTGAAGCTCGCCTCGACGGTGGCGACATCGGCGCCGGCGGCGGCGGCGCGCAGCTCGCCGCGCAGGCGCAGCAGCTCGGGGATGAACATGCGCTCTTCGGGAACCGCGGTCAGCGCTTCCTCGATGGTGGCGAGACCGTCGGTGACCTGCCCGCCCAGGAGCTGCGCCTCGGCGAGCCAGCCGAGGTACCCTCCGGCCGAAGCGCGATTGCCAAAGGCAGCGTAGCCCGCAAGACCCTCCCGCAGCTCGGCGATCCCCTCTTCACGTCCACCTTGAAGGGCGAGCGCCCAGCCGTGGAAGACGTGTCCCCATCCGGTGAATTGCGGCAGGTCGTGTTCGAGCGCGAGGCTCAGGATTCGATCCGCGTGCGCGACAACGGCGCTCGCCTGACGGAGCTGTGCTTGCGCGGTAGCCGCACCAACCAGCGCGAGACCGCGCTGCGACGGGAGCGGAAGTCGTTCCACGAGCGCGAGCAGCTTCTCGATCTCGCCGTGGGCGCGTTCTGGGAAGCCCATGTTCGCCGAGACCGATGCCATAATCCCCTGCGCAAGGGCGCCAGGCGCGGTTGGCCAGTCGCGAAAGTCTTCTTCGCGGTAGAACCGCAGCGCCGACGCGGCGTGCTCGCCTGCGGAGTTGAGATCACCGAGCTGAAACTGCGACTGCGCCACGGCATAGTGTGCCCAGGCAAGGAGGAAGTGGGCGCCGTCGTTGCGGGCCGCCACGAGCGCTTCCTCAGCCAACGACAAGGCGGCGCGCGCTTCGCCGCGGGCGATCGGGAGCGTCCACGCCATAACCAGGGAGAATGCGAATTGGTGCGTATCGCCGGTTCGCGCACTCAGCTCGCGCACCCTCTGTTTGATCGGATCGTTCTCTTTTGAGCCGAAGCCGTGGATGACGTTCACGACGGGTTCAAGCGCGATCTGAAGCGCCAGCTCTTGCGAGTCGCGTGCGGGCGTGTCGGGTAGCGCCGCCAGCGCTGCCAGCCCACGGCGGTACTGCCGCTCGGCTTCCATCATCGCGCTGCGATCCTTGGCGCGGTCGCCCGCCTCTTGCCACGCGCTGATCGCCCGCTCCGTTTCGCCGGCAGCCTCCCAGTGCTGCGCCACGACCGCCGGCTGCGCCTCGGCCAGGGCGGCGAAGCGGCCCGTCAGCGCCTCCGCCACCGCGCGGTGCAGCTCCCGCCGCCGGCTCTTCAGCAGCGACTCGTACGCCGTGTCCTGGATCAGCGCGTGCTTGAAGGTGTACGTCGCTTCGGGCGGCAGTCCGCGCACATACACCAGCTCGGCGTCGGTGAGCTGTGCGGTCTCCTTCGCCGGTCCGAGCCGGTCGAGCCGCGCCATGAGCGTGTCCTGCAAGGTCACGGGAATCTCCCGCGTCATCAGGGCGGCGCCTTCCGCCTCCAGCACCGCGCGGGTCAATTCTTCTACGAACAGCGGCACCCCGTCGGTGCGCACCGCCAGCGCCTCCAGCATCTCCCCCGGCGGGATTACGCGCACCGCCACGCGCACGATCATCTCGTGCACCTGCCGCTTCGTCAGCCGGTTCAGGTTGAGCTGCGTGTGATGCGCCCGCAGCGGCCACGGCGGACGGAACTCCGGCCGCGCGGTCAGCACCAACAGCAGTGGCTCGCGCGCGCTCTGCTCGACCAGCAGCCCGAGCAATTCGAGCGTCGAGGGGTCGACCCAGTGGAGATCCTCGATGACGAGCACGCTCGGCTGCAGCCGGGCCGCGCCGCACACCCACGCCACCAGCGTCGCCAGCAAGCGTTTGCGCTGCTGCTCGGGAGACAGGAACAGGGGCGGATAGCGGCCCTCGGGGAGCGGCAGATCCAGCAGCGGCGCGATCACCGGCGCCGCCTGTGCCGGCTTCAAGCCCACCACCGCGAGCGACCGGTCGAGGGCGTCGAGCCGGGCCTCGGTCGAGAGATCGGCCGCCCAGCCGAAGCCCTGCCGCAGCAGATCGGCGACGACGTGGAACGGCGTGGTGTCGTAGTAGGCTGCGCAGCCGCTCTCTATCCAGGTGTGCGGCGTCTGCGCGAGACCGGCCTTGAAGTCTTGCACCAGGCGCGACTTCCCGATGCCGGCCTCGCCACTGAGGAGCACCACCTGTCCCTCGCCGTCCTGTGTGCGCTCCCACGCCTCGGCCACCGTCTGCCGCTCGCGCTCGCGGCCGACGAATGGAGTCAGTCCGCCGGCCGCCGCAGCCGCCAACCGGCCGCGCACGCCGCTGGCCTGGACCACGCGGTACAGCCCGACGGGGGCGGCAATCCCCTTGAGTGAGTGCGGCCCGCGATCTTCCACGACGAAGAGCCCCGCAACGAGCCGTTGCGTCGCCGCGGTGATTACCACCGTGTCGGGTTCAGCGGCGCCTTGCACGCGGGCCGCGATGTTCGGGGTGTCGCCGAAGACGTCCTGCGACGCGCCCCCGCCGTGGGCGACCACGGCCGATCCCGTGTGCATGCCGACACGGACGGAGAGAACCGGCCTCCACCCTAACCCTCCTCCGCTCACGGAAATGTTCGCAGAGGAGGGGACCGGAATTTCCTCCTCTGTTGCCATGTCCGGCAACGGAGGAGGGCTAGGGAGGAGGCGCTTGTTCAACGTCTGCACCGCATCCACGATCGCCAGCCCCGCGCGCACGGCCCGCTCGGCGTCATCGTCGTGCGCCTCGGGCACACCGAAGAAACACACCAGGCCGTCGCCGAGAAACTTGTCGACGTGGCCGCCGAAGCGGGTGACCGCCGCCGCGGCGACCTGTTGGTACTCCTTCGAGATGCGGTGCCAGTCCTCCGGATCGAGTTGCGCGGCGATCTCGGTCGATCCGACGAGATCGCAGAACAGCACCGTGAGCTGCCGGCGCTCGCCGGAAGACAGGGTGTTAGGTGTTAGGGGGTTAGCTGTTAGGGGCGGAACCGGATCGGAACTGTCTACTGCCGTCTGCCTACTGCCTACTATCTGCGCGCCACATTCCAAACAGAACTTCGCACCTGGCGGAAGCTGCGCGCCGCATTGGTCGCACGCGAGCGTTAGCCGCGCGCCGCATTCGAGGCAGAACTTGGCACCCGGTGGGTTCTCGTGCTGGCATTGGGGACAGGGCATGGGCATCGCTTGTCCCAAATCGATCACCACACTGTCAAGTGTGAGTCGGCATCGTGTGCCTGGATGAAAGCCGGCGAGACAGCGGCCGCAAGGAGCCGGTTCGGCGTGGGATGAAGATGCCACTCCGGTCAACCGAAAGCGGACGTGACTCGTTACTCGATTTGAATACAGGAGGTAGGCCACCCAATGAACACCCAACTCCATCTGGCCATCGCGACCATCGGGTTGTGCCTGCTGATTGCCTTCATCGGCTGCGGCGGAGAGGACCTCGTCATAAACGGTATGCTTCCGAACACGCCAGTCGTCACCGGAACACCCACGTGTTTGGACGCCGGGGCAACCTGCGTCCTCGCGAGCGACTGCTGCAGCGGTCAATGCATTACCCCAGACGGAGTGACCTTGCAGTGCCAGTAGGGTCGCGCCGAGCGATGTCGCAGAGGAGGGAACCTTTGCCACCATGCGGCTTCGTGCTATCCGACGCGTTCCATTTTAGGGAGGCACTCGATGCTCGAACGCGCGCTGGAGTTCCCGTCCGACTTCGTCTGGGGTAGCGCGACGCGATGAGTACCAGAGCCCGTGTCTGCGATCAGCCGTAGGTAGGATGGAGCCTCGATGAACGCACTGGAGCGGATGCGGCAGGCAGTCGCCGACCAGCGCTACCGCATCAGCGTTCATGCGATCGATGAAATGTCGGACGATCGTCTGGAGTCCGCCGATGTGGAACGGGTCATTCTCGGCGGACGAATCAGCAAAGTGTTCACGCGCGACCCACGCGGCACTCGTTACGAAGTGGCAGGCGAGACCACTGACAGGCGGCGTGCGTGCGTGGTGTGCCGATTTCTAGCCTCCGACGTGCTATTGGTGATTACGGCGTATGCAGTCGAGGAGTAAGCAATGAGCAAGAACGGGCCACAAGAGCGATGTGAGTTTTGCGACGGGATGCTCGACAAGCAGACCGTCAGGGCGCGGTTCGCATTCAAGGGCCAGACGGTTTACGTCGACCATGTTCCCGCTTGGGTGTGCACGCACTGCGGCGAGCAGTACTATGACGCGCCAGTCTTCAAGCGACTCGAAGTAATCGCCAGGCAAGCCCATCGAATCAAAAAGAAGGTGACGTTTCCTCTCGCAGACTACGACGCCGCTCGGGCCTGATGCGGCCTGCGGCGTGGGAACGCGCCCGGTACGGCGGCTTCTCGCAGGTCTCGCAGACGCTGAGCAGGTAACCCAAAGACCTTCCGCAACGAAACCTACTATCGCGCTTGCCGCTGCCACACTGCGTAGGTGGCATTGGCGTACACGCGCTGCCAGTCGTCGGCTTCGATCCGCGAGGCGATGGATTCCGGCCGGGGGTCGACTCGCCCGACGATGACTTCGACCGCCAGATCGTTCCGGCGGATGAAATCGTCAAGGCACGAGTAGGATCGCTCACGGGCGCACTCCACAATCTCCTTCTGCCGGTCCGCCTGCTCGCGATAGCGACCGGTCCATTCGGCGCCGAAATAGCTGACGAGGGGTTCGCGGCGGGCGAAGTACGTCATCATCTCATGCTGAGCCGCGTCGTCAGACACCAACAGGTACCGGCTGTTGACCGGCGAGTGTTCGCGGACCCACTGGGCGACCGTGAGGAACTCTTCCGACAGAGACGGAGCAACGCTGTTCGCATGGTGCACAAACGCGGCGCCAAACGAGAGCAGCAGGAGCACCCCGAAGAACACCGCTCGCGTCGCGGTCGCACGCGTCTCCGAGGTTGCGTGACGACACATCGACTCGGACACCACTCGGAGGATTGATGCGCTGAGCAGCGCGGTCACGACCGTGGCAAAGCGTGCGCCCTCGCCTCCATTGAAGAGCGCGGTGGCAAGCAGCCAGCCGGGTACGAACCACGCACCGGTAGCGACCTGCTGCGCCACGCCAAGAATCGCGCTGCCACCGCCGAGCGGCGTTCCGTTCGCCACAACGTAGCGAACCAGCAAACGGCCCAACGCCCACGGGTCCGTCAGGTATCGGACGAACCCCATGCCGTCGTGGGTGTCGGCGATCCGCATGAACACTTGCAGGCCGTGACGATGGATCATCAACACCCACCACGGCAGGGTGAGCACGCCGGCAATGACTCCGATGACGACCACCACCCACATCCGCCTCATCCCTCGCGGACCGAACATCGCCCGCAGACCGAACATCGCCATACTCGCTGCGGCAAACACGGCGTAGGCGAAATGCGAGAGGATCGTTGCCGCGAACAAGACGGCAGCAAGGATCACGTCGCGCGCCGTGGCGCGTTCCACTGCGCGGTAGACCAAGGTCGCGGTAACGAGCGCCGCGAGCAATCCCACGCCGCGACACACCCCGCCGATGTCTCCCTGAAGCTCGAAGGTTGTCGGCGAGATACCGAACAAGACCGCCGCGAGCGTCGCCTGCTGAATCGACGCGGTGATCGCACGGGCGAGGAAGAACATCGCCACCACGCTGGCAACCAGACCGAACGGCGGCATGAACCGCATGTACGTCAGCGGCGACATGCCCGTGGCGTGAGTCACCGCGGCCATGAGGTAGAACGACAGCGGCGGATACGCGAACGGTAAGCCGCCGGGTCCGTAGTACGGGACCTTCAGTGGGAGGAAAAAATGATGATCGGCAATCCCCTCCGCCATCAGCGCGTACAGCCCGCCGTACCCGAACGGAAGCCGGTGAGTGACCGCCGGGTAGAAAAAGAAGGGAACGAACAGCGCGATCAGCGATGCGACCGCGAGTGCGACCTTCCGTGAACCTTGCATGACGCCGCCGTCCTATGTGGCAAGGGTTGTCGCCGTCAAGCATGTGAGCCGTGGCTCGTGATTGGTGAATCGTGAGTCGGGACTCGTGAGTCGTGCATCGGAGGCCTCCTCCCTAGCCCTCCTCCGCGGCGGGTGATGCCGCAAAGGAGGGAACGTGTACGCACTTGCGGTGCTATCTCGAGTCGCAGCACCGCCGTCCAGTTCCCTCCTCCGTGAGCACTTCCGCGGACGGAGGAGGGTTAGGGCGGAGGCCATCCGATCCGTGCGCTCCACGTGGGCGGGTGCCGCAGAGGAAGGAACCTTTGCGTGTATGCGGCTTCGTGCTATCCGACGCGCTCCATCTGAGGAGGCACTCGATGATCGAACGTACGCTGGAGTTTCCGTCCGACTTCGTCTGGGGTAGCGCGACTGCCGCGCATCAGGTCGAGGGCGACAACCGCCACAACGATTGGTGGGCGCATGAGCTGGCGCCGGACACCAACGCGATCGAGCCGTCGGGCCTTGCGTGCGATCACTACCGTCGCTTCGCGGACGACTTTCGGCTGTTCAAATCGCTCGGGCACACGGCGCACCGGCTGTCGATCGAGTGGAGTCGTATCGAGCCGAGCGAAGGCCAGGTCAATCGCGCCGAGATCGCGCACTACCGCCAAGTCCTCACTAAGTTGCGCGAGCTGCAGCTCGAGCCGTGGGTGACGTTGCATCACTTCACGCTGCCGGTGTGGTTCGCCCGGCGCGGCGGTTTTTCGAAAGTCGCGAACCTCGATGCCTTCCGCCGTTTCGCCGAGCTGTGCGCGCGCGAGTACGGCGACCTGGTCAGCCACTGGTGTACGATCAACGAGCCGACGGTCCACGCCGAGCTCGGCTACCGCTGGGGTTACTTCCCGCCGCGGCTGCAAGACCACGCGCTCTCGGCGACCGTGCTCTGCAATCTGTTTCGGGCCCACACCCAGGTCTGCGAGGTGGTGAAGGCGCACGCGAAGTTGACGCCACGGATCGGCATCACGCTGGCAGTGCAGGCGCACGAACCTTTGCGCGTTGATTCGGCGGCCGACCGCGCGCTCGCCGCTCGCCGCGACGCCGAATCGACCGGAGCCTGCTACGACGCGTTGCGCACCGGTGTGTTTCGCTACCCCGACCGTGCCGATGAACCGATCCCCGGCTTGCAGGCGTCGTCCTCGTTCGTCGGCGTGCAGTACTACTCGCGCGCGCGATACGATGCGGAAACCGGCGGTCCCGCGCCGGCCGACTTCGTCAACCGCACGATCACGCAGATGGCGTGGGAAGTGTACCCCGAAGGCTTCCCTCCCCTGCTGCTGCGCGCGGCGGCCACCTGTCTGCCCGTCTACGTGACCGAGAACGGCGTCTGCCTCGACGACGACCGGCAGCGCGTTGACTACATCGCCGATCATTTGGCCGCGGTCGATCACGCGCGCCGCGACGGCGCCGACATCCGCGGCTACTTCTACTGGTCGGCGATGGACAACTTCGAATGGAACTTCGGCTACGGTCCGAAGTTCGGTCTCATCGACGTCGATCGAGACACTCTCGCCCGTCGCCCGCGCCAGAGCGCACACTTCTTCGCCGAGATCGCACGCAGCGGCCGCGTGACGCCCGAGGTGGTGAAGCGGTTCATGAAGTGAGCGGCCACCGGATCTGCGTCAAATTGCGCGTGATCTCCGTTCGTTCGTCAGACTCTAGCTACCGCGTCGCGTCGTCTACGTAGCCGTGCGTCCGCATGCACGCGCAATGGGCTTGCGCGTGTGGGTCGTTCTGATTCGCCTCGTCGATCCGTACAGTGTCCCGGCTTGTGACGCGACCAACTCGGCGTTGAAACTCTTACAGGCCGTTTGAAAGAAGCACCACGCGCTCGGAGTGCGAACTCCTCGATGAGCGCACGGGCCATCGATACTGTCTCGGCACGATCTCTGGCACACCAGTTGCGTCTGCACATCAGTGCGTCTCGTTAGAGCCCGGTTAGTCGGTGGGCGTTGCTCATCCCCCCCGGGCGCGTCCACCGACGCCGGGCTCTTCGGGCTGGAACAAAGAGGAGAACGACCTCATGTTGCATGCAGTGATTCGCACCGACAGCGACGCGTTCCATTTTTTCGGCGAGGTCAGCGGCTACAACGTCCAGACGCTGCAACAGCACGTCCGGCACACAGTGCGCGAGGCCGGCGCGGTCCGTCTACAGTTCAAGATTGATCCGGAGGACCAAGAGGTCTTCCAAGCCTCGGCGGCTCGCTGGCTGTCACGGTTGGCGAACGATGGGACCGTCGTCGAGGTTACGGTACGGCCGCATTGAGGTTCGGCGGCCCCGACGCGGCACCTTGGTCAAGCACATGACGCGACACACATTGCCACCGCTCTCGTATGGCTACGGTGCACTGGAGCCGTGGATCGACGAACAGACGATGCGCATCCACCACGGCCAGCATCACGCACAACTGGTCAATACACTCAACGACACCGAAAGCCGTCTGGAAGCGGCGCGCGACAACGGCGACCTGTTACTCGTACAGCTACTCTGCGAGCGCGCGGCGATGCTCACGTCGGCGCATCAACTGCACCGCCTCTATTGGAGCATTATGGGGCCAGATCAGAGTGGCCAGCCATCCGATGAGCTGGCGGACCAACTCAGCGAGGACTTTGGTTCGTTTGCCGCGTTCAAATGGCAGTTCTCGGCCGCCGCGATGAACCTGGAGCCGGGCGGCTGGGTTGTGCTGGTCTGGCAACTAGCGAATCGACGACTCGCGATTCTGACTGCCGAGGACCATCTGCTGGCGAGAGACTGGGAGTCGGCGGCCGTGCTGGCACTCGACGCATGGGAGCATGCTTACTATCTCAAGTACGAGCATCGTCGAGCCGAGTACGTTCACAACTGGTGGAATACCGTAAACTGGCGTCGGGTTTCGGAGCACTTCGCGGCCGCCTCTTCCTCTCGACCACTAACCCGGCCGGCCGGTGCACGACAAAGGAACCATCACACCGCGCAGACAGCTGCGGCAGCGGAGAGTTCGGATTCCGCTGATCGCGACGTCGTTCGCGCCGGCGTCCGACACGCTTGTTGATGCGAGGCACCAACCCATCGCGTGGAGGTGTACAATGAGTGCGGGTACATCGGCGCGGTTCCGGCGGCGCCGGTCTCGACCGTCCGGCGCCGTCGGATTTCCACCATCATCGGGCGCCTGAACCAGCAGGCGTCCCTACGGCGCCCGATAGAGATTGAGTCGATTGTAGAGCGTCTTCAAGCTGATGCCCAGCATCTCGGCGGCCCGCCGCTTGTCACCCTGACACTCGTTCAGTGTCGCCAGGATGAGCCGCCGGTCAACCTCGGCCAACGGCAGGCCAACCTTGATGTGCAGGCTCGCTGCGGTCGGCTCAGTCGCCCCGCTGAGGTTCGGCGGCAGGCTGTCTACGCCAATGTCCGTGTCGGCCAAGATGAAGATATGATGGACCGAGTTCTTCAGCTCGCGCACGTTACCGGGCCAGCTGTGTGCACGGAGCTGCTGCATCGCATCGCGCGTGAACTTTTTGGTTGTCCCCTCCGCCTTATTCAGCAAGGCGAGAAAATTCTCCGCGAGTAGCTCGACGTCATCGCCTCGCTCCCGCAGCGGCGGTAGTTGCAGCGGAAACACCTTGAGACGGTAGAGGAGATCTTCGCGGAGCTTCCCTTGCGCCACTGCATCCTCAGCGACGCGATTGGTGGCGGCAACCACTCGGACATCGACGGGCAGCGGCCGTTCGCCACCCAGTCGCATCACCGCGCCGGATTCGAGCACGCGCAACAGCTTCACCTGCAGCTCGATCGGCATCTCGGTGATCTCGTCGAGGAACACTGTGCCGCCGGCGGCGCGTTCGAAGTATCCTTTGTGGGTCCGGTCGGCGCCGGTGAAGCTGCCCCGCTCGTGGCCGAAGAGCTCGCTCTCGATCAACGTCGGTGAGATGGCGCCACAATTGACCGGCAAGAAGAGTCCCTTGCGCCGCCGGCTGAGCGCGTGCAGGGTCTCGGCGACCAACTCCTTGCCGGTGCCGCTCTCGCCGGTCACCAGTACGGTAGCATCAGTCGGCGCGACGCGACTGATGAGATCGTAGACTTTCTGCATCGGCAGCGATGCGCCGACCAGCGAGCCAAAATGGCCAAGCTTGCGGAGCTCGGCACGCAAGGTGCCCACTTCTTCGCGCAGCGCGTGAGCGCGCAGCACGCCGCCGAGCACGGTTCGCAGGCGCGCCATGTCGAGCGGTTTGGTAAGGTAGTCGGAGGCGCCCTTGCGCAGCGCCTCGACCGCGGTGTCGACACTGGCGTGCGCGGTCGTGAGGATCACTTCGGTGGTACTGCTCGGATCGATTTCTTGCAGCAGGTCGATGCCGCTGCCGTCGGGCAGAAACAGATCCAGCAGCACCAGATCGGGCGGCTTGGTACGCAACAGCGCCCGCGCATCCTTGAGCGAGCTGGCGACGCTCGTGGTGAACCCCTCTCGCTCCACCAGTTCGGCAAGCGGGAGCAGGAAATTTGCGTCGTCGTCGACTACGAGGGCGTGTGGCATGATCGTCCTACACCTCCACCGCTGAGAGCGGTAGGCAAATGGAGAAGCACGTCCCCTGACTGAGCTGACTATCGACGCGAATCTCGCCGCCGTGCGCCTCTACCACCGAGCGCGCGACATAGAGCCCGATCCCGGTTCCCCCTCTCTTGGTAGTGACGTACATGGTGTACATGGTCGCCAAAACCTCCGGCTGGATGCCCGGCCCGGTGTCGCGCACCGCGATGGTGGCCCGGCCGTTCTGTGCAGCCAGAGTCATTTCTAGCCGGCCGCCTTCCGGCATCGCCTCAAAAGCGTTCGTCGCGATGTTGAGCAGCGCTTGCTTCAAGCGGTCACGGTGACCGGTGAGAGCGAACTCGGTATCGGGCAGCTCGACTGCGAGTGTAATTCGTTGATGCTTCGCTTGCGGTGTCAAGAGCGCTTCGACATCCCGAATCAAATCGCGCAAATCAAATCGCTCCTGGGCCTCGCCGAGCGAGGTTGTCTGATCCAGCACGGCAATGAGCGAGCGATTCAAGCGGGCCAGTTCGCTTTGCAGCACCGTCGCATAACGCCGGCGCCGTTCGGCAAGATCGCGTTCGGTTCCGTCGTCGAGTTTGAGCGCGTCGTTGAGCAGTTCGATGTTGAGCGCCATCGCCCCCAGGGGCGCCTTCAGCTCGTGGGCGAGTGCTCCGTAAATTCGCGCCAGCCCACGCATCTGCGTCGCCAACCGCAGGTCCGTTTCAAAGGCCTCCAGCAGATCGCAATCCTTCACCAAGACCAGGTACTCCTCCCGATCGTCTTCGCCGGCACGATGCAGCTCAAAACGCAGGCGCTTCAAACCGCCAGTCGTGGGGACGTCGAGATCGACGGGGTGGGTCGGCATCGCCCCGGCGCGCCATTTGGCCAGCGCCTCTTCGAGCACGGGCTTGAGGTCTCCCCAGCGGGGCTCGAGATCACCGTTCGCCGTCCCGCTCAAGAGGCGGCGCGCCACCGTGTTGGCGAACTCCAAGGCGGTGTCAGGCCCGAGCAGCAGCACGCCAACGTCCATAAAGTCGGCGAGTACGTTGATTCGACGCTGCGCTTGCGAGCTGCGCTCGCGGGTTGCGCTCATCTCCCGCCCCAGCTTGCCCGCGGCCTCGATCACTTTCGAGAACTCGTCGCCGCGAGTGGCTTCGGGTACCGCCTCCCCGCGCACGGTGGCCTCCACGGTTCGCGCCAACGCGGCGCCGCGCCGCGAGAGCTGAGCGTGAACCACCATGCCCAGCGCCCCAATGCAGACTAAACCCGCGAATGCCGCCACTACGATCTGGTGTCGGACTCGGCGATACAGACCAGCCATGCGGACGCTGTTCAGCGACAGACGCAGGTAACCGACGATGTGATCCTCGCGCAGCAGCGGCACGAACAGGTGGTACTGTCCCCCGCCCAACGGGGCGTCCGAGCTGATGAACTGCGCCCCCGCGTTCCCGTGAAAGATGAAATCGGGGAGCGCCAGCTGCTGCCCGATCTCCAGGTCATCGCTCACCACGACCAGGCCGTTCTCGTCGGCCACGGTGATCGCCGCCACTACATCGGATCGTTGACTGAGATCCGCAATGAGTTGCGTCAGCCGCCAACGACTCGCAGGATCGCCCTGAAGCAGCTGCGCCCGCGCCGACTCCGACATCGCGACCGCGATCTCGCTGCCAACTAAACGAGCGGTGCCTTCCATGAGCGCGCTCGCAACCGCCCGCAACTGGTATTCCATCCATAGGGCGAGCGCGGCGAGCATCAGGAAATACGCCGTGATTAGGATGACCGTACTCTTTGTCGCAAGTCGCATGATCGGCACCGCGCTGAAGCTGCGCTATCTTACACCCAACTTGGCGGAAACGGAGAGGTCGCGTATTGTCGATGCGGTTGGCTATTTCAGGCTGGATGACTCGAAGCCACTATGGCTTTACTCGTGGGGCTTCGGCGGTGGTAACACTTCCCTCGGCGCTGGACCCTCGCCGGTGATCAGCCGCGCGCCGCGGTTCCAGGTGAGATAGTTCCACGCCCATTGCACTAGCACCAGCAGTCGGTTGTCGAACTCGACCAGATACATCAGGTGAACGAACAGCCACGTGAACCAGGCCAGCGCACCGTTGAATTGCAGGCCGGCGATGCTGGCGACCGCCGCGGCACGTCCGATCACCGCCATGCTGCCGCGGTCGGCGTACCGGAACGCCGAGAACGTGTCGCCTCGCAATCGAGCGGCGATGAGGTTGGCGACGTATCGCCCCTGCTGCATCGCCACCGGCGCCACACCCGGCAGCGGCGGATCGCCGCCGAGCGCATGGTGAGCGAGATCCCCGATCACGAAGATCTCCGGATGATTGGCAACGGTGCAGTCCGGCTGCACGATCACGCGCCCGACCCGATCGAGCTGCGCTGCGGCGCGGTCCGCCAACAGACGACCGAGCGGCGACGCTTGCACGCCGGCGGCCCACAGCACGGTGCGCGTCGCGATGCGTTCACGGCGACTCTCGCTCTCGACCTCGATTCCATCGGCGTCAATCGCCGTGACCCGCGTGCGCGTGCGCACCTGCACGCCAATGCGCTCCAGCACCGCGGCGGCCTTCGCTGACAGCACCGGCGGGTACGGCGGAAGCACCCGCTCGACGTGCTCGATCAGCATGATCTGCGCGTCGGCGGGATTGATCGTGCGGAAATCGCGCTTGAGTGTATGGCGGGCAATTTCGGCCAGCGCACCCGCCAGCTCGACACCGGTCGGCCCGGCGCCGATTATCGCGAAGGTCAGCCACGCACGCCGCTGCGCCAGATCGGGTTCGCGCTCGGCGGCTTCGAAGGCCAGCAAGATGCGGTGACGGATGCCGATCGCGTCCTCGATGGTCTTCAATCCCGGCGCGTGCGCGGCCCACTGCTCGTTGCCAAAGTAGTGGTGACTGGCCCCGGCCGCGACGATCAACGTATCGTAGCGGACCATCTCATCCTCATCGCGCAACTGCACGCAGCGATTGGCGACATCAATGTCGACGACTTCGGCGAGCAGCACGCGCGTGCGCGCCTGTCGTTTCAACACCGCCCGCAACGGCGAGGCGATGTCGCCGGGCGACAGCGCGCCGGTGGCGACTTGGTAGAGGAGGGGCTGAAAGAGATGAAAGTTGCGGCGATCGATCAGCGTGATGTCCACGGGCGTCCGTTTGAGCGCCTGCGCCGCATAGAGGCCGCCAAAACCCCCACCGATGATCACCACGTGCTGCGCCGTCGGTGTCGCCATCGGCTCCTTATGGCACGACTTGGCGGCGACGCAATGCGGCGCCGTGATGAGCAGCGGCGAGGAGCGGGCTTGACGCAGCGACTCTCTCTGGGCAAGAGACTCCCGTGGAATTTCTCCCCGCCGTTCCGTTCATTGGCATGTTGCTCGGCATCGCGCTCTTGCCGCTCATCGTGCCGCACATCTGGGAACACCCGGCCGCGCCGATCGTGTTGGTGATCGGCTGTTCTGCTCCGGTGGTCCTGCTCGCGCCCGGTGCGCACGAACGCGCGCTGCTGCTGCACGGGATCGAAGAATACATCGCGTTCATGGCGCTGATCTCGGCATTGTACGTGACCGCCGGTGGAATTCACATTTCGGGTAACCCGCGCGGGACGCCGTGGGTCAACGTCAGCTTCCTCGCCATCGGCGCGGTGGCGGCCAGTGTCATCGGCACCACCGGCGCCTCGATGCTCCTGATCCGACCCCTGCTCGATGCCAATCAGGAGCGGCGCATCAAGACGCACATCGTGATCTTCTTCATTTTGATCGTGTCGAATTCCGGCGGGTTGCTGACGCCGCTGGGCGATCCGCCGCTGTACTTGGGGTACCTCAATGGCGTGCCGTTTACGTTCACCTTCACGCTGTGGCCGGCGTGGCTGCTCGCGGTCGGATTCCTGCTCGTGGCGTTCTGGTTGTGGGATCAGCGACAGTACGCACGGGAAGCACCCGAGGATCTCGCGCTCGATGCGGCGCAAGAAACCGCCATCAGCGTGAGTGGGAAGATCAACCTGCTGGTCGCCGCGGGGATCGTCGTCTGCTCGGCCGTGGGGATACCCAGCCCGTGGCGCGAGCTAGCCTACGCTGGCCTTATCGGGCTGTCGCTGGCGTTCACCGCGAAGGATGTCCGCGACGCCAACACCTTCCACTACGGACCGCTCAAGGAAGTCGCGATCCTCTTCCTCGGCATCTTCATCACCATGGTGCCGGCGTTGCACACGCTCGAACAGATCGCGCCACGGCTACCGGTCGACAGTCCGATCGGTCTCTTTCTCATGAGCGGTGCACTCTCCAGCGTACTCGACAACGCGCCGACGTACCTCCTGTTCGCCAGTCTCGCCGCCGCGCACTCGGGCCACGCGGCCGACCTCGGCGCACTCGCGCTGCATGCGCCGATGCTGTTGGCCGCCGTCAGTATTGGTTCGGTGTTCATGGGCGCCAACACGTATATCGGTAACGGACCCAATCTGCTGGTCAAAGCCGTCGCCGAGGGCGCCGGCATCGCCAAGGTCGAGATGCCCAGCTTCTTGGTCTACGCGGCGTTGGCGACCGCGATTCTGACCCCGGTGTATATCAGCGTCGCGTGGTTGTTGTTCTCGTAAGGCAAGAGAGCGCCGCCGGGCACCCGATTCCTAACTCCGCACCTGGGTGACATCCCTCACTGCGCCGCGCGAGGCGCTGGTGGTGAGGAGTGCGTAGGCTTGTAGCGCCTGCGACACCGGGCGATTGCGGCCGACCGGCTTCCACGCTTGCTCGCCACGCGCCAGCATGTCGAGCCGCCGACGTTTGAGTTCGGCGGCATCAACGAGCACGTCGACGCGTCGGTTCGGAATGTCGAAGCGGATGCGGTCGCCCTCTTCCACCAACGCGATCGCGCCGCCCTCGGCGGCTTCGGGCGACACATGCCCGATGCTGAGCCCCGAGGTGCCGCCGCTGAACCGGCCGTCGGTGATCAATGCGCAGACTTTACCCAGGTTCTTCGATTTGATGTACGAGGTCGGGTAGAGCATTTCCTGCATGCCCGGCCCGCCCTTCGGCCCTTCGTAACGGATCAGCACCACGTCGCCCGGCTTGATCTTGTCGCCCAGGATCGCGGCGCAGGCATCATCCTGCGAGTGGAAGATGCGCGCCGGACCTTCGAAGTTCCAAATCGATTTGTCGACGCCGGCGGTCTTCACGATACACCCGTCTTCGGCCAGGTTGCCGTGCAGCACCGCGAGGCCGCCGTCCTGGCTGTATGCATGCTCGACCTCGCGAATGCAGCCCGCGCGCGCATCGCTATCGAGTTCCGAGTAGTACTTGTCTTGCGAGAACGCGACGATTGTCCGCACGCCACCCGGTGCCGCCAGACTGCGCCGGCGCGCGGCCTCGTTCGTCGTCGGCCGCCGGACATCGTTTGCATCAATCGCGGCGCCCATCGTCGGTGTGTGGACTGTGCCGACCTCGCGATGGAGCAAGCCTCCCCGATCGAGCGCGCCAAGAATCGTAAAGATCCCGCCCGCGCGGTTGACATCCTCCACGTGGTACGAGGACGACGGCGCGACTTTGCAAACGTTCGGCACGCGATGAGAAAGACGATCGATGTCGGCCATCGTGAACTTCACGCCAGCCTCGTGCGCGATGGCCAGCAAGTGAAGAACGGTGTTGGTCGAGCCGCCCATCGCGATGTCGAGCGTCATCGCGTTCTCGAAAGCCTCGAACGTCGCAATGCTGCGCGGCAGCACACGCTGATCGTTGTCGACGTAGTAGCGCTTGGCGAGCGCGACGATCTGCCGCGCCGCGTCGGCGAACAACTGCCAGCGCGCGGCGTGCGTCGCCACGATCGTTCCGTTGCCGGGCAACGCTAGGCCGAGTGCCTCGTTGAGACAGTTCATGCTGTTGGCGGTGAACATACCGGAGCACGACCCGCAGGTCGGACACGCCGAGCGTTCCAATTCGAGCAGGGCCGCGTCGCTAATGGCGTCATCGCCCGCCGCGACCATCGCGTCGATCAGATCAATCTTCTGTGGCAGCGGCTTCCCCTGCGCATCGTGCGTGCCCGCGGAGGTACCAGCTTCCATCGGGCCACCGGACACGAAGATGGTAGGGATGTTGAGCCGCATCGCGGCCATCAACATGCCGGGAGTGATCTTATCGCAGTTGGAGATACACAGCAGCGCGTCGGCGACGTGGGCCTGCACCATGTACTCGACGCTGTCGGCAATCAGGTCGCGGCTCGGCAGCGAGTACAGCATGCCACCGTGTCCCATCGCGATGCCGTCGTCGACAGCGATGGTGTTGAACTCGACGCCGACGCCACCGGCGGCATCGATCGCCTTCTTCACCCGTTGTCCGACATCGTGCAGATGCACGTGCCCGGGCACGAACTGGGTGAAGCTATTGGCGATGGCGATGATCGGCTTGTCGAAGTCCGCGTCGGTCATCCCGGTGGCGCGCCACAGCGCGCGCGCACCGGCCATGTTGCGGCCATGGGTCGTGATGCGGCTGCGATAGAAGTTCATGCAGCGTAGTGTACACGCGCGCGCCGCGGGTGCCAATCGAAGGCCATGGGTCAGAACTTACGGGTTCTTGCGCTGAGGCGTAGGGGCGACGCATGCGTCGCCCTCTTCTGATCGTACGCCGGCAATCCGGAGGGCGGCGCATGCGTCGCCCCTACGCCGATCTGCTCGAACTTCTCGCTACACGCCCACCCCGAGCAACTCACGCGTCGCCGCGGTGCGGGGCGGGTCGAGCACGTCGGCGGGCGCGCCGCTGTCGACGATCATTCCGTCGGCCAGCACCAACACGCGATGCGCGATCCGGCGCACAAAGGCGATCTGGTGCGTGACCAACACCATGGTTTGTCCGGCCGCCGCGAGGTCAGCGATGACGGTTAGCACTTCGCCGGCCAGCCGTGGATCCAACGCCGACGTCGGTTCGTCGAGCAACAACACGTCGGGCTCCATCGCCAATGCGCGGGCGATCGCCACGCGTTGCTGCTGCCCGCCGGACAACGCCGCTGGGTACGCGTCGGCGCGATCGGCGAGTCCCACGCGAGCCAGCAATGTCTGCGCTCGTGTGCGCGCGGCACCGGCATCGAGATGCAGCACTCGGCGCGGCGCTTCTATCACGTTGTCGAGTACACTCAGGTGCGGAAACAGGTTGAAGGCTTGAAACACCATGCCGACGCGCGTGCGCACCGCGCGCAGCGCGGCGGCGTCGCTGCGTTCGCTCATCGCCGGCCGCAGACGATGACCGGCGATGTCGACCTCGCCCGCGCTGAACGGCGTCAGATAGTTGAGCGCGCGCAGCAGCGTCGTCTTGCCGCTGCCCGACGGACCGATCAGTGCCACCACTTCGCCACGATCGATCGATAGATCGACGCCGCACAAGACTTCACGATCACCGCGCTGCGCGTGCAGCGCGCGCACGCTGAGAACCGATGCGCCGCTCATGTCGGCACCGGCAGCAAGCGCCGCTCGAGGCGGCGTGCCAGACGCGAGAGCGGATAGCTCAACGCGAGATACAACGCCGCACACAACAGCCCCGGGGCGAACCAGCCGCGCACATCGACGGCGGTGATCGTCATCTGCTTGGTCAATTCGACCACGGTGATGACGGAGACCAACGACGAGTCCTTGAGCAGCGCGATGAAGTCGTTCGCGATCCCCGGGAGCGCGACGCGCAAGGCCTGCGGCAGCACGATGCGACGCAGCGTCAGCCCGCGCGACATCCCCAGCGACAACGCCGCTTCGGTCTGCCCGATCGGCACCGCGTCGAGCCCGGCGCGATACAGTTCCGATTCGTACGCCGCGTAGTTCATGCCGAGTCCAACCACCGCCGCGGTGAACGCATTGAGCCGTAGCACCGGTGCGAGGCCGTAATAGAGTACGTAGAGTTGCAACAGCACCGGCGTGCCGCGCAGCACTTCGACGTAGACACCGGCAACCGAGCGAACGACCACGCCACCGTACCGGCGGGTGATGCTGAGGATCAGGCCGCCGGCCACTGCCAACGCCATCGCCAACAACGAGATGATGATGGTGAAGCCGGCGCCACGGAGAAACAGGACCACGTGCGCACCAGTCAGCGTCGCATTCACCGTCGTGCTCGGCAACGCCGGCGCTGTCTCGGCGGTCGCCAGCGCCGCTTGGCGCGCGTCCCACAACTGCCAGTGCGTGAGAATCGCCTGCAACTCGCCCTCGCGAGCCATCGCGGCAAGCGCGTCGTCCAACGCCTGCCGCAGCGTGCGGTCTGCCGGCCGCACGGCGATCGCGTACACGCCCTCGCCGACGGTGGCGGCGGCGCGCAGACTCGCGCGCACCAGGCCGTAGCGATTAGCGATAATGTTGTCGAGCACCACGCCGCTGAGGCGGCCTTGTTCGAGATCGATGTACGGCTCCTCGACCCCTTCGTACAACACCGCCTCGACGCCGGGCGCTTGCTTGATGAGATCGAGACCGAACGAGCCGTTCAAGGTGCCCACCCGTTGCCCCCGGAGATCGGCGAGACCGCGCACCGTCGAGTTGTCACGCCGCACCACCAACGTTTCGGTGAACGCGTAGTACGAACGGGTGAAGCTCACGCGTGCCGCACGCGCGGGCGTGACCTCGATGCCATTCATCGCCATGTCGAAGTCGCCGCGTTCGAGCGAGGGAATGAGATTCTGCCAGTCGTTTTGCACGAACTCAGCCCGTACGCCGAGCCGGCGCGCGATCGCGTCGGCGATCTCAACTTCGAAGCCGACTAGTCGAGACGAGTCGGACGGATCTTGAAACGCGTACGGCTCGCCGCCTTGAATGTCGCCGCCCCAACGCAGCGTACCGCGCGCGCGCACCGACGCCAGGCTGTCGTCGGCCGCGCGGCTCATCGCTGAGGTACCCAAGAGCAACAGGGCAATGATCGGTAGAATGTGAAACGCACCCCTGCATACTGAGGCAGTACGGCACTCTCCCGCCGTCATTCCGGCGAACGCCGGAATCCAGTCTTCCTCCACGTCGGGCATGGCCGTCACGGCAAGTCCTCGTACAAGTCTCGCCACTGTGGGTTTTCCTTCTCGATAAGCTCGATCTTCCACAACCGCTTCCATTCCTTGATCGCCTTTTCGCGTCGAATGGCGGATTCCATGGTGGCGTGAAGCTCGTACCAGACGAGCGTGTGGACCGCGTATCGTTTCGTAAATCCGTCGGCGAGATTCTCCTTGTGCTCCCAGACGCGCTTGACGATATCCGATGTAACCCCCGCATACAGTGTCCCATTGCGACCGCTGGTCAACAGATACACGCAGGGTTGTTTCATGGGTGATGGCGTTTCGTGGTTCCGGCTTGCGACGACATCCGCAGTGCCACTACTTGCACAAAGCCCATCCCGCGGCTTCGTCATACCGGCGAAAGCCGGTATCCAGGCGGGGCTAGCGGGGTCGAGCCTGGATTCCGGCTTGCGCCGGAATGACGAGTGGCGAGTCCGCTCCATTCTTGTGCAAAGCGTGTCATCCGTCGACCGACTTCGCCCGTTCCACGAACGCGCGCAGCTTGGTCAGATTGCGGCTGCCGTCGGCGTCTTCGATTCCGGTGTGGACGTCCACGCCCCACGGCGCGACCTGCCGGATCGCGTTGGCCACGTTGTCGGGCGTCAAACCACCGGCGAGGATCACCGGTGAGCGCACGGTCTCGACGATGCGGCGGCTGATGGTCCAGTCGTGCGTCTTGCCTGTCGCGCCGCCGCGGCCGGTGGCGGGGTCGAAGGTGTCGAGAATGATGCCGTCGACTTGGCGATCGAGCGAGCGGGCCTGCGCGATGGCCGATTCATCAGTCACGTGTACCGCGCGGATCAATTTGAGGTGCGGCAGCGCCGCGCGAATGAGCGGTAGTTCGTGCGTAGGGAAAGCTCCGTGCAATTGCAGCGCGCTCACGCCCAGGTAGCGGCAGAGGTCGACCGCCTCGCGCGCCGTGCCGACATACGTGATGCACACAGTGCTGACGAACGGCGGCAACGCGGCGATGATGCTGCGCGCCTTCGCTTCGGTGAGGTCGTCATGCACACCGGTGGGCAAGCGGACGGTGAAGCCGAGCGCGTCGGCCCCGGCGCGTTCGGCCGCCAAGCACTCGTCGAGGCTCGACACCCCCGCGATCTGCACCCGCACCGGCATCGTGCGCGACTGCTACCAGGTTCGGATGCGGGAGAAAACCGTGCGCCGATGAATCCGGCGCGCAGCGTCGGTGCAATTGATATCGAGGCGAGGTCCGCGCAACGGACCCTATACCAACCCCGATGTGACAATCGATCCGTGGGCGAATCTGGGAGGGCGAGCCTTCCGGCGAGCCGCCGACGCGGTGATGGTGCGGCGGCTCGGCGGAAGCCTCGCCCTCCCAAACCGAATTCTCAATGACGTTGGGATTGGCACGTTGAGACCTTTTCTAACCGCGCAACTGGTGCGGGCAAACCATGACCCCAGCGCCTGTATTCTGTCGCATCGTGGCCAATGCAGGTGTCGGTCTTCGTAGGGTTCGCTGCAGCGGACCATCTCTAGTCGCGTCAAGGTTGACGCGACCGCCACGCTGATCGTAAGAGACCTCAATGCCAACCGCCCGCGACACTATCGAGCGACCCGAATTGCACTGGTGGGTGACCATCGTCGGCGGCGTCGGCCTGACAGCCGTGCTCGGGTTCAGCGACGAAGCTTACGCACTGTGGCACGGTCACGTCACCACACTGCTATCGCAACCGATCATCCAACTCATCTTCATCGGCGCCGTGCTGACGCATCTCGCCGAAGCGATCTACGCGCTGCGCTTGACGCAGCGGCTCGACTTGCGCGACTCCGCTATCGGTTGGGTAGTGCAAACTTTCCTGCTCGGGTTCCCGTCATTGCGCTTGCTACGCCGCCGCGCGAAAACCCTCCACTGAGCTACTGGCGCGGCGCACGCACCCACGGCGCAGCCACCTTCGGCGAGCGAGACTGTCGATGAACGCGAAGACACCCTTCGACAGGCTCAGGGTGAACGGATGAAGTCATTCAACAGCGTTCGAACATCTGCTTCCGCTGCGCTACTCGGATGCCTCGGTTGCGGAATGCGCACGCTCACCAGTCGGTGTTCTTGGTATGGTCATTGTCGGTGAGTCCATCGACACCCCCTCGTAACCCGGTGGGGGTTGAATCGGCCCCTTTAGGAACTCTACGGACTCCTGAGGGCGTCGCCACTGCAACTCCACCCAAACCTGCGCCTCGACCCGGTCCGGGAAGTAGTACATTGGATGAAAGGTCACCGACACACCGATCGCATTCACCGTGCCGTCTTGAAACCAAGTCTTCGCAGGATCGGGCATTGTACCGAGGTCATTGGCAACCCGGTCAAGATCCTTGTCGGATAACCCCGCCGCTCTACAAATTTCTCTCACGCGCTGAACCGCCTTTGGCACCGGCTCTGTGGTTCCGAAGAGAGCCACAGAACTCAATGCGTTACCATCGAGTACGCGGATGGAGGCACTCACAATATCGATCGCAAACTGCCGGCCATTGGGAAGGGTGATGTTGAGATTCTCCTCCCCGAGATCGCAATTGCGCTTCTCAAGCCCCGCCAATCGCCACGGACGTAGACCCGCGTCGAACACGGCCTTGAGATTGTCGCTCTGACTAAAGTCAACGGTATGTGGTGATGGTGCGGGACCCTGCGCCGGCGCATCGGCGCGCAGGCACGCGAGCAGCAACACGCCCGTCGCGGTCACTCGCATCTTCCACTCTGACGTCCGCTTATGCATCTCCTAGCTCAATCCTTCACCCTGCCGACCCGAATGCGGCGGATAGTCAATACTCAAGCCTCACCCCTTCTGCCTGACTACGCACCGAGCCCCGTCATCTGCGCACTGATCTCCCACAGGCGCCTCGCCGCGGCTTCATCGTACGAGGCCTTTGAGGATCGCCGCTCTTTGCTATTCATGAAGTACTTGCCGCTGACGCCGGCGACAGCCGGCGAAGACGCCAAGTAGATCGAAGTCGCCGCGCCCTGCTCCGGCGTACGGAAGAACGTTCCAAGAATACGGATCAGCACCTGCGCCCACGCCCCGTTGTTCTTTCCCAACCCGGTGGCCACCGCGCCTGGATGCAGACAGTTCACCGTGACACCACTGCCCGCCAAACGGCGCGCGAGTTCGTAGGTGAACAGAATGTTCGCCAGCTTCGACTGGCCGTAGACGCCCATGCTGCGGAAGCGCCGCTCGTTCTGCAGGTCGTCGAAGTTCAGCCCGCCAATCTTGTGCACTTCGGAAGCGACGTTGACGATGCGCGCCGGCGCACTCTGCTTGAGCCGATCGAGCAGGAGGTTGGTGAGCAGGAAGTACCCGAGATGGTTGACCGCGAAGACCGTCTCGATGCCGTCGACGGTGACGCTGCGCCCGAGGTTGACCACGCCCGCATTGTTCAGCAGCACGTGCAACGGCCGGTTGGTCGCCAGGAACGCGCGTGCCAACTCTCGGATCGATTGCTGCGACGAGAGATCGGCGAGCAGCAGCGTCACCTGGCGGTTGTCGGTGCGTTCGCGAATCTCGCGCATCGTATCTTCGCCGCGGCCACGATCGCGGGCCACCAACACCAGCGTGGCGCCACGGCGTGCCAATTCGATCGCCGTCGCGCGGCCAATGCCGGAGGTCGCACCGGTGATCAGGCAGGTTCGCCCGTTCATGACTTGATCTGTTTCCGCCATTCGCTCTCGCCTCCTGTGCTCATGAGCCTCGTTCCCAAGAAACATGGAACCGCCGGCGGACGCCGATGCACGCCGACGAAGACCTTAGGAAGGGAAGCATGGGAATCGCGCCCCTCATCGGAATCAAAATTGTAGGGAGGTCATCAATACGCTCTGGAGTCAGCATCGGCGTTGATCGGCGTGCATCGGCGGTTTCATCCTTTTTCGCCTTGCGACTAGTTCCACGGGAACCGGCTGCGGGTCGCCCAGTAGTGCTCTGGCGTTTCGCCGACCGCCATCAGACTGTCCGCCGTCGCTTCGTCCCACGCCACCGTGAGGGCCGTCACGTTTGATTGCAGGTGCGGCACGGTCGCGGCGCCACTGAGCACCACGTCCACCCAAGGCTGCGCCAGCACGGCCGCCAACGCGAGCGCATCGAGCGTGGTGTGCAGCCGCGACGCCACGCGTTCGAGCGCGCGCCGCTGCGCCGCGAACGACGCGTCGATGTTGCGATCGGTCAAGCGGCCGTTGGCGAGCGGCTCTTTGATGATGACGCCGAGGCCGGCGGCGTGCGCCGCGCGCAGCGCGGGCGCGGCGGAGCCTTCGAGTAGGTTCCACGTCGCTTGCACGCAGTCGAACAGCGGAGCCCCGCCGATCCGTATCGCCATCGCCCGGCGCAGCGTATCCGCTTGGCGTGGACCGCTGAGCGTCAGCCCAATCGCCACGCCCTCCGCGCGCAGTCGCGCGAGTTCGTCGAGCACCGCATGGTTGTCGAGGACACCGCTGTCGAGCGTCGCCGAGTGGATCTGGTAGAGATCGAGCTGCGCGCCCAACAGCGCGCGGCTCTCGCCGATCTGCCGGCGCAACACACCAAGCGAGTGATCCTTCACTTCGTGCTGCGCCGCCTCGACACGCCACTCCGCGGTGTACGTGTACCCCCACTTCGAACCGACCGTGACTGCGGCGGGTGCAATGCGTCGCGTGCTCAGCCACGTCGCGAGAAATTCCTCGCCGCGGCCGTACGAGCGCGCGGTGTCGAAGTAGCGCACCCCGGCGTCCCACGCGGCATCGAGCACCGCGTGTGTGCGCGCCGCCATCGCGTTCACGTCGTAGTCGTACGCGAGATCGGCGCCGTGGCCGAGGTTAGCGTAGCCCGGGCGGCCCAGCGCCGCCAAGCCGACGCCGAGGCGCGACACCGTGAGATTCGTTCGACCGAGCGTTCGCAAATCCATTCGCGGGCACCAGTGGCCGGCGATGCTAGACCAGCGCGCGGCGGATTCCTACATGCCACGCACGCACGAACGAAGAGCGCTCCGCCCGGCCACTGTACCCGCCGCCGCGAACCCGGTAGCATCGCGGCCCTGTGCCTCATCCGATCGTCAACGAAGAACTCGACGTGCTCGCGCGCGTCGTCGCGGTGCTCAAGGAGCCCGAGGCGACGGGACCGTCGGAAGCCGCGCTGGTTGCGGATCTCGAACGGCTGCGCGAGATGCTGCGCGGGGAGAAGACGGAGGATCAACCCGCGCTGCAGCAGCAGTGGCATCGGCAATCGGCGCTGCTGGATCAGGTGCGGACTTCGCGCCAAGCGCCGCGGGTCAACCGCAGCTCGCCGTACTTCGCGCACCTGCGCGTGCGCGACGACAGCGGCGAGCAGGACATTCTGCTCGGCACCGCAACCCATCTGCAACGCGGCGTGCACATCGTCGATTGGCGCCACGCGCCGGTCTCGCTCATCTTCTATCGCTATCAGCAAGGTGACGAGTACGAGGAAACCATCGCCGGACGCGAGCGCAGCGGCACCGTGCTGGCGCGCCGCACGGTGACCATTCGCGAGCAAACGCTGCAGCGCGTCGAAGCCCCCGAAGGCGTCTTCTCGGTGGAGCCGAGTGCGCCGACCGGCTGGCACCAGCGCGCTAGTGAACCACCGCGACTCGCCGGCGGCGAGGGCGCCGCGTTGCGCGCCCATGCCAGCGGCGATGCCGACCATCGCCGCCTCGGTACCGACCCGCACGGATCGCAGTTGCGCCACGACAAGCACCTTCCCGACATCGCCGGGTTGCTCGATCCGGAGCAGTTCGAGTTGATCACCAAGCCGTCGTCGGGATTTGTGGTGATCCGCGGCACCGCGGGGTCGGGCAAGACCACCGTTGCCCTACACCGCATCGCCTATCTCGCCTTCGACGATCCCACAGTCGATTCGACGGACACCGTGGTCATCGTGTTTTCGCCCGCGCTGCGCGACTACGTCAGCCACGTGCTGCCGGCGCTGGGCGTCCAGCGCGTGCCGGTGCGCACGTTTCACGAGTGGGCCGCCGACCAAGTGCGCCGGCTCTTTCCCATGCTGCCGCGCGCGACGCGCGACGATACGCCCGCCGTAGTCCAGCGCCTCAAGCTGCACCCGGCGGTGTTGGTCGCGCTCGAACGCCAAGTCGCGCGCGTCGACGGACCGCCGACGCCCGAACAAGTCATTGACGACTGGGTGAGTGTCTTGTGCCAGCCCGGATTCCTGCAACCGATCTTCGCCGAGCGTGACCCCACCGCCTTCAGTACCGAGGCGCTTCAGCGCGCCACCGACTGGAATCGCCTGCGCTACGACGAACTGAGTGCGTGGCTCGCCGGCGAGGCCAAGACTCACGCCGAGTTGGACGACGAAGACCACGCGCTGCTGCTGCGCGCGTGGCAGTTGCGCATTGGGGCATTGCCCGGGCGCACGACTTCGACCCTGCGCTATCGACACATCGCGATCGACGAGGTGCAGGATTTTTCGCCGGTCGAGGTCCGCGTTCTGCTCGATTGCCTCGACGCGCATCGCAGCATTACGCTCGCCGGCGACACCCAGCAGCATGTCGTCAAAGACTCGGGCTTCACCTCGTGGGCCGAGTTCTTCATGCATCTCGGCTTGCCAGGTACCGAAGTCAGCACATTGCAGATCAGCTACCGCTGCACGCGCGAGATCATGACGTTTGCCGTCGGACTGCTCGGCGACCTACGTGAGGATGACCAGCCGCCGCTGACCACGCGCGCCGGCCCGCCGGTGGAACTGTTTCGCTTCACCGATCACGGCGCCTGCGTCGCGTTCCTGGCCGACGCGCTGAAGCACCTCGCCGAAAGCGAACGGCTGGCATCGGTTGCCTTGCTGACTCCGTCGCGCGAACTCAGTGCGATCTACTACCGGGGCCTGGCGAACAGCGAAGTGCCGCGTGTGCGGCAAGTGGAGAATCAGGACTTCACCTTCGCCCCCGGCATCGAGGTCACCGAGATCGAGCAGGTGAAGGGATTGGAGTTTGACTACGTTATCCTGATCGAAGTGAGCAATACGAACTTTCCTGACACGCCGGCCGCGCGCCGCCTACTCCACGTCGGCGCAACCCGCGCCGTTCACCAATTGTGGCTCACCAGCGTAGGCACACCGTCCGGGGTCGTGCGTCACGACCCATGATGTTTCGTCACTTCTCCCGTAGCCACAGGCTTCAGCCTGCGTCCGTAAGCGGTTTCGCACTCGCCCCTCGATACGCCGCCCCTCGATACGCAGCCTTCGGCCGCTCCTCGGTGCGGTTACTCGGGGAAGCGGTTTCTTCCTATCGATTCCAGGTCCGTTTGCCCGAGTAGATCGCGCAGCAATCGTATCGAGGGCGCACGCCGTGCGCCCCTACAACGGGACATCTCGCGCAGCCGGTTCGCGCAACTCGCGCGGGAGGGGAAAGGTCACGTTCTCGATCGCGGTAGTCAGATCGCGCACCGCGCCACAGCCGAGCGATTGCAAACACGCGATGGTGGCTTCGACCAAGGCTTCGGGAGTCGAGGCGCCGGCGGTGAGGCCGACGGCGCGCACATCGCGCAGCCACGCCGCATCAATGTCGCCGGCGGCTTCGATCAAGCGCGCAGGGGTGCCTTCGTTGCGCGCGACCTCGACCAGGCGGTTGGCGTTGCTGGAGGCGGGTGAGCCGATCACCAACACCAGATCGCTTTGGCGCGCCAGTTCCTTCACCGCCGTTTGGCGATTTTGCGTGGCGTAGCAGATGTCGTCCTTGCGCGGCGTGTGCGCGTGCGGGAAGCGCTGCCGGATTGCCTCGATGATCGCGCGCGTGTCGTCGACCGACAGTGTGGTCTGCGTCACCACGGCCACGCGTTCGGGATCGCGCACGTTCACCCGCTCGACATCGACCACCGATTCGATCAACTGCATGCGTTCCGGCGCGTGGCCCAAGGTGCCGATGACCTCGACGTGGCCGCGATGACCGATCAGCAGGATGTCGTAGCCGTCGCGCGCGTAGCGCAGGACTTCAACATGGACCTTCGTCACCAGCGGACACGTCGCGTCGACCACGCGGAGATTGCGCGTGCGCGCCTCGTCGCGGACAGCCGGCGCCACACCGTGGGCGCTGAAGATGAGCAGGGCGCCGTCGGGAACGTCGGCCAGCTCTTCCACAAACCGCGCCCCTTGGCTGCGCAGCTTCTCGACGACGTAGCGATTGTGGACGATCTCGTGGCGTACATAGACCGGCGGCCCGTAGCGCTCCAAGACGAGGTCGACGATGTCGATGGCGTACGACACCCCGGCGCAGAATCCGCGCGGACTCGCGAGTACAATCGGTGGAGCGGTCACGCCCCGACTCTGCCACGGGCCACCGTCAGCGACAAGCGCCGATCTCCTTCACGCGGCTTCAGGCACGGTCTGCCCGGACAGCCACGCTTCGAGCATCGCGTTGACGGTCTCGGGTGCCTCTTGCTGGACCCAGTGCGACACGTTGGGTAGGTAGCGCAGCGTCAGGTTCGGCACGAAGGCGTCGGTGCCGTAGGTGGTTTCCTTCCCGAGTGCCACGTCGCGTTCGCCCCAGATCATCAGCGTCGGAATCTCGATCGGCGGATAGCCGAGTTGGCGTTGGCGCTCCGCACCGCCGCCACGCACCAGCGCGCGGTAGTAGTTCATCATCGCGGTGAGCGCGCCGGGTCGTGCCGCGTGATCGCGGTAGACCCGCAGCACGTCGTCGGGAAAGCGAGACTTGTCGACGGCTGAGTTGCGGAACGCATCGCCGATCGCGCGATGGTTCCGCGCGCGCAGCAGCGCCTCGGGTAGGCGCGGAATCTGGAACAACAACACGTACCACGAGCGCAACATCTGACGCGGGCGGCGGATCGCACGATCCATGACGGCCGGATGCGGCACGTTCATGATCACCAGGCGATCGAGCGGTCGCAGTTGGCGCAGCGCGAAGTACCACGCGATGATCGCGCCCCAGTCGTGCGCGAGGATGATCGTGGAGCGCGCCTGCGCCGCGTCGATCAGACCCGCGACATCGTCGAGTAAGCGCTCGACCGCGTAGTCCTCGCGGTGGAGTGGCCGATCGCTTTCGCCATACCCGCGCAGGTCGGGCGCCCAAGCGCGGTACCCCAGCCGCGCCAACAGCGGCAGTTGATGGCGCCACGAATACCAACACTCGGGAAATCCATGCAGACACAGCGCGAGGCGATCGCCGGTGCCGCATGACGCCACGTGGAAGCGCAGGCCGTTGGCCGCCACGAACTGATGCTGGATTTCATCTCGATCAAGCATGGGTCGAGCCTATCGGGCTGGCAGCAAATGCGAAAGCCGCGGCATACGACTTTGCGACTTAGCACTGGTATTTCTCAGCCAGCGCGATAATCTGGACGCAAGACGGAGACGCCACCATGACGCTGACAGACATTCTCGATGCTGCGCTCACACGGGAAGCATCCGACGTTATCCTCAAGGACGGGATGCGCCCGATGTTTCGCGCCGGCGGCAATCTCGGCCCGATGGAAGACGCCGAGCCTCTCTCGGCTGAAGAAGTGCGTGAGGCGGCGAATGAGATTCTGGTCGACGACGCCCATCGCATGCGTTTCGCCACCGAACGGCACGCAGACCTCGCCTTCGACCACGTCGGCCTCGGCCGGTTCCGCGTCAACGTCTTTCGCCAACGTGGGAAGATCGGCATCGTCTTGCGCATCATCCCGCGTGAAATTCGCACCATCGCCGGACTCAACCTGCCCCCCGTGGTCGAGCGCTTGGCGAGCGAGCGGCGCGGGCTGGTGCTGGTGACCGGCCCGACCGGCAGTGGCAAGAGCACTACGCTCGCCGCCATCATCGAACACATCAACCAAGTCAGCGCCCGCCACGTGATCACCATCGAGGATCCGATCGAGTACGTCCACAATGAGCGCCTGTCGATCATCAGTCAGCGCGAGATCGGTGAAGACGTCGGCGATTTCCCGTCCGCCTTGCGCTCGGCGTTGCGCCAGAACCCGGACGTCATCATGGTCGGGGAGATGCGCGATCTCGAAACCATCGAGACCGCGATCATCGCGGCGGAGACCGGCCACTTGGTGCTGAGCACGCTGCACACCGTCGATGCATCGGAGACGGTGCTGCGCACGATCAGCGCCTTTCCCGAACATCAACGCGAGCAGATTCGCCTCGTGTTGGCGAGCGTGCTGCGCGGCGTGGTCAGTCAGCGTTTGATCCAGCGCGCCGATGGCAAGGGCTTGGTCCCGTCGGTCGAAGTGTTGGTCGGCAGCGCCCGGGTACGCGAGTACATCGAGAAGCAGCGTGGGCGCGATCTACCCGAAGTGATCGCACAGGGGCACAACACCTACGGCATGCAGACGTTCGATCAGTCCGTGACAGCACTGTTTCGCGAGGGCCACATCACCTATGTGGAAGCGCTGGCACACTGTCGCAACCCAGCCGACTTCGAGTTGCAAGCGCGCGACTTCGCGGAGAAGACGCAACCACGTCAGCAGGCGTAGACCGCTGGCGCCGCTCCGCACACGAAGGGCAGCCTCAAGACATCACGTTCGAGTTTTGTCCGGCCTTCGCAACCTTCATCTTGGCACCTTACTCCTCTTGCCGCTGGCCTCCGCCGACCGGGCAGTGTAGAAGGCGGCGATGCTAGCGCGCGCGCTCTCGCTCCTGTTCTGGCTTTTTCTGGTTGTGAGTTCGCTCCTGCTGTTTCCATTCGCCCTAGTGATCTGGGCGACAACCGTGCTGTTCGATCGCAGACTGGCGCTCCTCCACCAATTCACTTGCTTCTGGGCCTCGCTCTACACCTGGCTCAATCCGGTGTGGCGCGTGCGCATCGAAGGGCGCGAACGGATTCGCGCCGGCGTGGCCTATGTCATGGTGGCCAATCACCAATCGCTGCTCGATATTCTGGTGCTCTTTCGGCTGTTCAAGCACTTCAAGTGGGTGTCGAAGGTCGAGAACTTCCGGGTGCCGGCCATCGGCTGGAACATGGCGCTCAACCGCTACATCAAGCTGCGGCGTGGCGATCGTAAGAGCATCGAGCGGATGATGCGCGCGTGTCGCGACGCGATCGCGCAGGGCAGCTCGATCATGATGTTCCCCGAAGGCACGCGCTCGCCCGACGGCCACATGCGTGCCTTCAAACCGGGCGCCTTCGAACTGGCTTTGCAAACCGCGGCGCCGATCCTCCCGATCGTGGTGTGGGGGACATCGCGCGCGCTACCGAAGCGTGGCTTCGTGTTGCAAGGCCGGCACGCGATCCGCATCCGCGTGCTGCCGGAAATCCCCGCGGCCAGCTTCGCGCACAAAGAGGTCAATCAGCTCATGCAAGAAGTCCGCGAGGTGATCGCCAGCGAACTCGGCGACCGCACCACCGCATCAGCCGCGTAGGCGGCCTGATCGAAACGCGCGTCACCGTATCCGAAAGATCAATCCCAAGACCACGAAGATGATGCGCACCGTATCGAGGAACGGGCGGAAGTGACTCACGCGCTCATCCGCTGGTGGATAGTACACATCGACCGGCGCCGAACGGATCGTGAGGCCGGCGCGCGCCGCCCGAATGAGCACTTCGGTCTCGAAGGCGAAATGCTCTGCGCGCGCGCCGAGCGCCAGCGTCCGGCGCAACGGATAGACGCGGAACCCCGATTGCGTATCCGGCAGCCGCTGACCGCAGGCGATCTCGACCCAGCGATTGGCGAACCGGTTGCCAAACAACTTCAGCGGAGCAATCGCCACCGCTTCGAACTGGCGTGCGCCAATTGCGATGGCCGCGGGCGCCGCGTCTGAAGCGCGCAGCAGCACGGGGATCTCGGCGCTGAGGTGTTGCCCGTCACCATCCATGGTGAGCACGCGGTCGAAGCCGCGGCGGGCGAGTAGTTGCAGGCCGGTCTGCAGCGCGGCGCCTTTGCCGCGATTGCGCGGATGGGTCACGACCTCAGCGCCGGCGCCGGCGGCGCGTTCGCCGGTCGCGTCCCGCGAACCATCGTCGACCACCAGCACCGTGGCAATGAATCGGCGCGCGCCAGTTACTACGTCAGCTATCGTACGCTCGCAATTGAGCGCCGGAATCAGCACCGCGACGTCTGGCATCGGAGGTACCCTGTGCCGCAGCGGCGGACATGTCAACGCGCGGCGGTCTTGCTTCTCTGCCCGCATTTCTCGACATGCGCGGCATTCCCCTCTCCGGCGCTCTGTGTTAGCTGAACCGCGATGAGTGTCGCCTCACCTTCACTCGCGCGCCTGGGGCAAGCACTTCGTTTCGATGGGCTGTGGTGGCGGAAGTTTGCCTACCTCGGATGCGTCTATGGCCCCGAATGGTGGAAGCACTATTCGCCACCGGCGATCGCCGCGATCATCTTCACACTGGTCGGCAGCAATCGCCGCGGTGCGACTGCCAACCTGCGGCGCATCCTGAATGAGAGCGACCCGCGATCCGCCGGGTTGATGGCGCTCCAGATGTTCGCGCAATTCGCGCACTGTTTCACCGAAACGATGGAGTACTACGGCCCGCGCCCGCATCCGATTCGACTCGAGTTACCGGCGCACGATCCGCTCGCCGAAGCGCTGCGCGACGGGCACGGAGCCGTCGTCGTCACCGGCCACTTTGGCAATTGGGACATCGCCGCCAAGACCCTGCGCGACTATCAGCGGCCGATCAACGTGGTCATGGCTCGCGAGATGAACGCCACGACCCAAGAGTACGTGCGCGCCGCCCGCGAACGGGCGGGCGTCCGGGTGCTGTTCAGCGACAGCTCGGTGTTCTCGTCGCTCAACATGATCCGCGCGCTGCGCCAAAACGAGATCGTCGCCATCCAGCTTGACCGCATGCTCGGCCCCGGCGGTGCGCGGCTGGTGCCGTTCTTTGGCGCGCTGGCGCCATTTCCGTCGGGGCCGTTCGTGCTGGCACGGCTCGCCCGGGCGCCGGTGGTCCCCGTCTTCATTCCGCGGCTCGGCACTCGTCACTACGAGATTCGAGTCGGCGGGCGCTTCCGGCTCGCTCGCGAAGCCCGTGATAGTCACGCGCTCGACCGCGTCATGGCCGAAGTGGTCGGCGAGTTCGAAGCGATCGTGCGCGAGTTCCCGACGCAATGGTTCCAGTTCGGTCCATTTTGGCCGGCCGACGCCCCGGCCACGACCAGTGCGCACACGACTACGGACCAGGCCCAGGACAGTCTACCGCGTCAAGTTCGATCATAACGTGTTGAATCTCACTTGAGCATTTGGTTTTCGACGTGCTATCTGACGCTGCGCTCGCATGCGAAGCCGTCTTCCCAACCTACAGAAGTTCTTGACGCTCGTCTTGCTGTTGCCGGCGTCGGGCTGCCTATTGTTTGCCGGCCGGCACTGGGAAGACGCGCGCAAGTTAGAGATCGAACCGATCAATTCGACCGTACACCGCCATCTCCCGCAGAACATCAAAGCCAAAGATCTCGACGCCATTCTCCAAATCTACGCAACCGACAGCGGCAACGGCCTCCCCTGGAACGAGCCCGTTCCCGTAGCCGACAGTTTCAGCGAACGACGAGTGCGCTGGATGGGCCCCGCAGCGACGGAGCCAATGCGCGATCGCTATCAGCATCTCTTCGACTTGTTCGAGGTGATCGACAAGGCGGAAGTGCGCATTCACCGCGTCTACTGGGATCAGCGCGATGCACGCGGCTACCCCGCCGATGTGCACCTATTGGTGCGCGGCATCGGACCGAATCGTGAGTACCGCCTGCTCGATCAGCGCGCGCGCGTGACCATCGCGCAGCGAGGCAACGATTGGGTCCTGACCAGCGAAGAGGTGACGTCGCGCGACCTGCTCGCCAGCTCGCAACCTCGCTTCGAGCTGGCGACAGAAGCCGCCGGGGTACAGGACACGCACGACATCTCCGGCTCGCCGCCGTTTCGCCTGATCGGCGACATGGCGGCCAGCTCCGGCGTCGCCGTCGGCGATATTGATTGCGACGGCTTCGAAGATGTCGCGCTGTTGAGCACGAACCATCTGAAGATGTACCGCAACAGTGGCAACGGGACGTTCTCCGACGTGACCGTGAGCGCCGGCTTTGGCGACGACTTCGATATCGCAGCGACCGGACTGGTCTTCTTCGATGCCGACAACGACGGCGACGCCGATCTCTGGGTCTGCGGCATCCGCGGCGATCGCTTCTACCGCAACGACGGCTGCGGACTGTTCGTCGACGCCACCGCCACCGCCGGCCTGCAGCCCAGCCGATGGGGGAGCATGCCGATCGTCGCCGATTACGATCGGGACGGGTTCCTCGACGTCTACGTCGTCCGCATGGGCGACCACGAAAAGACCGCGCCGAGCCCTAGCTGGGACGCGCACAACGGCGTACCGCACACGCTCTATCGCAACAACGGCGACGGCACCTTCAGCGACGTCACCGCAGCAGCCGGCATTCACGAGTCCGGCTGGGGTTTGGCGGGCGCCTGGGGCGACTACAACAACGACGGCTACCCGGACATCTTTGTCGGCAACGAGTTCGGCACCAAATCGCTCTATCGCAACAACGGCGACGGCACCTTCACCAACGTGGCCGCGGCCGCCGGCGCACTCGACCGTGGCGCGGCGATGGGCATCACGTGGGGAGACTACGACAACGATGGCTATCTCGATTTGTTCATCTCAAACATGTACGCCAACTCGCGCTGGGTCATGTTTCATCCCGAGTACCCACCCCCGGTGCCCTGGTATCTGAGTTGGGTGCCGCGCTCCGACATCCATTCCGTCATCAACGAGCTTACCCGCGGTAGCACCTTGCTGCACAACAACGGAGACGGCACCTTCACCGATGTCAGCGACAAGGCGGGCGTGCGCGACGGACAGTGGGGGTGGGGCGCCGAGTTCTTCGACTACAACAACGACGGCCGGCTCGACATCTATGCTGCTAACGGATTCATCTCGGGCCCGTTGCTTGACGATGTCTGAATGGACATGTTTGACGGCGTCGGTCGGCGCCGCGATCAAAGCTCAGGAACCCTGGTGAACATCGGCGAACACAGTCTGAACGGCCGCGAGCGCAACTGCCTGTTTCGCAACAATGGCGACGGGACGTTTACCGATGTCGGCTATGTGGATCAGGCCGATCGTATCGAAGATGGCCGCGGCGTCTCCATCGTCGACTATGACCGCGACGGGCAACTCGACGTAATCCTGCGCAACTACCACCAACCCGCGCAGGTGCTGCACAACGTCGGCGGTCCTGGCCACTGGCTCGAACTCAAGCTGACTGGCACGCGCAGTAACCGCGACGCAGTGGGTGCGCGCATAGCCGTGACGACCGACGGCCAGCGCCAGATCCGCGAAGTGCACGCGGGGTCGGCGTACTTGTCGGGGTCGTCGCTGGTCCAGCACTTTGGGCTCGGACCGCGCACACATGTCGATTCGATTGACGTGCGATGGCCGTCGGGCGAGGAGACTACGCTCCTCGATGTGTCGGCGGATCAGCGGCTCATGCTGCGCGAGGGCGAGTCGCAAGTCGTCAATCTTCGCGGGGAGAACAGATGAAGCGAGCGTGGCGAGCAGTGCTGGCATTCACGATGGTGGCGAGCGTGGGCGCACGGGCCGCCGATCCGGCGCAAGGCTTCTTGCTGCAGAGCCCCGGCTACAACCAGCCGCGCGATATCGATGAGTGGCGCAAAGACGAGCAACCCGGTGCGCTCAAGCCGTACCCCGCGGCGCCACCGGGCACCACCAACCCCGCCGGCGGGCTGTCGCAGTTCGGTGGCAGCGCATCGTCATCGTTCGGCAGTCCGGATCTTGGCATGCCCTTCGTCGAGTGGAAAAAGAAGATGGAGGCGCAACGCCCGGCCGTCGACAAAGCGGCGCACGCAGTGCTCGAGTCGCGCTTTCACCTCGATTGCAAGACCGACAAGGCCGCGACCATGTCGCGCGGCAAGCCGCAGCCGGTGGGGCCGACCGGTCGCCTACCCAAGGGCGTCACGAGCTGGGAGCAGTACGCCGCCAAGTCGCCGGACGAGATTCGCACACAAGACGCGTTTCCGTGGAAGCCGCTCGATCATCCGTTGCAGTCGACCGCGCACATGGTCTTCCCGCCAACGTGGACGCGCGTGCACCTGGAACATGAGCGGTTCGACGTCCGGTTCGACATTCCCGAGTGCTACCTGCCCGAGTTTCCACCGGCGCTCTATCTCACCACGCATCGTGAGCTTGGTGACGTGACGCGCGGCGTGGAGATCACGTACGCGAACTACTTCGACATGTTCAACGGACTGGTGACGCCCGAACAACTCGACGGCCTGCGGCTGCTCGTCACGCCATTTCAAACTACCTGGTTCAACGTCACTCATCATCGCGTCACCGCCGAGCCGTCGCAGGGCGTCGCTTGCTTCTCGTGTCACGTCAACGGACACACCAACGGGGCGATGGAACTCGCGCCCGACGCGCGGCCGAACTACGCTCGTCTGCGCGTCGACACGCCGACCATGCGCGGCAACTACGCTCAACTCATTTTCTCGTCCAAGCGCTCGATCCGCACGATGGACCACTTCGCCGAGGTCGAAGAGTACTTCGATGGCGATACGACGATGCTGGCCGCGATTGGCGGCCGCGACCTGCAGAAGGCGCAGACCAATCACATGGGCGACTTCAACGCCATCATCGACTTCCCGCCGGCACCGAAGCTCGACGTGCTGAATCGCCTGATGCCGGCTCAGGCAACGCCGCAGGAGTTACGCGGTGAAGCGCTCTTCCAAGGCAAGGCGCAGTGCGCGAGTTGTCACCGGGCGGCGACTCAGTTCACCGACAACACCATGCACGACTTGCGCGTCGAACGTTTCTACGCCGGTCGACCGGAAGGGCCGATCAAAACCTTCCCGCTGCGCGGCATCAAGGACTCGCCGCCCTACTTGCACGACGGGCGCTTGTTGACCTTGGAAGACACGGTCGAGTTCTTCAACATCGTCCTGGGCACGCAACTCAACGCCGACGAGAAGCAGGATCTCGTCGCCTACCTGCGGTGTCTCTGACCCGCCCTCAGCGCTTGAGTTCGGCCGCGATCTGCTCGCGGACCATTTCGCGCAAGCGGTCGCGGTCATCGTAGGTTAGACCGCTGGTCGCGATCGGCGGCAACACCACGAGTTCCACATCGCCGGGAAGAATCGACAGATACTTGCCCTTGGGCATGACCTCGGTGGTGCCTTTGCAGACGACCGGGACGATCGGCACGCCGAGGTGGATCGCGGCGACGAACGGCCCCTTCTTGAACGGCAGCAGATTGCCGTCGCGGCTGCGCGTGCCTTCGGGAAAGATGATCGTGGAGAACTGATCGAGTTTGAGTTGATTGAGCAGCTCGATGGCCTCGAGCGGATTGTCGCGATCGATAGGGATCATGCCCATCGTGCGCAACACCGCGCCGAGAATCGGCTGGCTGAACATTTCCTTCTTCGCCGCAAAGCGATTGTTGCCGGGCAGGTAGCCGAGCAAGGCGGCGATGTCGAAATGGCTGGTATGATTCGGCGTGAACATATACGGCCCGGCACCCAGGTGTTCGAGGCCGCGCACCCGCACGCGCACGCCGCACAGTCGGCTGAGGTTGCGCGCCTGCACCTTGGCGAATGCCCAGGTGACGTTCTTGTTCCGAACCAAGCGATACATCGCCACCGCGATCGCGCCCATTGTGAACAGCATGCCGCGAAAGATGATGCGGTTGAGCACCACGCGCGCGCGCGTCGCCGGCACCGCAGCGAGAACTTGGCTTTCAGTCGGACCCATCATGGCGCGGCAAGCTAGCATAGGCGGCGAGGAAGTCGAAGGTGGTTTCGGTATAGCGGCGCGACACGTTGACATACCCGCCAAAACTGCGCACATTCCGCCGGTGCGTATCCTGTTAATCTCGCCGACTCACTACAACCCGGACGGCTCGCTGCATAAGACCACGCGCTACTGGACCAGCGGGCTGACGTTGCCGTACCTCAGGGCGCTGACGCCGCCCGGGTACGAAGTGTCGATGGTCGACGAGCTGTTCTACGACGTCGATCTGCAGGGCGACTATGATCTCGTCGGCATTACCGCGATGGGGCCGCAGATCAAGCGCGCGTACGATCTCGCCGACCACTTTCGGGCACGCGGCGTGCGGGTCGTGCTCGGCGGGACATGGGTCACGCTGACCGTCGATGAATCGCTCAAGCACGCTGATGCGGTCGTGGCCGGCGAGGCGGAGGGCGTATGGCCGCAACTGCTTGCCGACTTCTCCGAAGGGCTGAATCGCCGCGTCTACCGCGCCGAGCGTTGGCACAACCTCGTCGATCTGCCGCGCGTCGACTACACGCGGCTGCCGCTGCTCAAGTACGACGCGTTCAAAACCAGTTGGCTGTATCGCATGTACTTCCACTGGCCCGTGGTATTTTCACGCGGCTGTCCGCATCCGTGTGAGTATTGCGCGGTGCAAACCTACTACCAGCGCAGTTTCCGCACGCGGCCGGTCGGCGAGGTCATCGAAGACTTGCAGACCATCAAGTCGCTCGGCGCCAACCGCATCCTGTTTCTCGACGACAATCCGATCGCGCATCCCGAAGCCGCGAAGGAATTGTTTCGCGCGATGATTCCACTGAAGCTGAAGTGGGCCAGCCAATCGACCATCAACATCGCGCGCGATCCCGAGCTGCTCGACCTCGCCGCGCGGAGCGGCTGCGTTAGCCTGTCCATCGGTCTTGAGAGCATCAACGAAGCCAGCCTCGAGTCGATCAAGAAGGGTTTCAACCTGCCGCAGCGATTCCGCGGAGACCTTGCCGCGATTCGCGCCAAAGGCATCCAGGTGATCGCCCTGTTGATGGTCGGGCTCGACGGCGACACCGTCGACACCTTCCAACGCTCGCTGCAGTTCCTGATCGACAACAAGATTACCTTCTTGAAGCTGTTCACGCCGTGCCCCTACCCCGGCACGAAGTATTACGACGACATGATGAAGGCCGGCCGTATCGTCGAGCAGGACTGGGGTCGCTACGACTACGGCAGCCCGCTGATCACGCCGACGAACATGACCGGCGACGAGATGATGGAGGGCTTCAAATACGTCTACGAGGGATTCTACACTACGCGGGCCATCGCCAAGCGGCTCCTACCTCCGCCAGCCGGCAACTACATCGAGACCCTCGCCTACTTGGTGGCGAACCTCAAAGTAAACCGTTACCTGCGCTCACACGAGAACGCTTGGGCAACGATCTCTTGAATGCGGAATGGAGAATGTGGAATGCGGAATGGAGAAGGGTTTGGTACATTCCGCATTCCGAATTCCGCGCTCCGCATTGGTCCTACTCTTTCTTCCCCCGCTCCATCTCCACCAGCGTACTGCGCACGCGGAACAGTCCGGCGTCGGGTGCGGCTGCGAAGCGGCCTTCGCGGACCGCTTTGGTCAGCCGCGCGTGACGCGCGTCCAATTCCTTGCGCAGCGCGGCGTCGTCGTTGAGAAGATCGCCGCCGCCGGACATCAGCCGCACGAACGCCGTGCGCGTGTCGAGCGAATCGTCGGAGCTGAGAATTTTACGCGCGGTCCAGAAGTACGAATCGGGATCGCGGTGGTGGTCGTAGAAGAAATAGAGAAAGTTGAGATAGCGCTCGAAGGCCGCGCGGTAACGGGCATCGTACTGATCGAGTTGCGGCTGCACCGACGCACCGATGAGAATGGCGCCGACGGCTTGTGAAGCGAGATACCCCGACAAACACGCGAGGTGCACGCCGGTGGAGAACACCGGATCGATGAAGCACGCCGCGTCGCCAGCCAGGAGATAGCCCGGTCCGTGGAAGCGCTGGCTGCAATACGAGTAGTCGCGGATCACCCGGATCGGCGACACCAGCGTGGCGTTACGAACGCGTCGCGCGACCGGCTCGCACGCAGCAACCAAGCGCAAGTAGAGCGCCAACGTATCCCCGGCCGCTTCGCCGGCGAAACGACGCGCATCCACGACCGCACCGATGCTCGTCGTGCCGTCGTGCAGCGGAATGAACCAGAACCAGCCGTCACTGAACGCCGCGGAGAGAATGTTGCCGGCCACCGGACCGTCGAGCCGCTCGGCATTCTCGTAGTATCCGAACACGGCCAGATTCTTGAAGAACGGATTGAACTCACGCAGGTGATCACGATGGCCGAGCAGCGCCTGCTGGCCGCTGGCATCGATCACCCACGCGGCGTCGGCTTCGACGGTCGCATTGCGTTCATCGAGGGCGACGACATGCGTACGCTGCGTCTCCTCGTTGTAGCGCAGCTCCTGCACTCGATGCGCTTCGCGAATGTCGACGCCCAAACTGGCGGCGTGCTTCAGCAAGATGTGATCGAACTGCGAACGCAGCACGTGGAACGCATAGGGTCGGCCGCCGGGATCTTCGCGAAAGAAGAAGCTCCACGGCTCCGAGCTACTGCCCCACACCAGCGTACCACCTGGTTTGCGGATGAACCCAGCTTCCTCGATCGCGGGGCTGACACCCAGCGCGTCGAGGATCGGCAACGTCGCCGACAGCAACGACTCGCCGATGTGGTAGCGCGGGAACCGCTCTCGCTCGAACAGACGAACGCGTAAACCCGACTGCGCGAGAAACCCGGCCGCCGATGAGCCCGCAGGCCCGCCGCCGATGACAACGACATCAAACGACTTCGTCATGATCTACTTGCCGAGTGTGCGCCGGTCACAGTTTGCTAGCAATTGGGCGCATCGGCCGCGGTGCACAGGCGCTCATCGCACGGCGGCGGCAATCGTACTGGGCCGCGCCGTTTGGCGAACGATGAACTGGCGCCGGTCGATATCGAGCCGATCGCCGAAGCAGCGTTCGAGCACTTCCCACTGTTCACGCACCGTGCGGGCGATGATCGGCAGCGAATAACCGTAGCGCAACACCTTCTCCGTCGCTTGCAGGTAGTTGGCCGCGCCGGTGCCCTGATGTCGCTGCGCGCCGCGCTCGGGCGGCTCATCGATTTTGATGAGGCGGCGCAGCGACACGAGGGCGTGCCCGATGTAGGCCGCGTCCGCCGCCGCACGCTTGCGAAAATACGCCGCGAACCATTGCTGGTGGCGCCGCTCGTCGCGCGCGATGCGTTGGAGGAGGCTCTTCAGCACCGGTTCGTCCGCGGCGCCGGCCAGGACTTGATAGAGGTGAACATTGAGCGTCTCGCCGAACAGGTTGATCAACACGACGCCGTACTCGTCTTGGAAATCGTTCGGGTCGAACCCCTTTTGCTGCGCGACAACGTACGCTTCGCCGTGTTGCGCCGCGATCGGATGTCCGACGCGCCGGCAATAATGACGCATGACGTGGAAGTGCTTCGCCTCCTCGCCCACCTGGTACGTCGCCCACGCGGCAAACTCGGCGTCATAGAGCATGAGGGCAAGTTGGTTGACCACGATCGACGGCGCGTTGCCTTCGACCACCGCGATCTCGCCGGCGCAGTCGATCACCTGGCGGTCGTTGTCGGTGAGCACCGCGGGGTCGACAGACTCGATCTCCTTCCGCACCTCCGCCATTTTCCAGCGATGCCCCTCGCAGATATCGAGGAACTGATCGTAGAGGGTCCAGTTGTCGGGCGAATCGGGCGCGGCGTTGGGCAGCCGCTTCTGGAACGGAGCCGCATCGACAGTCTTCGCGTCGCTGCCAATGTCGGTCGACATCCGCGCCGGCTTAAATCACGGGTCGCGGCGGAAGAAAAGCCGGCGCGCTCGGCTGCGCCCCCACGATCCAGAGCGCAGCCAACGACACGAGGGACCTAGCCCAGCGCCTTCTTGAAGGCGTCGGACTTGAACTGTTCGAGCGCCTTGTTCGCCAAGTCGCTCAGCGCGTTCTCGAACATGTCTTGGGTAAAGGACTCCGCGCCGCGGAACAGGTTGGTCCCGCCTGCGCCGCCCTTGACCTCGGCGGTCCACAGCGTTTTGCCACTGCTATCTTGCAAGGTGTACTGGACCGCGACCGTCGCCTTGTATCCCATCATGCCGTCCATCCAGAAATGTTTCACCGTGGCGACCAATGTCTTCCCACCGCCGGCTTGCATCCCGATACCGGCTTGGCGCAAGGCATCGATCGTCGCATCTGACACCGCCACGGTGGCAACATCGGGACTACTGTCTTTCACGGAACTCGGGATGCCGTAGCTGCCGCGAATCTGGCCGACTTGGTCTTTGGTCGAGCCGCCTTTGTCGGCGGGGCGCTCATCAACGACTTTGAGCGCAACGCTAGCAGTCGCCGCCGGTGCTGACGTCGCCTTTGGTTTGTAGGCAATCTTTGTGGTGCCGCAGCCTGCCAGGAACACAAGGCCGACGGCGAGTGCGCCCAAGGTGATGACGTGCGTGTGCTTCTTCATGACTTCCCTCCGATAATGAGTCTACAAATTCAGCGTGCCGATGTGCGCGGCGTGCGCTACCTGGCAAATCCCAACGCCGTGGTCAAGATCGACGGTGTCCATTGGTGCGCTCCCGTCTACTTCTTGCCCTTGCTCTTCGCAGCGGGCTTTGACGCTTTCGGTGGTGGTGGTGGCGGCGCGTCCTCTTGAATCGGCTGGTCGTACGTCGGTGCCGGCCGGCCGACGACGGTGGAAACCTTGCCGGCGTCGTCGAACACGACCTTGTACGTGACCCAGCGATTGTACCAGTACGTCCACTCCGAAGCCGCGGTCGACGGGGTCTTGTGCGTCGCCGGATAGCCCACGGCGAGCAAGACCTGCTCGCGGGTCATGCCGCGTTCGACGCGCCCCTCTTTGATCGCGGCTTGCGCCGAGTGGGAGAAGCTGGCGACGCGTGGCTTCGGGTCCGCCGTGACCAGCACCTTGTCGAGATATTGCTGCATCGACTCTTGGTCGCGGCCATAGCGATGCTCGAGCGTAAGCTTCTTGCCGTCGCCGGTGAACGTCACGGAATCGCTGCTCACACTCTCGATGGCAACCGGCGTTCCGAACGCGAGAGTCGTTCCCACGTAGTAGTTGGCGTCGTTGATCTGATCGGTCTCGTAGTGCAGGTTGCAACAGGTGAACAGACCGCGTCCCTGATATCGGCTCATCAACTCCGGCGACGGACCTTTGTGGCATCCGCTCACCGCAGCCAACGCGGTGACCACCACGGCACACATGGTTCGCTTCATACGTGTCTCTCCTTTGCCACGCTCAACGTGAGATCATTCTTGACCCCACTACCTGCACCCGGTAATGGGCACCGACGCCACTACCAGGAAGGTTCTCAAGTGACAACGGAAGCAGGAGCGAAAGTTGCGATCGGCGGAGCGCATCTCACCATCGACATGGTCGATGCGGTGGCGCGCCGGCACGCCGTCGTCGAGATCGACCGCAGTGCGGTGCTCCGCGTGCAGCGCGCGTACGACTTCGTCAAGCGCCTGGCGACCACGGACACACCCGTCTACGGTCTGACCACCGGCTGCGGGCCGCTCGCATCGCAGGCGATCCCGCCGCCGGCGCGCGAGCAATTTCAACGCAATCTTGTCCGCAGCCATGCGGTGACGCTCGGTGCGCCACACTCGACGGCATTCGTGCGCGCCGCGATGGCCGTGCGCGCGCAAGTGTTCGCGCAGGGATATTCCGGCGTCGAGCCGGGGACCGTCGACTTGCTGGTGGCGATGCTCAACGCCGGCATTCATCCGCTCGTGCGCGAGGTCGGTGGCGTCGGCGCCAGCGGCGATCTCGTCGAACTGGCGCAGATGGCGCTCGCGCTGCTTGGCGAAGGGTCGGTCGAGTTTCGAGGCGCAGTGATGCGAGCCGACGCGGCGCTGCACGAAGCCGGGCTCACGGCACTGGTTCCGCGCTATCGCGAAGGACTCGCGCTGATGAACGGCACCTCATTCCACACCGGCACCGGCGCCGTGTTGGTGGCGCAGGCCCGGCGCCTGATGGCGGCCGCACAGATTGCCGCCGCCATGATCTTCGACGCGCTGCGCGGCAACCTCGAGGCGTTTGCGCCCGAGTTGCAGCGTACGCGCCCGCACCACGGGCAGCGCATGGTAGCTGAACGGATCACCCACTTTCTGCGCGACAGCGCGCTCGTGCGCGGACGTGAGTCGGCCGCGGAGCGGCAGGATGCCTATTCGCTGCGCTGCATTCCGCAAGTGCTCGGCCCCGTGGTCGACGCGATCGAAAGCACGGCCGCAGTGCTCGAGATCGAACTCAATTCGGTCAGCGATAACCCGCTGTTCCTCGTCGACGAAGGCCGCGTCGTGCACGGCGGCAATTTCCACGGCCAGCCGGTCGCCATGGCGCTCGATCAATTGAAGGTCGCGATGGTGGAGCTCGGCGTGATGGCCGAGCGGCGAATCGCGCGCGTGCTTGACGTCTCGCTGAACGCCGGACTGCCGCCGTTCCTCATTCGCAACGGCGCCGGGCTGCAGAGCGGTTTCATGGGGTTGCAGTATTGCGCCAGCTCGATGGCCGCCGACAACGCCGTGCTCGCCGCGCCAGCGAGCGTACACTCGGTACCGACCAACGCCAACAATCAGGATGTCGTCAGCATGGGCATGGTCGTCGCGCGACAAGCCGCTCGCGTTATCGACAACGTCGAGCGCATGATCGCCATCGAGCTGCTGTGTGCCGCGCAAGCACTCGACATCCGCGGCCCGGTCCATGCCGGCGCCGGCACGCGCTCCGCGCACGCACTCATTCGCGACCACGTAGCACCGCTCATCGAAGACCGTCCGATATCGGAGGATGTCGACGCCGTGTGCGCACTGATCGACGGTGGCGGACTGGGTTCGTGACTCGTGTTCGTGATTCGTGACTCGTGATCGGAAGGGTCCATCCGGACACACTCTTCAACGAACACGAACCACGAGCACGAGGCACGTTCTACAGCGCCGGCAGCTCTTCCACGTGATGTTCGACGGCATGCCCACGCACCACGCCGGTGAAGTCGAAGATCACCACCAAGCGGTCGCGCTGGTTGAGGTCTCGGTTATAGGTAAACCAATTGACCCCGGTGATTGGGTCCTGCAGGCGAAGCTCCGAAGTGTTCTCCTGTTGGTACGAGTAGACGAACGCATCGCCGTCGGTTTGATGCGTGATCACAGTCGGCGGGCCGAAGATCTGCAGCACGTCGCTCCTGGTCGACTGCCCATCGACTAACACCGACGGCTCGCCGTGCAGCGGCGCGCCGGTGTAGTAGCGGCCGATGGTGCAGCCGCCGGCAACGATCACCAGCACGCCGACGAGCATCACAACCAGTGGCTGGATCGGCCGACCTCGAACTCGATGCGGTGGCACCGAACCACCGGATCTGATGCGCACACCCTCTACCGAGGCCATCGCTTCACTTCGATGTCCGCGACCAGAAGCCGAAGCGCGGCAGCTCGTCCGTGCCCTTGCGAAATGCGAAGTCTTCAACCTTATCGTCGCCGTTGAAGAAGATCAGCAAGTCATCGTTCTTCTGATCGTACTCGAAGTAGTTGAACAGGATCAGGATCGTCGCCAAGCCATTGCCGCGTTCGTAGGTGTAGCGGAAGTAGCGCGCCGCGATGATGCGCTCGGTCGGCGGCTTTTCGCCCGGACGGGGAATCACCGCTTCGAGTGAGACGCCCACGGCCGTCAGTTCGCGGGCGTCAATCTCTTGTGGTGGGCCAAGACGATCGAGGACTTCTCGCTTCGTCGTCACGCCGCGCTGAATCGTTGCGATTTTCTGCTCGTCGAGCGGGTGGTCGCGATAAACGCGCGCCATCGCGCAGCCGGACAGCACCAGCCCGAAGACAACCAGGCCGCAGCGGGCAAGACGATCCATGCGCATAGCCCCTCACTGTTGTGTCGGCGCATCAAGCGCGACGCGGTAACGCTGCGGGAGCCGGCCGACCAGATAGCGGCCGGCGGCGAACTTGCTGCGCAGATAGACGACCGCCGACGCGGCGAGGCGTTTGATGTAGCGCGGCTCCTGCATCAGCAGCCGCGCCAGTCCCCACAGCACGTCTGGCCGGCTGTAGAACGTGCTGTAGAGGTGATCGAAGTAGGTTTCGAGCACGTCTTCGCTGAGCCCGCGCGGGACGAACATGAAGTTCATCGCGTTCATCCGCTCCCAGTCTTCGTCGAACGTCCCGTGATCGCGAATCGTCGGATAGGCGGGCGTACCGGGGTACGGCGTGAACTTGGTGATCTGGCAGAGATCGAGTTCGACTTCCTTGAGAAACGCGACATCCTCGGCCAGGCTGTCGAGCCCTTCGGTCGGGTGGCCGATCATCAGGTAGCCCTTGCTGCGAATCCCGGCCGCCTGCGTCATGCGCAGCGTCTCGCGCATCTTCGGAATGCTCACTTCGCGCTTCACCATATCGAGAACGCGCTGCGATCCCGATTCGATGCCGTAGGCGATCTGCCAGCAGCCGGCACGCCGCATCAACTTGAGCGTGTCGAGGTCGAGCAGATTGGGATGGCTGTTGCAGCTCCACGTGAGATCGAGCCGGTGATCGAGCAGCGCCTGGCACAGCTCGACCACGCGCTGTTTGCGCACGGTGAACAGGTCGTCGACGAAGATGATGTGGCGCACACCGAGTCCTACCAGGTGACGGCACAAGCCGATCACGTACTCGACGCCGTGCATGCGGCCGCGCTTCCCGGAGGTCGAGCGATCGCAGAACGAACAGGAGAACGGACAGCCGCGCGACGTGATCAGCGTGGCAACCGGCGTGCGCGGATAGCTGAACAGCGACGGCTGAAAGCGGTGCGGAAAATCCGGCAGCAGATCCCACGCCGGCATCGGCAACGCGTCGAGATCGTCAATATACGGCGCGCGCAGATTGCTGTGCACCTGTCCGTCGCGGCGATACGCAAGCCCAGGCACGTCGTCGATCGCCCGGCCGCTCTCCAAGCGCGCGAGCAACTCGAACAGCGATACTTCGCCCTCGCCGACGACGCCGAAGTCGATGCTCGGAAAGGCATCCAAGGTACGTTCTGGAATGGCACTCACGTGCGAACCGCCGAGGATCGTCGTCACCCCCGGCGCGAGTTGCTTCACGCGGTCGGCAATGCGTGCCGCGTTGGTTACGGAGATCGTAGTTGCGGAGAGGCCGAGGTAGTCGGGGCGCAGCGCGACAATCTGCCGACTCACCTCGTCGAGCGGTGTGCCTTGTTCCTTCGCGTCGATCAGATGGACACGGTAGCCGCGTTGACGGGCGACCGCGGCAAGGATCAGCACGCCCATGCCGGGGATCGTTTCCTCGCCTTGTCGCAGCCGATCCATGCTGCGATCCCAGAAGACGTAGGGCGGTTCGCACAACACCAGCGTCTTCGTCGCGCTCACGTCGCGCTCGCTCACCGTCAGCATGCGCGCGAAGCTACATCACGACGGTGGGCGACGGCAAGAGTTTGGGAACGGGGTCAGGGATTGGGGGTCCGACCAGACCCTAGCCCCCAACCCCCAGCCCCATTCACCATACGAAGGGCACCAGCCGCTTCACCTGACGCGCGTACGCATCGTATTGGGCGCCGAGTTGCGCATGCAGGCGGCGCTCCTCTTGCACCGCGCGCACGGCGAGCGCCACGACACAGCCAGTGTAGGTCAGCGCGAGTACCGCGTGGCCAGCCACCAACGCGGGCGCCGCGGCCGCCATCAGCATGCTCAGGTAGAGCGGATTGCGGACGATCCCGAACGCTCCGTCCTGCCGCAAACTGTGCGGCGGTTCGTCCGGCAAGCGAGTGCGCCGCAACGGGCCGATCATGACTCGCGCCCACAGCCAAAAGGCCAGCGCCAACGCAAAGAGGCCAAGCCCTGTGCTGGCGCGCCACAGCGGGACCGCCTGCGCCACACTCACCAGCGCGCAGGCCGCGCCGACATGCACTCCCATGACGATCGCCGCCACACGCGCCCATCGTTGCTCGACGCGTTGATAGAACGGCAACGCGTCACTCAGGGTCTCCGCGCGAAAGAGGTACAGCGGCACCCAGCCGAGCGCGAACACGAACGCCAGCACCAACCCGAGTGTCATGCCACTAGTTTTGATTCCGGAGTGACCGATCGCAAACGCGCCAGCACGCGGCCCTGCCACGTCAGCGCCAACAACCCGATGGCCATCCACAGTGTCTCGTGCAGCCGCATCACAACCCCAACGACAAACCCGATCGCCGGCCGGCCGCTGGCGAGAGCCAGCACTCCCACCTGACTCGCCTCCAGCGCACCGAGCCCTCCCGGCGCCGGCACCGTGCGAGCGACTCCGGTTCCCACCAGCGCCAGCAGCAGCGTCGGCAGATCGAGATCGACCGCGAAGCTGGCCAACAAGAAGTGGTACTCGCATACCGTCAGCAACTCGATGAACAGCGACGCCAGCACGCCCCACACCAAGGTGACCGGACGATCGCGAAAGAATTGCAGCAGGTGCGCTTCGACGCGCTGGAGCACCGGCATCCATCGAACCAATGGCGCAAACCAGCGCTGCGCGCGCGAGCCGTAGAAGGGCGCCAGCGGCGGGATTCCGCGCCGCAGCATCAGCAACGGGATCGACAAGATCAACAGCAGACCCGCCATCATCAGAATGAGCGCGAGCGCCGTGCGGTGGAGCGCACCGAAGGCGTGCGCCCACGCGAACACCGCGACGAAGACGATGAAGCACAGCATGTTGCTGATCACTTCGAGAATCCGATCGATCGACACCCCGGCGCTCGCCGGCGCACCGGCCACGCCTCCGGCGTACAGCAACGCAATGCGCAGCGGCTCGCCGGCGAGCTTGGCCGACGGGACGAGTGACCCGACCGCGTCGCCGGCCAAGCGCACGGCGATCAATCGCGGCAGCGGTAAGGGCGTACCCACCGCGTTGGCGACCATGCGCCAGCGCATACCCTGCCCCACCCGCACCGCGACACCGCAGAGGAAGTAGAGCACGAGGGTGGCGGGCGACAATCGACCAAGCGCAGTCGCAAAATCGCTCAGACCAAAGTGCCAACATAGCCACGCGAGAACTCCGACTCCGACAATGACCGGGACGACAGATCCGAGCCGTTGGGTCATGCCGTCACCGCCGCGTTGCAATCGGGGAAGACCTCGCCGATCGGCGCGAACGCACGCGCGCGCAACAGCGCGCGCAAACGCTCCGGCAGCCGACGGCGTCCGGCGCGCAGAAACCAGCCGGCTGCGCCGGGCGACGCGGGCGATGCCGGATCGAGCTCCCACGGGTGCAGATAGAACACCCCCGCTCCGACATCGCGTTCGAAGCGCTCCACACAGCGCCATAGCAAACGGGTCGGCACCATCCGCAACCCCGCGCCGCTGGCCAGCGGCAAGTGCCAGAAGTACAGCATCCGCAACACTCCGACCGGCACTTCCCACAGTCCGTTGCGATGTCGAAACGGCGTGCGCGGACACACCAGCTCCAACCCGGGCGGCCGATCGATGGCCAGAATACTCGAATCGTAGGCGATCCCGAGTTCTCGCAGCGTGTCGATCGGCCACTGGACATCGGCTTTGATCGAAAAGTAGGGCGCACGATATCCGCCGACGCGGCGCCCGGTCAGGTCTTCGAGCACTCGCAGCGAGTGCGCGACATCATCGCGAAACTCGCGTCGCAGCAGCTGTGGTACTCGGCAGTGTCGATACCCGTGGCTGCCGATCTCGTGGCCGGCAGCGGCGATGCGGCGGATCAACCCGGGATACTGCGCGGCGACCTCGCCGAGCACAAAAAACGTGGCGCGCGCGTCGTGCTCGGCAAAGAGGTCGAGCAAGCGCAAGGTATTGGCTTCAACCCGCTGCTCGTAGGGAGCGCGCACATTAGACGCGGCATCGTGGTACCAGTCTTCGACATCGACGCTGAGCGCATGACGGATCGCGGAAGGCGTGAGCGGTTCAATCGGCACGGTTGGCTGTGCTGGTAACCCAGCCGCCCCACAGGGTCAACGCAAGGACTCCACGCAGGGGCCTTGCACGAGGAGGCCCTCAATACGATCGCTACGCGACCTACTCGGGCAAACGGACTTGGATGTTCGTGGAATAGAATCCACCGCTTCCCCGAGTAGCAGCCCCGAGTAGAAGCCGGAGGCTTCGCATCGAGGGACTGCGTATCGAGGGGTCGCCCGTCTTGGGCAAGGTCTCACGCAAGCGCGCTGGCAAGAAGTTGCGATAGTTCGTTCAGCGTCAAGGATCAGATTGACGATGCCGGCTGCGCTACGCTACACACGCGGCGTGTCAATGATGGATTTCGCACTTGATCCCACCGACCTCGACCACCGCCTCCGGCGCGCCTGCACGACCGCACGCCGCGGCGTCACCGCGCTGATCGAGCGCGCTCGCTACGGTGCCGGGCTGACCTCGGACGAGATCGCAGTACTGTGGTTCGCTCCGGCACTCGACAGCGACGCGATGTATGACCTCGCGCTGGCCGTGCGTCAACGCCATCCCACGCGCCTAGAGACCTTCTCGCCGTTGTACATGACCAACACCTGCGACGCCGAGTGTCGCATGTGCGGCATGCGGCGCGACAACCAGGCACTGCGGCGCGAGACCGCCGACTTGGCGAACGTGGAAGCGCAGCTCCGCGTCTTGAGCCAACGGGGGATGCACGCGGTGGCGTTGCTCACCGGTGAGTATCGCCGCGCCAATCGACCGTGGGCGCTGGACTATGTGAATCAGGCGTTGCGCGTGACCCAGGCGCTGCGGTTCGGACACACGCTCATCAACGTCGGTTCGATCGATGCCGAGGAATTCGACACGCTGCTCGCCGGCATCGCCCGCCACGACGACGGTAGCGTGGTGCCCAAACTCACCATGTGTACGTTCCAGGAAACCTACTCGCGCTCGCACTACGTCAAGTTCATGGGCGCCGATCCCGACAATCCGCGCGCCGACTTCGAGCGGCGGCTGACTAACTTCGACCGCAGCTTTCGCGCTGGCTTGCGTGTCGCCAATCCCGGGATTCTCGTCGGTCTCAATCCCGACCTCGCCTTCGAGCTCACCGCACTCGCCCTACACGCGCAACATCTGCTCGACCTGGGCATGGAGGTGTATCTCTCGGTGCCGCGACTGCGGCAGATCGCCGGCGGGCGCAGCCAAGGCGGCGTCAGCGACAGCGACTTCATTCGCCTCGTCGCGTTACTCTCGATCGGTCTCCCAACCTGCAAGCTTGTCGTCACCACGCGTGAAGACGCAACGATCCAGCACAAGCTGGTGCCGATCGTCACCGTGCTCTCCGCCGGCTCAGCCGCAGTGACGCCGTACACCGAGTCGGGTGCGCGGTTCCCGCTCGAGACGAGCCAGTTCGAAGTGATCGACCAACGCCCGTTCGAGGACATCTTGCGGGAGCATCTCCCAGAGCGTGGGACGATCATGAATTTCGATCCGCCAGGCGCGGAACCTACGCTGTAGGCACGCGCGCTACCCCAAGCAAAGCTAGCCGAGTATCAGAGACGCCGCGCGACCCTAGGAGAGCTTCGTGATTTCGATGGTTCCGTCGAGATGTGAGATGGAAAACCGTCCGCGCAGACCTGCGTTGCGCAGCGCCGTAGCGGCGGCCTTGATTCGCGCTGGAAATCGAGTTCCGGACCATTCTGCGCCGAAGAAACTCGCGCTGCTCGGGTGAATGATCACTTTGATCCGAGCCGCGTACCCTCCACCTTTGGCGAGCTGTATATGGATCGGCCTTCCGCTGCGGAGAACGCTCGCGTCGCGTTGGATCGCAGATTCACAATCCCCCAAAAACCCAGAGCCAGGCGCAAACGGGATATGCATAGCCGCTTGGCTACTTTGGTGATTGTGTCGGGGGCGACGCGAGCGACTTCGCAGATCGGGCGCGTCGCTTCATCACTCCCGATACTGCATCCTTGAAGGACCGCTTTGAAATAAGTTGATGCCGCGCAATGCTGTACTGATGGTCAGCCCACTCTTGAGCTTTTGATCTGGCGTTGCGCCGCGCCTTGAACGCGCCAGCCGCGGACCCGACTGCGATGAACTGCTCTCCAGTTGGTCCGAAGGCCACCGCTATGCTGATCCAAGGGTCAGCAATCTCTTGGGTGAAAGCGTCCAGGACGATCGCATGTCTATGATTCGGTCGCATTGGTGGCGTTCCTCCGAATCTCGTATAGCGTGCCGTCGGGATTGAGCCAATTGGATGAGAGTGTACCTAGCCACTCGACTAGCGCAGTCGCGACGGCCCAGTCAAGAATACTAATGCCCAAAAAGGACGGTCGAACTAGGCCGTCGCGCGGCGCAGCAACAGCGCGGCGCCGGCTCCGCCTCGTGCCAGACCGCACACTAGGGCGCGCTCCATCGCGAACGGGGCTCCTTGTCTCCCGGCGAATCGGAGGGGTGAGCCGGGTTCGGGCTGTCGCAAATGGCAGAGCGGCGGTACCACCTGCTCGTGCAACGCCAAGCAAGCGGCCGCAACAGTGGTCGCGCCGGCCGCGCCGAACTCGCCGATCGCTCCTTTGATTGATGTGAGTTGCGCCGCGGTTGCCCGTTCGCCCAACAGGCGCGCGTGGAGATCCAACTCGCACGCATCCAACCGACGCGTGGAATTCGCGCCGCCGCAGATCAGATCGAGCGGCTGGTCGCCGATCAAGCGGCGCAACGGTTGAACGGCTGCCGTCGCGTGCGGCGGCCAATCATACGACGGCGCCGGCACACTGAAGATGAGATCACCCGCGATCTCTGCATAGACAGTCGCGCCGCGCGACCGCGACCGCGCGACCGATTCGAGCACCAGCATCGCCGCGCCTTCGCCTAACACGACGCCGTTGCGCTGCGCATCGTACGGGCTGCTCCATTCGGACCCACCATGTTGCCCCGAGAGCGCGCCGATGCGGCGATGGACGTCGACGACGATCGCCGCCAACTCGTCACCACCGCCGGCAATGACGACGTCGGCCCGCCCCGCCCTGATGGCATCGCAACCAACGATGATCGCCTGCTCCCCCGAAATCTCATTCTGCGCCGCGGTGAGGTTGATCCCGGTGGCGCCCAACTCCATCGCGGCGTAGCTCGCTGCCGCGTTCAGGACGAGATTGGGAAACACCATCGGACTGGCGGCGGCGGCGCCCTTGGTAAACACCTTCCCCAAGTGCGTGACGGAGTCGGCGATCTCGCCTAACGCTGAGCCGACGACGACCCCAACGCGTTCGAGGGGCACGCCATCGAGCACACCTCGCGCATCATCGAGTAACGCCATGCGCGCGGCGGCCACGATCATGCGCGAGAATCGGTCCATCCGTCGTAGATGGCTCGAGGTGATGTACTCGCGCGCGACGAAGCCGCGCACTTCCGCTGCCACAGTCGGCGGTCCGTTGGCGGGCGGGAGACTCTCGATCGGCGCGATGCCTGAGCGTCCCTCTACCAACGCGGTCCAGAACTGCTCGCGACCGAATCCAAGCGCGCTGACGATGCCGATACCGGTGACCGCCACCGCCTCGGCACGGAGGGATCGTTCACCCATCGTAGCCGCGCAGAATCAGGCTGGTGTTGTTGCCGCCGAAGCCGTACGAGTTCGACAACACCGTACGCAATTCAGCCGCGCGGCTTCGACTCGGCACGTAGTCGAGATCGCACTCCGGGTCCGGGTGGGTGAGATTCACCGTCGGCGGGATGAAGCGAAACTGCAGCGCGAGCAAACAGGCCAGCGCTTCGATCGCACCGGCGGCGCCGAGGCAGTGTCCAATCATTGATTTGGTCGAACTCACGGGCACCCGATACGCGCGCCCGCCGAGCACCGCCTTGATCGCGCGGGTTTCGACCACATCGTTGAGCGGCGTGCCGGTGCCGTGCGCGTTGACGTAGTCGATCGCCTCGGCCGCCACGTCACCCTCTGCCAACGCGCGCCGCATGGCCATCATCGCCCCCTCGCCGTCCGGACGCGGCTGGGTGAGATGATGCGCGTCGGCGCTGACGCCGTAGCTGACAAACTCGCCGAGTATGCGCGCACCACGCTGCCATGCGCTCTCCCACGCTTCGAAGACAAACACCGCCGCGCCCTCGCCGAGCGTCAACCCTGCACGATCCTTGTCGAATGGGCGGCACGGCTCGCGATCGAGCGCCTGCAGCACATTGAACCCCGAGTACGTCATGCGGCACAGCGAATCGGTACCGCCACACAACACGGTGTCAGCGCGGCCGCCGCGGATCCAATCGGCGGCGATGCCGAGCGCGTTGGCGCTCGATGAACAGGCAGTCGATACCGTCAGGCGCGGCCCACCACATTCGAATGCATGCGCCAGCGTGTCCACCGGCGCCGAGACGGGCGTCTCCAACCACTCCGACAAACGCGGCGACGGCTTCGCACTGCACAACGTGCGGCGAAATGCCTCTTCGCCGGTGGCCATGCCGCCGGTGGTTGTGCCCAGCACCACGCCGGCTTGCGCAGCCACCGCCGCCTCGATACCCGCCATCCGCCAAGCTTCATGCGCCGCAATCAGAGCGAGCATTGTCGTACGCGACGCGCGCCGCTTGATTGCGCGCGGCGCGAACGCTGGCGCAGGCAGCTCCTTGACTTCGGCGGCGCGCGAGCTGCGGAACCCTGCGCTATCGAACAGCGACAACGCTCCGATGCCGCAACGTCCCGCCCGCAGCCCATCGACGAACGCGGCGACGCCCGCACCGAGCGCGTTGATGCTGCCCATCCCTGTGATGGCAATTCGTTTCACCGATCAGAGTCCAAAGTCCAAAGTCGAATGTCCAAAGTCAGGCCTGAAGGATCCCGAGGCCCGTTCTTCGTGGTCCTCGCGTCTTCGTGGTGAAGTCCTCACGCCATCGTCAGGCCGCCATCGACCGTGAGCGTGGCGCCGGTGATGTAGCTCGCAGCGGGACTGGCGAGAAACCGAATCGCCTGCGCCACTTCGGCAGGCTCGCCGAAACGGCCGAGCGCGATCTGTTCATGAAAGCGTTCGCGCTCCGCCGCCGGCAGGTTGGCGATCAAACGCGTCTCGATCAACCCGGGGCACACCGCGTTGACGGTGACGCCGTAGCGCCCAACCTCGCGCGCAAGCGACTTGCCGAAGCCGAGCAGCCCGCCCTTCGCCGCCGCGTAGTTGGCGGCACCGCTCTTCCCCAGCAGCGCGGCCGGCGAGATCACATTGATGATGCGGCCCCACTTCTGCCGGATCATCGGCCGCAGCGCTTGCCGCGCACACAGGAATGCGCCGCGCAAATTCACCGCGATCACCTCATCCCACGCCGCCGGCGTCATCATCATCACATAGCCATCGTGAATCACCGCTGCGTTGTTGACCACGATGTCGACGCCACCGAAGCGCTCGATGACCCGCTGAAACAGTGCCGTGACCGCATCGGCATCGGCAACGTCGCCCTGAATCACCTCCACGTCACCACCCCGCGCGCAGATGCCAGCGGCGACTTCCTCGGCTTCGCTCGCCGAGCGCGCGTAGTTGATCGCGACGGCCGCGCCCGCGGATGCGAGTGCTTCGGCGGCGGCTCGCCCAATTCCACGCGACGCGCCGGTCACCAGTGCGCGTTTGCCGTCGAGGCGCAGCGGGTCGGCACTCACCGCAGCAGTCGCCACAGTTGTCCTTTGATCTTGCGCTCGCGCAGCTTCTGCAACACCTGGATGTTGGTCTTGATACCCTTGCCCGGCACGATCCAGTTGGTGTGCGTGTGCGCGTACGCTTCGATGCGATCGATCAGCTCGTCGCGAAGATTGGGCGAGATGTAGAACTTCGGATAGAGCAAGTTGTCGTCGGGATCGATCTGGCCGTCGCGCAGCGCGATGTCGACCATACCGGTGCCCGGCAGCACGCGGATACCGGTGAAGGCGATCACCGCCGTCGGCTTGAGCTCGTCCATCAGGTCAAGGGTCTGCGTCACCGTCTGCGAGGTTTCGCCCGGCCCGCCGAAGATCAAGCTGTGGCAGAACTTCAGGCGATACTGATGACACAGGGCGGACGCGTGACGCAGGTCGTCGACGCTAAATTCCTTCTTGAGATTCTCGATCATCGCCGGCGCGCCCGAATCGGTGCCGAACTCGATCGCCTTGCAGCCCGAGCGCGCCATCAAGTCGCACAACTCCGCGTCCATGAACTTCGGGTTGAGATAGGCCGACCACTCGACGTCGAGTTCGCGCGCGATGATCTCGGCGCAGACGTCCTTGGCGTGCCGGATCGGCATATTGAAGATGTTGTCGACGAAGAACCAATGGCGGATGCCGAACTCCGCGCGCATGGCCTGCATCTCGTCGACCACGGTGGTCGCCGTCCGCATCCGCACCTTCGAGCCTTCAATCAGCGGGTAGCTGCAAAACACGCATTCGAAGTAGCACCCGCGCTTGGTCTGGATGTTCAGCGCGCCGCCGCGCTCGTAGTAGCGTTGCATGTCGAAGCGCTGGCGCATGGGGATGCCGGTGACGTCGAGCTGCTTGATGCGCGCGACCGAGCTGACGCACACGCCGCCATTCACCGGCTCGCAGATGAACTCCGGAGTCGAGGCGAGTGGTTGTCCTCCGGCGAGCTGCTGCAATATCCACGGGAACGCCATCTCGCCTTCGCCGACCACACCAACGTCGGCACCCAGGTATTCGAGGATCGTCTGCGGGGTGATGGTGAAGCCGGCGCCGCCGAGCACAATCGGCGCACCGGTCAACTCCCGCACGGCGGCTATGAGTCGCTGATAGTCGTCGATGTACGACGTGTTCTGCGGATACGACGACGAGTCGAGGTTGCGCAGCGAGATGCCGACGACTTGCGGATCGCAGGCCCGGATCTTCTCATCGAGCGCGGGCCGTGGTGCGTCGAGAAAGCAGAGATCGAGCGTGTCGACGGCATGTCCATGCTGCTCCGCCACCGCGGCCATGTACGCGGCGCCGATCGGGAACACCGGGTCGGGCAGCTTCTCCGTGTTGGCGGAGATCAGCAGGACACGCAGCGACGGGCTGGCCATGGTCATCGTTCAGGGTGAAACAGAAGGCTAACGACGTTGCCCGAATAGCATAGGGAGTTGACCATAACCAACGAGGTGCTTTCTGCCTCTCCCCCTGGGAGTGTCGATAAATCGTGAGCAGGGCTTCGAGACGGCCCCTGAGAAGATGGGTCCTCCTCAGCCCGAACGGTACTCGAATTGATCTGAACAAGCTTTTCCGTTCGCCCTGAGGAGCCGCCTTCTTTTGGCGGCGTCTCGAAGGGCGTGTTCGCGAGAAGATCGACGGCCTCCTCTGGAAGAGGGTTGGCGTGAGCTAGCCCGGCTGCGAGTGCCAGCGCCAACGCGCCGCTGGCGCCGAAGGTCTCGCCCAGGGCAGCCTTCGGTGCCAGCACGCGTGGCTGCGCGCCGAACACTTGTGTGATCGCGGCGCGCTCGATCGCATCGATCGGCGTGCCGTGTGCGCTGCTCAGCACCAACCCGACAGCGTTCGCCGGCTGGCCGCTGAGCGAAAGAGCGCGCTGCATGGTGCCGACGACACCGGTCCCTTCGCGAGCCGGATGCGTCAGCGTCGGCTCGAAGCCGGCGGCATAGCCGGCGATTCGTCCCCACACGCGCGCCCCACGCTGCGCCGCGCGATCCGCACGCTCGAGCACGAGCACCGCCGCCGCTTCCGACGGACAGACGCCGGCAACCGCATCTTCGAACGGACGCGACTGCTCGGCTGCCTTGAGCAGTCCCATTTCGCGCAGCCCGTCTATCAGGGCGGGGCCGATCGCATCGGCACCGCCGGCGAGCACAACATCGGCCTTGCCCATCTGAATCAAATCGAAGCCGTAGCCGATCGCGCCCAGGCCGGCCGCGAACCCCATGTGCGTGGTGACATTGGGGCCTTTGATGCCGAACGCAATCGACACCTCGCCCGCAGCAGCGCTCGACACGGTGTACGCAAACAGCCGCGGACTCGCCGCTGCGGCGCCGTTGTCGACGATCTTCTGATGATACTCCGCGTTGGTCAGTAGGCAGCCGAAGCCGGTGCCGAACGACAGGCCGACGCGCTCCGCATCGTCCACAGGAACACCGAGGCCCGCGTCCTCGACCGCGAGATACGAGGTAGCCAAGAACATCCGGCACAAACGATCGAGGCGTCCGATGCGGGTGCGCTTGTCGGCGGGGATGACTTCGAGCGGGATCTGCGCGAGTTCGCCCGCGCGCGGCACTCGCTCGAACGCGGCGTAGTTGCGCGTCAGCTCGGCGACCGAACAGCCGAGCGGCGAGACCACGCCGATGCCAGTGATGACGACGGGCTGCATCACGACATCAGGCTCGCCGCAGCACAATCGACGCGTTGTTGCCGGCAAACGCCGACGAGGTCGAGAGTACGATGCGCACTGCGCGACGTCGCGGCGCGCCGCGCACGATGTCGAGCGGACATCCAGGATCGAGTTGCTCGCAGTTGGCAGTAGGCGGGATGACCCCGGTGCGTAGGATCTGCGCACTCATGATCGCCTCGAAGCTGCCCGCAGCACCCAACGTGTGGCCGATCGCCCCTTTGATTCCGTTGATCGGAATGCGCGCCGCGTTGTCACCGAACACCGCAGTGATCGCCGCGATCTCCATCGCGTCGTTGTAGACCGTGCCAGTGCCGTGGGCGCTGATGCAGTCGACCGCGCTCGGCTCGATCTCCGCATCGGCGAGGGCGGCCCGCATCGCACGCGCCGCTCCCGAACCGTCGCGAGCGGGCGCGGTCATATGCGTCGCATCGCTCGACAAACCCGTACCGGCGACTTCAACGTCGACCCGGGCGCCGCGCGCCTGCGCATGCGCCAACGACTCGATCACCAACACCGCCGCGCCTTCGCCGAGGGCGAGACCATCGCGCCGGGCATCGAACGGTCGCACCACGTCGCTGGTGGTCGCCCGCAGGCAATTGAATCCATCGGTCACGAACGCGCAGATCGTCTCCGCCCCGCCGACGATGAACACGTCACCGTGCCCGAGCCGGATGAATTCGAGCGCGAGCCCGACCGCCTGTGTTCCCGATGCGCAGGCGATCGACGGGCTCACCACCGGCCCCCGCACATCGAGCGCGCGCGCGAGCCGCATGGCGACGGCGTAGTACGGATGGTGCAGCAGTTGCCGCGCATCAAACGATCGGCCGTCGTGTTTGGCGTGCTGATATGCTTCACCGATCAGCATGCCGCCAATCGTCGTGGCCAAGATCACGCCGACTCGCGTGCGATTGACAGCCGTCAAATCAAGCACAGCGTCGCGCAACGCCTCACGCGCCGCAATCAGTGCGTACTGCGTGATGCGATCGAGGCGCTGAACTTCATCCGCCGCGAGATCACGCTCGGGCGCGAAGTCCTTCACGGCACCGACAAGCACCTGAACATCGTCGGCGCCCACTGTCGGCGCCAAGCCGCTGCGCCCAGCGAGCAGCCCGCTCCAGAACGCCGGCACCCCACAGCCGAGCGGCGATAACGCGCCGCATCCGGTGACTACTGCTCGCTGTGGGGAAACACTCATGACTCGATGCGCCCGTTCTTATCTGCGTCGCTTCTTCGCGGCAAGGCGCGCCCGACAACGTTGCCGGATTTTGCACGAAGCCGGCAATAGAGCGCCGGTGGGCAGGCCCTTCCATCTTCGTGCAAAGTCACTCCTCGTGCTTCTCTTGGCTTGATCGGCGCGCACGCGCTATGTGTGCACACCAATGCCCTCCACCATCCGCCTCGCCACCGTTTCCGACGCGGCCCAGATCCAGGCGATCTACGCGCCGATCGTGCGCGACACGGCGATCTCCTTCGAAATCGAGGTACCGAGCGTGGAAGAGATGCGGCAGCGCATCGTGAAGACGCTCGAGCACTGGCCGTGGTTGGTATGTGATCGCGGTGGCGACGTGCTCGGCTACGTCTACGCCAGCCAACACAGCGTACGCGCCGCGTACCAGTGGTCGGCCGACGTCACCGTCTACATCCACGAGCACGCACGCCGCATGGGCGTCGGGCGGGCGCTGTACACGTCGCTGTTCCGGCTCCTGGTGGTGCAGGGCTTTTATCGTGCCTATGCCGGGATTACCTTGCCCAACGCGGGCAGCGTCGGCCTGCACGAGTCGCTCGGCTTCACTCCCGTCGGTGTCTATCAGCACGTCGGCTTCAAGTTCGGTGCGTGGCACGACGTCGGCTGGTGGCAATCGGCATTGCAGCCGCTGGTCAGCGCCCCGACCCCACCGGTCGACCTCCATGCCGCGCAACTCCTCCCCACATGGGGCGTCGCGATGCGCGCTGGACAACGACTGTTGTCCGACGAGTGAAACCGGGCGTGCATCAAGCGAAGCATTCCTCTAGGCTGAAACAACGATGAGCATCCAATCGCCACACGACCTCGATCATCTCCGCCGCGTCGGCCGCATAGTCGCGGCGGTATTGGAGCAGCTCAAGAGCGAGCTGCGTCCGGGAATGAGCACGGCCGACGTCGACCGCCGTTGCGCCGAGTTGCTCGCCGCTCGAAGCGCGCGCTCGGCGCCGCGCCTCTTCTATGACTTTCCAGGATCGATCTGCATCAGCGTCAACGACGAAGCCGTCCACGGCGTGCCGAGTGATCGCGTCATTCGCGCCGGCGACCTCGTCAAGCTCGATCTCGTCGTCGAGCAAGACGGCTACATCGCCGACGCGGCCATCACCGTCGCCGTGCCGCCGGTGTCGGAACGGCATCGCGCGCTGGCGAAGTGCGCGCGGCGCGCCTTCGAACGCGCGCTCGAAGTGATCCAAGCCGGCCGCCGTATCCAAGACGTCAGCCGCGCCATCGAATCGGAGGTGCGGCGCAGCGGCTTCAGCGTCATCCGCGAACTTGGCGGCCACGGTGTCGGCCGCGCCATTCACGAAGAGCCGACGATCCCCAACTACGTCGAGACGCGTGATCGGCGCGTGCTCACCGACGGACTGGTGATCGCCGTCGAGCCGATCATCGCCGCGGGCGCGGGCACCGTCTTTGAAGCCGATGACGGCTGGACGATGAAGACCACCGACGGAAGCTTCAGCGCCCACTACGAGCACTCGCTCGTTGTCACTCGCGGTCGTCCGATCCTGCTAACGGCGATCTGACATCTTCAAAGCGGGCGACGTATGCGTCGCCCCTACACGGGCGTCGGAACGGAGCACGCGTCGGCAACACGCGCGCGTGCTACAACCTGCGGCCGAGAGGAGACGGCATGCTGCGACTCTACGACTACTTGCCATCGGGCAATGGCTACAAGGTGCGACTGCTGCTGGCGCAACTGGGTATTCCGTTCGAGCGAATCGATCTCGACATCAACAAGGGCGAGACCCGCACGGCCGAGTTTCTCCAGAAGAACCCGAATGGCCGCATCCCGACGCTCGAACCGGAGAACGGCGTATTCCTGCCCGAGTCCAACGCAATCCTGTTCTATCTCGCCGAGGGGACGGCGTTCTTCCCCACTGACCGGCTGGAGCGCGCGCAAGTTTTGCAGTGGATGTGCTTCGAGCAATACAGCCACGAGCCCAACATCGCGACGGTGCGTTTTTGGATGCACTCGGAGCTGACGCCCGAGCGCGCCGCCCTGATCCCGGCGAAGCGACAACTCGGCTACGCCGCGCTCGGCGTGATGGAGCAGCACCTAACGACGCGCACATTCTTCGTCGGCGAGCGCTACTCGATCGCCGACATCGCGCTGTATGCCTACACCCACGTCGCCAATGAAGGCGGATTTGATCTGGCGCCCTACCCTGCGGTGCGCACTTGGTTGGAGCGTGTGTGCCTTCAGCCGCGATGCATTCCGATCACGGAATCGTGATTCGTGACTCGTGACTGGTGACTCGGGGGAGGCACGCGAATCACCAGCGCGTTGGGAACGGCCCTGATGGTGAACGACGACGCCGTTCCCCATTCTTCGCCGTCGAGCTGCGCCGCGAGCGGTGCCGTCAATTCGATTTGGAGTTCACGCACGCGTTGCAACCCGGGCGGTGCAACAGGCTCATCTCGGTGGTAGTGAACATGTCGCCGCCACGCGGCGGGGTAGCGGCGCAGATAGTCGAGCCCACCGGCGAAGAGATGGAGATCGAGGCGGCCATCATCGACCGAGTTGTCGGCGTCGAAGCGAAACTCGCCCGCGTATTGCGGCGTGTTGGTCACCAGCAGATTGTAAAAGCGAGCCGACTGCTCCGCTCCATCGACGCGCAAGCGCACGTCGCCGCCGTGACTGCGCGCCAGGACGTTGGCCCCACAGCTCCACAAGTAGAGCGGGTAGCCGCTCAGCCTTCGTCCCAGATGAAACCGACGGCGCAAGCGGTTACGCATCGCCAGGATGTCGGCGTCCATGCCGAGGGCGAAGCTACCGGCGAAGTAGCACTGCCGATCGGTCGTAGATGCATGACCGAGATCGATGCGGTGATCGCGACCGTCGCGCCACGCCGTGACCGCACGCTCGACCGCCGCCCCGCCACGTTGCCGGAACGACCACAGACCGAACGATCGCGCGATGTCGTTGGCCGTACCGAGCGGCATGATCGCCAGCGCGGGTTGCGGATTCACTCCAGCCGCCATGATCGCCTGCACCACTTCGCTCACGGTGCCGTCGCCACCAGCCGCCACGACGATTGCAGGCCGTGTCTCACGCACGAACCGGGTAATGTCGGCGACGTCCCCATCGCCACGCGTCGCCAACTCTCCGCACAGATTGCCACAGCGGCGCACCTCGCTGGCCGCGCGCTGCCACAGCTTCGCATTGGAACCTGCGGTGGCGCGGGGATTCATGACGAGTGCGGAATGCGGAGTGCGGAGTGCGGAATGGAGATCCCTCACCGCCTCATTCCGCATTCGCCATTCCGCATTCGGCATTCCGTAGATTCCGCACTCCACATTCCGCAATCCGCATTCGATCAACGGTCTTCGCGCAGCAGTCGGCGGCGGCGGCGGGCGTTGCGGAGCTGGCGCAGGCCGATGTGCATCAGCGTGCGCCAGTCGAACTGCGGCCATTCGAGCAGCGCTTCCATGATGGTGATCGTCTTGCGTCCATCACCGCGCCAATCGCTGATTTGCGTCGGCTTGTAGATCTTCGGCGTCCGAAACAACGCGGTGCGATCCATCACCTCGTTGTGCGCGAGGTACTCAACCGTCACCGGCAAGCCGATACGCTCGGCGAGCGTGCGCTCCGCACTCGCATCGCGCGCGCGCTGCGGCTCCGCCACTTCGATCAGCAAGTGCAGCCCGCGCTTGCGGATCAGCATGAAGAACACACGCGTGCCCAAGCCATCGGCGAAGTCGTAAGCCGCATCCATGATATCGTAGGAGGTCGCGCGCGCACCGCCGATCTCGACCACTTCGTCCGCGCGCCCAAACACTTCCGCCACCTGACCGGCCTGGCCGCAGCGACAGAACTCCGTGCGCACACGCACGAGGTCGCCGGTAACGTAGCGGACCAGCGGCATGGCTTCGTGAACCAGGCTGGTCACCGTCAGCAAGCCGGGCTGGCCCGCAGCGACGGGGATGTGCGTAGCAGGATCGAGGACCTCGAACTCGAGCAGGTTGGTACACAAGTGCAGCCGCCCCGCGGTGCAGCCGACGCCCATCAGCATAGTTTCGTTCGAGCCGTAGATCTCGACGACGCGCGCGCTCCAATCCGTTTCGATCACCCGGCGCAACGCCGGCGTCAGCACGGCGCCGCCGGCAAAGATGACCTTGAGCGACGCGAACTCTTTAAGGTCGACGCCTTGCTCGCGCGCCAACTCACGCAGCAGAATCGGTTCGAGCGGCAGGCAACTGAGGGCGGTAACCTTGAGCCGGCGCATGAAATCGAGCGCGCGGGTGAACGGCACGTCCCAGCTCACGTTGCCGGCGGCAATGTGGCAGGCGCCCGCCATGCGCAGCGCTTCTTCAAAGACGAACGACACGGGTGCGAACAGGGGGAAGCGATTGAGCAACACCGTGTCCTGCGCCAGCTCCGGCACCATGCGATGCACCACCGCGGCCATCAGGCGTAGCTCGCCGAGGCCGCACCACGTCGAGATCGGCTCGCCAGTCGTACCGCTCGATTCGTGGTAGTGCCAGGCTTTCGCGGCGGGCACCGCGAGCATGCCGAACGGACTCGCGTCGCGCAGGTGTGATTTGAACGTCAGCGGTAACGCCGTCAGATCGGCGCGAGTGCGCAACTCGTGGCCAGCCAAGTGTTGCGCGTAGAACGGGCTACGGCGCGCGCGCGCGATCGCGCCGCGCAGCGCCTCGTCGTGCTCCGTGCTTGCCGTGCGCACACCTGCCCCGCTGCTCTGCTCGATACTCACGACCCGTCGACCCTCACACTGACGGGATAACATGCAACGCGCGGCGGAGAAACCGGCGCGTATGCTGCGCAGCAGGGGTGTTTGTAGGGGCGACGCATGCGTCGCCCTCCGATCCACGTGTCGTTGCTGAGAAGACGGAGGGCGATGCATGCATCGCCCCTACACTTCAGAGAAGAATGCAGGTCGCCAACACCGCAGCTACTGCGCGGTCGAACTAGGTTGCGATCGCAGCGCGCTCACTCCCAATCCAAACGCCACCGAGGTGAGGTAGTCCTGGGCCTTGAGCTTCTCCGCGCCGAACGTATCGGCGAACATTTTTCGGATCACCGGGATTTGCGCCGAGCCGCCGGTGAGGAAGACGGCGTCGATGTCGCCAGCCGTCACGCCGGCCGCACTCAGTACGGACTCCATGCAGCGACGCACTTGCGCTTGATCGGGCGCGATCAGGTGTTCGAACTCGGCACGCGTGAGGCGTTCGTCGACATCGATCTCGTCACGCTGGAAGCGGATCACCGCTTCCTCGCGATCGGACAGCTGGCTCTTCGCCTGCTCGATTTCCTGAAACAGAAAGAACGCGTAGTTGCCGTCGAGCAGGGTTTCGAACGCTTTCACAGTGCGCGGTGCGTTCGAGGTCCAGCGGATGTGGCCGAGCAACTCGCGCGTCTTCGGGCTGCGGAGAAACGTCACTTGATGCCAGCGGCTGAGCTGCGCCAGCAGCATCTTCGGAAACGGCATCTGGCGCCCTTCCATCGTGCGATAGGTGGTGCCGGCGCCGAAATACTTGGCGAGCTTCTGCGCCATGATGCGCGCGTTGAACGAGTCGCCGGCGATCTGCACACCGCGGGTCGCCAGGATGTCGTCACGCCGATCGCCGTCGGTGCCGGCGCCGAGACGCATGACGGTGAAATCCGACGTGCCGCCGCCGAGGTCGGCGATCAGCGCCAACTCCGGTTTGGTCAACGACGACTCGTAGGCCAGACCCGCTGCGATCGGTTCGTACTGAAACTCCACGTCGAAGAACCCGGCGAGCTGCGCGGCTTTGCGCAAACGGTCCTGCGCAATCGCCTCGCGCTCGGGGCGCTCGACGAAGACGGCGGGGCGGCCGATGACCATGAACACGTCCTCGTCGGTGAGCCGCGCGATGACCGCGCGCACGTGGCGGAAGATCACCGCGATCAAGTCTTCGAGTTTGTAGTAACGATCGTTGATCCAGGTTTGCTCGAACGAGTTATCGGCCAGGAAGGTCTTGATCGACTGGATCAGCGTGCCTTGCATGTCCTCGGCAAGATACTCCGCGATCGCGCGTTGGCCGACCACGAAGTCGCGCGCGTCGAGCGAGAAGTAGATCAAGCTGCGCAACACGCGCGGATTGATCGCCGGCAAGTCGAGGTCGCAGAGCGTGACGTCGCCCGCACCGCGCGCCCAGGTGAGCGAGGAGTTGGTCGTGCCGAAGTCGAGACCGAAGCGTTCCATGCTGTTGCGCCCTTCTCAGAGTCAGAGACGGAAAGATGCGCCGGATACCAGAGCGCGTCGCGTCTGGCTAGATCTGCGCCCGGGGAGGCACGAGCGGAAGCCCCCCGAGTTCGTCGACCGCGATCGTCTCACCACACCGAGCACACATCGGTGGGGTGCATGCGGGTACCGATCTCGCATCCGAACGCTTCGGCAAAGTCCGGCGACTGCGACAGCGAGCCGTTGACACGGACATGCGGTGGAGCGTGACGGTCGATCATCATCAACGCCAGTTCGGCCTCCGGCTTCGCTCGGGTACACCACGCTTGCGCGAACGCCACGAAGAAGAGTTGATCGTTGTTGAGTCCGGTAACTCGTGAGGGGGGATCGTCGTGACTGACCGTCCACTGCTTGTAGGCTCGGTACGCCGCCCTGACGCCGGCGATGTCGGCCATGTTCTCAGTCAGCGTCACCTCACCGTTGACGTTTATTGGCGCGAGTGTCGGGCGCAACTTTACCGCCGGCGTTGACCCATACACCCGCCGCAGGCATTGCGCGGGTTGCACGAACTGCTCGACCGTCGCCTGCCCCCACCAATCTGACAATCGTCCGGCTCCGTCAAAGTGGCGACCGGCGCGGTCGATGGCGTGGCTGAACTCATGTGCGATGATCGTGCCCAATCCACCGAAATTGACGGCCGCCGGGAACCCTGGATCGAAGAAGGGCGGGCGCATGATCCCAGCCGGAATCGTGATCTGGTTGAGCGGCGCGCTGTAGAACGCGTTCACCGTCAACGCTGGAGCGATCCAGCGCGAGCGATCGATGGGCGTACCAACGCGACTGAGCGCGCGCGCAAACTCCGTCCGCCGAATCGCTGCGCTCTTGGCAAAGTAGTCCCCGGAAGACTCCGGCGCTTCATCTCGATCCGGCCATGGGGTGGGGTGGCCGACTTGGAGTTTGACTCCGCGCAATTTTGCGGCGGCGGCGCCGCGCGTGTTCGCGTCCATCCATGCCGCCTCGGAGACCATCGCCTCAACCGCTGGCGCCACGTAGCCAATCATGTCGTGAACCCCGCGCTCGCTTTCGCCAACGGGATGGCGATTGAGATACGCGCGCGCCAGGCTATCGCCCAGCGCTTGATCGGTGGACTGCACACACCGTCGCCACCGCGGTTCCGCATCATTAGAGCCCACGATCGATTGGTAGAATCTAAAATGCTCTGCCGCGACCGCGTCCGCAAGCATCTCCGCAGTGTAGTGGACGAGCTGCCAGCGGAGGTAGGCTCGCACCACGCGGAAGTCGGAGGCGGCGATCAAGCGATCCAACTCGCTCAGGTATTCCGGAGCGGCGACGTTGAACCCGCCGCTCCCCGAGTGACCAATCTCCGTGAAGTAGGCTTCCCATGGAAGATGCGGCGTGAGTTCCTGCAACTCGGTCACGGCAGCCTTGCGATACAGGCGTTGGGGCTCAAGCTGTGGATCGCGCGCGCGGAAGATCTCGGCGAGGCTGTGCTCGAAAGCCATCACGGTGTTCGCCTGCTCATCCGCAGCGGCGTCGGACTCACCCACCAACGCCAGCATACGCACCACGTGCGCGCGGTACTGATCGCGCACCGTGTGACTGACGAGATCTGTGCCGAGATAGAAACTCGGGACGTGCAACCCGAGGCCCCCTTGGTCGAGGCTTACGAGGGTCATCTCCGGATTCATCCAATCGGGGCCGGTGGTGATGGTGAACAGCACCGGCACACCAATCATGTGCAAGACACCAACCGCGTGCATCAGCGCCGCCGCGTTGTTTACGCTTGCGATCAGGTCGACGAACGGCTGAAGGTTCGCCGCGGCGGTTGCCGCATCGCCTGCCTCGCTACAGGCGCGGAAGAAGTCTTCCGCGCTGCTCAGCCCAGGATCATCGGCAGGATCCTCGCTCAACAACCGCCGCAACTCCCGAAGCTGGAATTCGCGGACCTCGATCATTCCACGGCCCCACATCGAATAGTCCGAGGGCATCGCCACCTTGTTGAGCCAACCACCGCAGGCGAAGCGATAAAAGTCCTGGCAGGGATCGGCCGACCGCAGCAGCGCCGCGTTGACTTCGACCGTGGCGCGTTCTTCCGGCATCGCGATCGGCCCGCGCACGTGGTTGCTCGCCACCACCGGCGCACCGCTACGCGGCGGCGGACTACAATGCGCGGCGGCGAGCAGCAGCGCGAGATGTGCCCACTGTTTCAGTCGGCCGCCGGCACGCCGTCCCGTCATGGCATGATCAACAAAACAGTCGCATCAGAGCAGCCGCCGCGTCGCCAGATCCGCGCCGGCGCGCAGGGCGCGCAACTTCTCCCACACCACCTCTTCAGCCACCTCGCCCAGGCCGGCTGCCGTGTCGAAGCCGCAGTCGGTGCCGGCGAGGACGCGGTGCGGATCGCCGACGGCGCGCGCCGCCAGCTCGATGCGGTCGGCCACCACTTCGGGATGCTCGACGTAGTTGGTGGTTGTGTCGATCACGCCGGCGACCAAGAGCATGTCGGCGGGCAGCGGATGGCGCGCGAAGCAGCGGTGCTCGTGCGCGTGGCGCGGATTGCCCATCGACAACACCAACGCACCGACGCGCGCCTGGTAGAGGCGCGGGAGAATGTCGTCGAGCGGCACGTCGAGGTCGTGCGGCGCTTCGTAGTTGCCCCAGCACACGTGCAAGCGCACGCGCTCGCGTGGGATGTTCGCCAGCGCGCGGTTGATGGCCACGATGTTGCGGTCGACGAAGGCCAGGAAGTCCGCCAACGGCCGGTCGGCGAACGACGTGTGCCGCTCCATCGCCAAGTCGGGGCAATCCAGCTGCAGCACGAAGCCCTGCTCGACAATGTACTCGTATTCCACCTTCAGCGCGTCGGCGAGCGCCATGACATAGTCGTCGTCGCTGGCGTAGTGTTCGTTCAACATCGCGCTGGCGACGATTCCCGGCGACGCCGCGCTCATGAACGACTCGACGAAGCCACTTGCCTGGTCGCCGAGTATCCGCCGGTAGTTGGCGCACTCCCGTTCAACCTCTGAGCGATCGACGTACTGCACGGCGCCGATGGCCTTCGGCGCGTTCATCAGGCTTACCATCGTGCCCGAGAAGTCGGGAAGTTTGAGATTCAAAAAGCTCTGATAGCGAACGATGTCGCGCATGATCGGCCGTTGGCTCTGGCCGCCGAAGCCACTTAGGCGATGCTGCACGTAGGTGAAGAAACTCTCGCGCGGCTGCTCGCCGTTGTTGCCAACGTCGACGCCGACTTCGAGCTGGCGCGTAACGACATGCTGCGTCGCCCGCTCGACCGTCTCCGCAAACACAGCGGCGTCCACCAGCTCGCGCCGGCTCTTCTTCACCATCAACTCCACCAACGCCGCCGGCCGCGGCAGGCTGCCAGCGTGAGTGGTCAGAATGCGTTTGTCGCTCCGCTCCATCTTGCCTCCATCAATACGCCTTCCGAACGCGCTATCGCCGCGCTTAGTGGCGGCCTCTCGCAAATGCAGTGACGTATTGTGAAGGGTCTCCTCTCCCGGATGGGAGAGGATCAAGGTGAGGGCGATTTGACAATGCCGAAGGCCACAAGGTTCCACGTGCCGCCGAATCTGAGCAGACTGGAATGTAGGCTTCGCCGATCAAGTTCATCCCCCTCATCCTGACCTTCTCCCATCCGGGAGAAGGAACCCTCGTCCGATTCGTTACTGTAATTCCGAAACGAGGTACTTAGCTTCGGACGTGCCGTCTACGACATCGGCCCCAGCAACAATCCACCATCGACCGGAATCGCCACACCGTTCACAAAGGCCGCTGCGCGCGAGGCGAGGAACACGACGACAGCGGCGATCTCGCTGGGCTGCCCGAGCCGCTGCGCCGGGACTTGTCGCACCACCGCGGCGCGGGCTGGCTCCGGCATCGACAGCACCAGCGGCGTGGCGATGAGCCCGGGCAGCACAGCATTGCACGTCACGCCGCGCGCGGCGTACTCCTTCGCCACGGTTTTCGTCAGCGCAATCACGCCGGCCTTGCTCGCCGCGTACGCCGGCTGCAGTGGCAGCGGCTGCTCGGCCGCCACTGAGGACATATTGATGATGCGCCCCCACCCGCGCTCCGCCATCCCCGGCACGCATGTTTGAATGCACGCGAACTGGCCGCTGAGATTCACCGCCAACTCGCGATCCCACGCGTCGCGCGCCATCACGGCGACCGAGGCGAGGTTGTTCACGATGCCGGCGTTGTTGACGAGAATGTCGATCGGCCCCAACTCTTGAGTCGCTCGCGTGACCGCGTCGCGTACCTGCGCGCTATCGGCGACATCGAACTCGATCCCGACGGCACGGCTACCAGCTTGAATGATCGCGTCGACCGTCGGCACGTCTTCATCCGCACCCGACACTCGGCGTGACAATCGGTAGTAGCGCTCGCCCTGATATTTCGCGAGGCGCACATCGCCAACGGCGACCGCGGCACCCGCGTGCGCCAACTCCAGCGCGATGGCGCGGCCGATTCCGCGCGCTGCGCCGGTGACCAACGCCACCTTGCCGGCGAGTGACAAATCCATCGTGTCAGCGCCCGGCGCTCTGCTGGGCGGCCATCTGCGCAGCCATCTGCGCCGCCGTGGCAGAATACATTCCGGCGGTGATGCCGCCGTCGGGAAAGAGAATCGTGCCGGTCATGAACCCGGCGGCGTCGCCGGCGAGGAAGGCAGCGACGTTGGCCACGTCGCCGGGCTCACCGATGCGGCCGACCGGCGTTCGGTCCACCAGAGCGTTCGCCATCATCGGATTGTCGAGGATGTTTTGGGTCATCCCCGTGGCGATGAAGCCGGGACCGATCGCGTTGCAGGTGATGCCGGACCGTCCGCAGGCGATCGCAAACGATTTCACCAACTGCTTCACCCCCCCTTTGCTGGCGCAGTACGCCGGGCTCCCGGCGCTGCCCCACTCCGCCATCACACTCGCGGTGGCGATCAACCGGCCGCCGCGGCCTTGCGCGATCATCTGATTCGCGGCGGCCTGCAGCGTGAAGAACACGCCCTTGAGATTGACACTGATCGTGCGGTCCCACTGCGCCTCGGTCATCCGCAAGCAGTCGGTATCCTTCTCGACCACCCCCGCGTTGGCCACCGCGATGTCGACGTGGCCGAACTGCGCGACCGCGGCACTGATGAGCTGATCGATATCGACTTTCTTGGATACGTCGCAGCGCTGAACCAATGCGCGCCGGCCCTGCGCGCGGATCAGCTCCGCCGTCTCCGCCATGCGAGCTTCGTCGACATCCGCGATGACCACATCCGCGCCCTCTGCCGCAAACCGCACCGCGATACCGCGCCCGTTGCCGAACGCACCGCCGGTCACGATTGCCACCTTGTCGTTCAACTTTCCCATTGCATCAACCTTTCGAGGTAGTGTGTGGTCTCTGGCTTTCGACTTTCCGCTTTCGACTTTCAACTTCTTGGCCCCATGTCTGGCCGATCCAGCGGTCGCCTGTCAATGCCGAAGCCTTCGTTTGTGGTTCCTGGTTTGTGGTTGCTATGGACGGACGCGGTCGGGAGGCATCATGAGCAAAGTTCTGATTCTCTACTACAGCATGTACGGCCACGTGGAGACGTTGGCGCACGCCATCGCCGACGGCGCTCGCGGCGTGGCGGGCACGGATGTCACGATCAAGCGGGTGCCCGATTTGATGCCGGAAGATGTCGCGCGCAACCACGGCGCGAAGCTTGACCAATCCGCGCCGCTCGCCAAGCCGAGCGAGTTGGCCGACTACGACGCCATCATCTTCGGCACACCGACGCGGTTCGGAAACATGGCCGCGCAGATGCGCAACTTCCTCGATCAGACCGGCAAGCTATGGGTGCAAGGCGCGCTGGTGGGAAAGGTCGGCAGCGTGTTCACCAGCACCGCAACGCAACACGGCGGACAGGAGACGACGATCCTGTCCTTCTACCCGACCCTGATCCATCACGGCATGATCATCGTCGGCGTGCCCTACTCCTGCGCTGAACTGAACAACATGAGTGAGATCACCGGTGGTACGCCCTACGGCGCCAGCACCATGGCCGGCAGCGATGGCCAACGGCAGCCGAGCGAGAACGAACTCATCATCGCCCGCTTCCAAGGTAGGCACGTGGCGGAGGTCACCAGAACACTCACAGTCGTGTAGGCGGCACCATGGCCTCCGCGTACGCGAAAATGATAGAAAGTCGATCCGATGGACAACCGCGCCGAACTCAAACGCCAATACAAAGAGTCGACACCGCCGATGGGCATCTTCGCCGTTCGCAATCGCACCAACGGCAAGATTCTGCTCGGCGCTAGCCTGAACCTGCCAGGCAGTCTGAATCGCACCCGCTTCCAGTTGCAGCATGGTAGCCACAAGATCGCGGCGCTCCAGCAAGACTGGACCACGTACGGCGCCGACGGCTTTTCCTTCGAGGTGCTGGACGAACTGCCTCCCGTCGAAGACAAGAGCCACGACTACCGCGAGGATCTCAACACGCTGGAGTCGCTGTGGCTCGATAAGCTGCGGCCCTACGGCGACGCGGGCTACAACACGCCGCCGACAACGGACCGCTAGGCGACCCATGGCGATTCGCGACGCGACTCCCGCCGACATCGAAGCGATGGTGACGCTTTCCGAGGCGTTTCGCCAGCGTCTGACCACGTACTCGCCAACCTTCTGGCGCAAGGCCGAGGATTCCTTCGCGCGGCAAGTGACCTGGTTCGAGATTCTACTTGGACTCGACGACACCATCGCGCTGGTCGATGACGAAGAGGGATCGCTGCGCGGCTTCGTGATCGGCCGGCTCACGCCCGCGCCACCCGTGTATGCACCGGGCGGACCGGGTTGTTTGATCGACGACTTCTGCGTAACGTCGGAAGATGATTGGCCGACCGTCGGCCGCGCGCTGCTGGCCGAGATCGAAGCGCGCAGCAAACAGCGCGGCGCCGGTGCGTGCATAGTCATCTGCGCACATCTCGATGCGCGCAAGCGCGCGTTCCTCGCGCAACGCGACTTCGCCGTGACTGCCGAGTGGCACGTGCGCACGTTGTGACCGCCGACGGCTGAACGGGCCGGGCAGCCAGGGACGGCTGCCGCCATCCAGGACATGGACAGCGAGAGCGCTGCCGAGATCTGCTCCAATGGGGCTTGGCACAAGAAGGCCCTCGATACGATCGCTTCGCGATCTACTCGGGCAAACGGATTTGGAGAGATCGTGAAAACAAACCGCTTCCCCGAGTAGCCGCACTGAGTAGAAGCCGAAGGCTTCGTATCGAAGGGCTGCGTATCGAGGGGCCACCTTGCGCGGAGCGCTGCCCGAATGGTAGCGAACAGCGATTTGCGCTATCGCGCAGCCAGCACGGGGTTGGAGGGTTGTGATGTCCATCGACAACAAAGCCATCGTTCGTCGTTTGTTCGAGATGTGGAACACCGGCAATGTCGACCAGATCGAGGAACTCTACTCGCCGGACTACGTGTCCGACTATCGGCCCTACGCGCCGTTGCGCACCGGTCACGCCGCCATCAAGGCCATGGTGCAGAACGCGCGCGCCACATTCCCCGACTACCACGAGGCGCTGGAGGAGATGATCGCCGAAGACGACAAAGTGGTCGTGCGCTTGACGATCACCGGCACACAGAAGGGACCGTGGGGACCAATCCCGCCGACCGGCAAGCAGCTCCGCTATGAGGAGATTTTGATCCTGCGCTTCACCGACGGCAAAGTCGTGCATCAGCGCGGCCTCGTCGACAACCTCCACGCCTTGCGTCAGCTCGGTGTGGTGCCGACGCCGCCGAGCTCGTGAATGCCTTGCGGGCGACCGTGGCGGTTAGCAGCTCGATAGCGATGCTCTGGAAGGACAGACTCTGGCGATTGTTCCATTCATTCTCACGTGTGGCTGAAGGTACAATGGTTCGGCGACGCGGGCGCGACCAACATGAAGTAAGAGTTGGATCGCGTCGATATGTTGTCTTCACCGAGATGATGGTAACTGGTCCGTTCGATTTCGTTGTCGATCGAGACTCCGTGCGCGAGGTCGGTACCGACATGCCGCCACAAACCGATCGTGAGGAAGTCCTCCGACACCTCTGTCGCTACTTCGAGCTGAATCGATACCGCTACGACTTCTATTGATGGAATGTAACGGACTACCGAGTGAGGCGTTTTTTTTCTTGCTTTGCCTGCAGCGGGATGAGAGCTTCAACAGCGTGCTGCGCCGAGCAATCTGGCTGCCCGCTTTGCCGCGAACCGCTGTCGTGGCCGCAATCTTCTCGATAACATTGCACGGCCTCTGCCGAACCGCGTCGGCAAATCCGTTCGCGTACGTCGCCGACAATCGGGATGGCCAGAAGGGCCAAATCCGGGTCGTCGACGTTGCCACCAACACAGTCGTCGCCTCGATCCCGCAGGATTGGTGGCGTGTCGACGACATTGTGTTTACTCCCAGCGGTCGCTTCGGGTACGTGCTCCAACTCAGCGCGTTGTCGCTTCTCGACGGCCGGTCGAACACCTTCGTCAACGAGGCCTTCGTCGGGGCAGCCAAGCGGGCGGCCATCACCCCCGACGCTCGTTTCGTGTATTTGGCAAGCTCGTGGTACGAGGGGTGGCCGGAGCACCACGTCGTCTCGGTCATGGAGACGGCCACCGACACCATCGTCGCGAGCATCCCGGTGGCCGACGAGCCGTACGCGATTGCCATCACGTCTGACGGTCGCAGTGCGTACGTACCGGCCTGCAAGTATCACTGTGACCATCTGTCAGGCGGCGAAGTGTACGTGCTCGATACGACCACCGAGCAACTCGCGGCCACCATCGGCGGCGTCGGACCGGGCGAGATTGCGCTGAGCCCGGACGGGGCGTTCGCGTATGCGACGAGCATCGTTGGCTATTCGTGCGCTTTCTCTTCGGGCTGCAGCGCAAGCCTCTCGATCATCAGCACGGCAACCAACACGGTGAGGGCCACCGTGACGCTACCAGCGCCGGACTTTCCAGCGGGCATTGCTGTCACGCCTGACGGTCGCTCCGTCTACGTCACCCTCACCTGGCCGGACGTGGGCACCGATAGGGTTGCTGTGATCGATGCCGCAACCGCAACACTTGCGGCGACGATCACTCTGCCCGACGGCAGCTTTCCGGAGGGCATCGCGATCACGCCGGAAGGTCGCTCCGCCTACGTGGCCAACCGCGCCAGCCAGTCGCTCGCCGTCATCGACACGGCCACCAATACAATCACCAGCAACATCCCGCTCTGCGATTCCGCAGTTGACTGCTGGCCGAGCCGTATCGCGATCGCGTCAGTGCCCTCGTCCACAACTGAGTGTGAGCCAAACACGATCTGCTTGGCGGTTGGATCGGCTACCGTGACGCCGGGAGCGACGCGGAGCGTCGGGGTGACGTTGACAAACGCTGGCAATGACGTCGCGGGCACACAGAACGACCTAACGTTCAGCGCCGGCGCATCGATCGCAGCTAATCCCGGCGGACGGCCTGATTGCCAGCCGAACGCGCACCTCGGCCTCTCCGGCACCGCATTCGCGTTCGTCCCCGCGACATGTACCCCGGGAGTGGATTGTACGAGCGTTCGCATTCTGGTGTTCTCGTTCGACGACGCCGCGCCGATTCCAGACGGGTCCCTCCTCTACACCTGCAACGTGAAAATTGCGGACGACCTCGCTGCCGGGACGTACCCGTTGCGCATCTCCAACGTCGTGGCTTCAGATCAGTTTGGACAGAGACTGAAAGCGATGGGCGCCGATGGAGCGATCGTCGTGCCGCCTTCTCGCATCCCGAACACCAGCGAAGCGAGCACGGGGGCATCGCTGAACGCTGCGGGCGGGTGTCAGACGGGCGGCGGTGGCGACCGGCCGTGGACGTTGCTCCTGCCGGCCGTGCTGGCGCTCGTTGCGCGCTGGCGCCGCAACCAGTCCAGCCACGCACTTCGGAGCGATAAGGCGCCTACTGCCGAAGTCAACGCGCTCGACAGTCGCGACCCGACGTGGGCAGCACTTGAAGTGGCTGTCCAAAGTCTACTGGCTGGGCCTCGCTCATACGGCGAAAGCGGCCGGGCGCACGCGTGAGCGACGTCGCAGGCCCAAGCCAGCGGATCGAGGCGACCGCTTGAGCCCACGCCATCCGCATCTACAACAGACCGTCCGCGGGTATTTCAACCGGTGCTTCAAGCTTTCTCCGGCCAACCTGAGCGTCGAGTGAGGAGATCTAGCCGTCGGACCAACGCTCACATGAAATTCGGCGTGTGCAACTCGGAGAGAATCTCGGCTTGCTCTGCCGTGAAGCCGGCGCTCTGCAAACGCCGGGTGCGGGCTTCGTGCATGGTGTGGAGTAACTCGCGCACGGCTTCGTGACCGCGCGCGATGGCGCGCGGGTCGGTGCCGCGCGCGGCGAGAATCGTTAGCGCATCGATCAATGGGGCGGGCGCGCCGCCGGCGTCGTGCAACGTCGCGGCGCGGCGGCGCACCGCGGCCTCGAGACGCGCCGCCAACGTTGGATCGTGCGCAAGCCCGTGACTCACATGCGCGATGCCGAAGTGGACGTGGCGAGCTTCGTCGGTGCGCGCGCGGCGCGTCAGCTCTGCGGTGGCGTCGTCGGGTGCGTGCTCTTCGACAAAACGCAGCAAGTCGAGAAACGTTCCTTCGCCCAACACCGAGAGCAAGAACGCCGCTCCGCTGAAGTCGGTGAGCGTCAGCAGCGAGTGCAACGACCGCGAAGTCGTCGCGGATGACATTCCCACACCGCCACCGCCGGCCCGCGCGCGCTTGAGGAACACGTCGATGTGTCGCGCTTCGTCGGCGAGCTGGCTCGCCAAGAACATCGCCACTTCGACATACGCCGGATGAATGCGCGGCAGGAAGTTCGCCGGGACGTAGAGGGCCGCCAATTCGTTCTCGGCGAGGAACGTCATCACCTGGCCGACGGCCGCTTCCAGCGCGTCGGGCAGCGGACGCACGGTGTGCCACGGGATGTCGCGGGTTGCGTCCCACTGCGCGGCAACGGCTTGGTCGTACAGCATCGCGACTTCGGGCGGCGCGACGTGGTCGCGTTCGAGCAGCGTGAAGGGATACGCCGGCCCACCCGGTTCGACCACTGCGCCACGCGGGGCGAAACCACTCGTCGGCTGCGAGTGCGGCGGCATCGGTACCGCGGCGAGCATGTCCGCCGCGGTCAGGCGGCCATCGCGTTGCGGCAGCGTGATGCCGTGCTCGCGGTCGCCGGCGGCGACACCATGCGTCCCTCGTTGGATCAAATGTCGATCACGGCCATCGGTTGTAGCTTCGCAACCGAGATACTCATGCCTCTCGACGCGACACCACGACGGCAGATCCTCGCGCACTGCGCGCGACGACGACAGCACCGCCAGCACGCCGCCCGGATCGAATCGGTCGAGGGCAGGACGCACGAGCGCCAGCAATCCTCCGCCGAGCGGTAGGTCGCCGCCGTCGATGGCGATCGAGGCTAGTGGGATTGCAGAAGTCTCCATCTGGGCATCGTCGTGCGTGAATGTAGAATCGCCCTCACCCTAGCCCTCTCCCATCCGGGAGAGGGGATTTCTTGGCTGGCGCCCAAAACTCCGGCGTAGGGGCGATGCATGCGTCGCCCATGCATCGGCAAGAGCACGGCGTACCGGCGTGAATCGGCGGTTTCATCTGCATGCCACCGCTCACCACCCGCCCTGATCGTCAAGCGCGGCGCGCAGGCTGTCGTAGCCTTCTTCCCGCGGCGGCATCCACTTTCGTAAACCTTCCAACTCCATCAACCGGCGGTGCGCCGGGTTCTCCCACTGCATCGCAAACAGCGCACGTTTGAACGCGTCGAGTTTTTCGCTCGCGATGTTCGGATGCGCGTCGAACATGCAGTGATCAAAGCCGGGCGTGGTCCACAACACTTCGAGCTTCGCCGGATCGACGCGACCGGCCGCTTGCTCGACGATCCAGATGTAGTCGCCGACCGTGCCGGCGTGCGCGCGCCCGTCGTTGAGCGCGGCCAGCACGTCGAGCTCGCTGCGGCCGGTGTCGCCATGCTTGCCGACGTCGGTATCAAACGCGAGGATTTTTACGCGCGCGAGATCGACGCCGTCTTCCTTCAAGAAGTGCAGCGGCAGCATGCGCGCCTGCGTGGAGTCGCGGCTGCCGACGGCGAGTGTCTTGCCGGCGAGATCGGCAAGCGACCTGATGCCGGCGTCCTTGCGCACCACCACCTTGGCGTGGAAGTCGCGATCACTGTCGCGCATGCCGAGCGCGCACGAACGGCCGTGCGTGCGGCGCTGCACCTGCACGTGCGCCAGCGGTGTGTTCCACGCTACGTCGATGTGTCCCGCCAGCAGCGACGCCACCTGGCGCTCGTAGTTGGAGAACAGCGCGAAATCCATCGCCACGCCCTGCTCCTGGAAGTGTCCGCGAATGCCTTCCCAGATCGTCACGACCTTCGGATCGTAGGCAACCGCGCCGAGTAGAATGGTTGAATCTGGCATCGTTCATCTCCTCTAGATCGTAGCGCGTGAGTCGTGAATCGTGAATCGTGAATCGGTCGGAGGCGGATGCACGCTTTCGCACGTCACGACTCACGAGTCACGCGTCACGTCTCACACTTTCACCCGAACAACTCCATTCCCGTCAACGCTCGGCCGATGAAATCGTGCAGATGATCGACGGTCGGCGCCATTACCCATCCGGCACGGGCGTCGCGGAACAGGCGTTCGATCGGCAAGTGCTTCGAGAACGCGGCGCCGCCGCACGCCTTCATCGCGGCGTCGGTGACGTCGATGGCGGCCTCGAGCGATGCTAGCCGCGTCTGCAATACATACAGCGGTGTGGTCGCCGAGGGCCGCTCCATTTCGCCCAACGTGTAGCCGAGCAGCGCCCGCACCTGCTCGGTGCGCACGCTCATCTGCGCTAGCCTGGCGCGCAGATTCGGCAAATCGCGCAAGCGACTGCCGCTGTGCTCGAAGCCCTGGCCCACCAAGTGCGCGCTAGTGGCGGCGAGCGCCGCGCGGCACAGGCCGCTGGCCATCGCCGCAGTGCCGATCGCGAACCACGGCAGGATGACTTCGAGCATGGTCTTTGCGCCTTCGCCCATCGCGCTCACCAGATCGCCGGCGACCAGGCGCAGGTTGTCGATGGTGATGGGCGCCGAGTCGTTGCCGCGCAACCCGAGCCCGTCGAATCCCGCGCTCACGCGTACTCCGGGCGCACCGCGACGCACGAAATAGATCGTCGACTCGAGCGGTGAGGCCGCGCCTGGTCGCTGCGCGCTGGCTACATACGAGTCGGCGCGCCCGGCCGCGGTCACCCACGACTTCGCCGCGCTGGTGACATAGCCGCCGTTCTGCTCGACGAGTTGCGATACCGGCGCCCAGAACTGTGACCGCGAGCCCTTCTCCGACAGCGCAAGCGTCGTGAGGTGACGACCCGCGGCGATTTGTCGCAGCACGTCGTCGCGATACGACAACGTACTCGACGACGCGATCGCTTGCGCGGCGGTGACGTGCATCACGTAGATCATCGCGGTTGAGGCGCACGCGCCGGCGAGCTCTTCGACCACGGCGGCAAAGGTGCGCGGCCCCTGCCCTTTGCCGCCAAAGTCCGGCGCAACGCACAGGCCAAAGAAGCCACGCTCGGCGAGCGCGGTGATGCTCACGGCGGGAAAAATCGCCTGCGCGTCGACTTCCGCCGCGTGCGAGGCGGCCACGTCCGCGGCAATGCGACTGGCTGCCGATGCGAATTCGCTGGCGGTCTCATCGAGACCGTAGATGTGAGGCATTGCACTACACTCCCCTGCCACGGGTCCGCGCCCGTGGGTGTTGTCGGTTCATGTTGCGCGGAGTTAGCGACGATACGGCACGCGATCGATCGGGCTGTGTCAGGTGAAGCCCGATCCGGCGGGGAGAGGCACCGCGCGCGCCACGAGTTGCATGACGGCACTACATACCGAGCGACCGCGTCGGGTCAAGAGGGATACTCAGGCAAGCGGCTATCGAAATGGTGCGAGAAAGAACCGTTTCCCCGAGTAGCAGTGCTGAGTAGAAGCCGAAGGCTTCGTATCGAAGGGCTGCGTATCGAGGGGCTCCTCCTCGTGCGAAGCCACCCTACGCCATCTTCTTGTAGTCCACCGACAGCCAGCGCTCCGGCTTCAACGACACCAGGACGCTGCCGGTTCGCTCGTCGGCGGTCATGGCGAGATACATCTCGCCCATCTGCTCGCCTAGGTAGCGGATCGCCATTTGACGACCGTCGCGCTCGAAGTCCGGCGTGCCGATGGTGATCGGACCTTCGACGCTGACGTATTGATACGGCGGCGTCTCGGTCTGCACGCACAAGCTGGCGCGGCCTGCTGTGCGCAAGAGCGCGGCCTTCTTCGACGAGCCGCCGGTAACCATGCGCACGACGCCACCCGGTTCGTAGCTGTACCAGATGGGAACGGTGAGCGGCCCGCGCCCCAGTTCGACCACACTCAAGATGCCCGGACGCGTTTGCGCCAGGAACGTTTCACGCTCCGCCTTCGTCATCACTAACGAGCTTGTAGAAAAACCATTTGGCCGCATGGCCTCCGTCTCGGGAGGCGCTGATCGTGGATTGGGTGAATCATTCGCTGTGGTCGGTCGGTCTGTTTCCGACGTGGCGTCGTGCTTGGCTGCGGATCGTCCGGGT